>CANRHQ010000050.1 GCA_947630445.1 uncultured Clostridia bacterium | reverse complement strand
ATCATAGGTGTCTTTACTTTTTTATTATTTATTTAAAATCTTTTTTATTTTCTCCCCAAATTATTTAACTCATATTTGAAGTTCTCCACTTTTTATGACATAATATAGTTTAGGAGGTTCAAAATGAACAATAATTTAAAGAAATTAGAATATGACAAAATTTTAAATATAATCACTAATTATTGTAAAACATATATTGGTCGAAATTATACTTTATCTCTCAGACCATCTTATGATATAAACCAAGTTCAAGAAATGCTTGAAGAAACATCAGAAGGAGTAATTCTCATTGAGCGAAATAGTACTCCTCCTCTAGGAGAGTTTAATGATATAACACTTTATTTAAAGGCTTTAGACAGTTGTAGTACTTTAAGCATTAAAGCACTATTAGAACTAAAAAATATTTTACAAATGTCTGCTGATTTAAAGGATTATTTTAATAAAGACTTCCTTAATAAAGAAGATTTTAAGGTTTTAAGCTCATATTTTAATACACTATATATAAATCCTAGTGTTATTTCAACATTTACAAAATCAATTATAGATGAAGATAATATTGCAGATACTGCTTCAGTCAAACTTCAGGATATTAGAAGGAAAAAAAGAAAAATTGAACAAGACATTCGTTCTAAACTAAACTCAATTTTACATTCTACTACTTATTCAAAATATATTAGAGAAAATATTGTTACAATTCGTAATAGTCGTTTTGTAATACCTGTAAAAGAAGAATTTAGAAGTAATATAAAAGGATTTGTTCATGATATTTCTAGTAGTGGTTCAACTGTATTTATTGAACCTATTGCTGTTTTTGAACTAAATAATGAACTTTCTAATTTAAGTATTGAAGAAAATATAGAAATTGAACATATTTTACAAAATTTAAGTAGTTTATTATTTCCATATACAGAAGAATTAAAAAATAATGTAGAAGTTATTGGTAAACTTGATTTTATTTTTGCTAAATCTTTATACTCTTTAGATTTACATTGTATTACTCCAAAAATAAATACCAATAAATTTATTAATTTAAAAAATGCAAAGCATCCACTTATTGATAAATCTGTTGTTGTTCCTTTTTCTTTGGAATTAGGAAAAGATTTTTCTTGTTTAATAATAACTGGTCCAAACACTGGTGGAAAAACTGTTACTTTAAAAACAATTGGTCTTTTAACAGCAATGGCATGTAGTGGTTTGAATATTCCTGCTGATGAGAATTCTAGCATTTATGTTTTTGATAATATTTTTGCTGATATTGGTGATGAACAAAGTATATCTGAATCTTTAAGTACTTTTTCTTCACATATGACTAATATTGTTAATATTACTAATTCTGTTACTTCTAATAGTCTTGTATTACTTGACGAACTTGGTTCTGGAACAGATCCAATAGAAGGTGCAAATTTAGCAATTAGTATTTTAGAATATTTTTCAAATATTGGTGCAATTACAGTTTCTACATCACATTACCAAGAATTAAAAAAATATGCCCTTGTTACACCAAATTTTAAAAATGCTAGTGTTGAATTTAATCTTGAAACTTTAAAACCAACATATAGACTTTTAATTGGTATTCCAGGAAAAAGCAATGCTTTTGAAATAAGTAGAAAACTTGGTTTGAAAGAAGATATTATTTTGCGTGCTTCTTCTATGTTAAGTAAAGATACTGTAAATTTAGAAGATTTATTAAAAAATATCTATGATAGCAAAGCAAAAATTGAAAATGAAAAAGCTGAAATTTCTGCATCTTTAAAAGAAATTGAAGAATTAAAAAGGAATTTAAAAAAGCATAATTTAGATATAACTTCTAAAGAAAAAGAATTAATTGCAAATGCTAAACAAGAAGCTAAACAGATCCTTGTTGATGCTAAAGATACTGTTGATGATATGATTAAATCTATTTCATCTACTTCTTCCGCTTCTAAAGCAAACAAAATTAGAAATACCTTGAATGAGAAAATTTCATCTTTAAAATCAGATGAAAATAATATTGATATTTCACATCCTATTTCTAAAGAACTTATAAAACCTAATTTAAAAGTATTTGTTTCTAATTTGAATAGTGATGGTATTGTAATTTCAAATATTTCAAAGGATGAAACTGTACAAGTTCAAGTTGGTTCTATGAAAATTAATGTTAATATTAAATATTTACAAGAACCAAGAGTTTCTAATGAGAAAAAAGATTACTCTTACAAAGCTAATTCTTCTTTAAAGGCAAAATCTATAAATTCTGAAATTAATGTTTTGGGTTATACTGTTGATGAAGCTATTCCTGTAATTGATAAATATTTAGATGATTGTTATATTGCAAAACTTTCACCTATTCGTATAATTCATGGAAAAGGTACTGGTGCATTGCGTTCTGGCATTCACAAATTTTTAAAATCTCACAAACTTGTTGATTCTTTTAGACTTGGTACTTTTGGTGAAGGTGAAATGGGAGTTACTATAGTTAATTTATTAGTAAAGTAAAAAGGGCAAATTTTGCCCTTTTATATTTCCATTTGACTTCCTAAAAATGCTGCTGCTGATTGTGCAACCTTTTTTTCAACTTCATTCATTTTTGTATTTGCTTCTTTTGATAATAATATTACTGTTCCAATTGTGTCTCCATTTGATATTATTGGATATACAACTTGTGCATTATATTTTCTTTCTTGATTATCATTTTTTGTTATCGGAACTGAAACATCACTATTTTCTTTGCTTGTGTAAACTTCTTTATCTTCCATTAATTGTTCTAGTTCTTCACTTACATTTTGCTCTAAAAATTCTTTTTTTGATCCTCCAGATACTGCTATTACTGTATCTTTATCAGTTATACATGCTATATGTCCAGTTGTTTTTGACAATGTTTCTGCATATCCTGTAGCAAATTCTGAAAGTTCTCCTATTGGTGAATATTTTTTTAATATTACTTGTCCTTCTCTATCAGTAAATATCTCTAATGGTTCACCTTCTTTTATTCTTAAAGTTTTTCTTATTTCTTTTGGTATCACAACTCTACCTAAATCATCTATTCTTCTTACAACACCTGTTGCTTTCATTTT
>CANRHQ010000049.1 GCA_947630445.1 uncultured Clostridia bacterium | reverse complement strand
GAGATAGTTCAAATCAATATGGAGGAACAGCAACAGGAACGATAGGAAACATAGATAAAACAAAACCAGTAGTAGGAAATGTAACAACAAATACAAATACAGTAACAATAAATGCGACAGATAATGAATCAGGAATAATAGGATATACAATAACAACAGGTACAGCACAACCAGCATTAACAAATTTTACAACATGTGGTAATACAAAAACATTAAGTAATATAGCAATAGGAAGTAAAACACAAAACACGCAATACTATGTATGGGTAAAAGACCAGGCAGGAAATATAAGTGCATCAAAAGGAGCAAAAACAGCAAGTGTACCAAAATTAACTACAGGAACAGGAGGAAATATAACATTCTCATATAGTAAAACAGGTTGGACAAATGAAGATGTAACAGCAACAGCAGAAACAACAGTACAAGGATTTATATTACAAACAAGTAAAAATGGAAGTGATTGGAGCGATGCAAAAAGTCAAAAATATTATGCAAACGGAACAATATATGCAAGATTAAAAGATACTTCAAATCAATATGGAGGAACAGCAACAGGAACAATAGGAAACATAGATAAAGATCCACCATCAGCAACAATAGCATTAGAAGGAGCAGGAACAGTAACAAGCAATCCAACAGTAAAAGCAACAGTAACACATTCAGATGGAACTAAGCAAAGTGGAGTAAAGACAATGAAATATAAATTAAATACAAGTGCAACAGAATTAGGAACAGCTGCAACAAGTTATGATAATACATTTTCAAGCAATGGACAAAAATTATCACTATCATTATCTACAACAGCAACAACAACATATTATTTACATGTATTAACAATAGATAGTGCAAATAATCCAACAGAAACAGTATCAAAGGCAATAAATGTAGTAGCAAATAAACATACACATACTGGAGACGCAACAAAAGGAGGAGGATGTTATACAACAGAGGTATATCATACACATACTGGAGATGCAACAAAAGGAGGAGGATGTTATACAACAAAGGTATATCATACACATACTGGAAGTGCAACGAATGGAGGAGGATGTTATACAACAGAGGTATATCATACACATACTGGAAGTGCAACGAATGGAGGAGGATGTTATACAACAGAGGTATATCATACACATACTGGAAGTGCAACAAGTGGAGGAGGATGCTATGGTAATGGAAAGCATGTGCATCAAAGTAGTTGTTATGGTCCTGCATGTGGTTGCTGTAGTGGTGATGGATCTGGTATTCATGATACAACTTCAAATTGTTCTGTATGTGGACATGATGGTGGACATAGAAATCCTTGTCCAGAAAGACCATTGAAATGTGGTAATAGCCCTAATAATAGTTATTCACTTGTATGTGGAAAAACAACAAGCACAGTAACAGGATATTCATTAGGATGTGGAAAAACAACAAGTACAGTAACAGGATATTCATTAGGATGCGGAAAAACTACAAATCAAATAGATAATTATACAATTAGTTATTAAGAAAATAAAAATAGGGTTACATTATTTGTAATCCTATTTTTAAATATTTTTATTACATTAAAATATTTAAAAAATCTTGAAATATATATATAATCATGATATATTATAATATATTGCTATGCCAATAGTATGCAAAAGGAAGGAAATGTGATAGAATGGGAATTTTCAGTAAAATATTTAAGAGCTACAGTGAAAAAGAAGTAAATAGAATAATGCCAATAGTAGATCAAATAAATAAATTAGAAGAGCAGATGTCTAAATTAACAGATGAAGAGTTAAAGAACAAAACTAATATATTCAAAAAAGAATTAGCAGAAGGTAAAACACTAGATGATATATTACCAGAAGCATTTGCTGTAGTTAGAGAAGCCTCAAAAAGAGTATTAGGAATGAGACATTTTGATGTGCAGTTAATAGGTGGAATAATCTTACATCAAGGAAGAATTGCAGAAATGAAAACTGGTGAAGGAAAAACACTTGTAGCAACACTTCCAGTATATTTGAATGCACTTACAGGAAAAGGTGTACATGTTATAACAGTAAATGATTACTTAGCAAAAAGAGATAGTGAATGGATGGGAAAACTATATAAATTTTTAGGACTAACAGTAGGTTTAGCGATCGCTGGAATGGAGCCAAAAGAAAAGCAAAAAGCATATGCTTGTGATGTTACATATGGAACTAATAATGAATTTGGTTTTGATTATTTAAGAGATAACATGGTAATATATAAAGAACAGTTAGTTCAAAGAGGATTGGCATATGCCATAGTAGATGAAATTGATAGTATATTAATTGATGAAGCAAGAACACCACTTATAATTTCAGGAAGAGCAAATCAATCATCTGAATTATACAAAAAGGCAAATGCTTTTGTTAAAAGATTAACACCAAAAGTAATTGTAGAAGAAGATGTTAAAGATCAAGAACAAGCAGAAGATAATGAAAAATATGATTATATAGTAGATTTAAAAGCAAAATCAGCATCATTAACACAAAAAGGAATAAAAAAGGCAGAAAGTGAATTCCATTTGGAAAACTTTAATGATATAGAAAACTCAACTTTGGTTCATCATGTAAATCAAGCATTAAGAGCATATGGAATAATGAAAAAAGATATAGATTATATAGTTAAAGATGGGGAAGTGTTAATTGTTGATGAATTTACAGGTCGTATAATGTATGGAAGAAGATATAATAATGGTTTACATCAAGCGATAGAAGCAAAAGAAGGTGTAAAAATTGCTGATGAATCAAAAACACTTGCAACAATAACATTCCAAAATTACTTTAGAATGTATGATAAATTATCAGGAATGACAGGTACTGCAATGACAGAAGAAGAAGAATTCCAAGAAATATATAATTTGGATGTTATATCAATACCAACAAACAAGCCAATGATAAGAGAAGATCAAAATGATGTTATATATAAAAATGAAAATGCAAAATTTAAAGCAATAGTGCAAAGTATTAAAGAAAGTCATGCAAAAGGACAACCAGTATTAGTAGGTACAGTTTCAATAGAAAAATCAGAAAAGTTAAGTAGTATTTTAAAAAAAGAAGGAATTAAACATGAAGTATTAAATGCAAAATTCCATGAAAAAGAAGCAGAAATAATTGCACAAGCTGGAAAATTTGGAGCTGTAACAATAGCTACAAATATGGCAGGTCGTGGAACTGATATTATGCTTGGAGGAAATAGTGAATATTTAGCAAAGCAAGAAATGAGAAGAAATAAAGTTCCAGAAGAGTTAATAGAGGAATCTAATACTTATTATGAAACAGATAATCAAGAAATATTAGAGGCAAGAGAGACATTTAAAAAATTAGAAAAGAAATATAATGAAGAAATTAAAGAAGAAAAACAAAAAGTAATTTCTGCAGGTGGATTAAAGATTATAGGAACAGAAAGACATGAATCAAGAAGAATAGATAATCAGTTACGCGGTCGTAGTGGTCGTCAAGGAGATCCAGGAGAGTCAAAATTCTATATAGGATTAGATGATGATTTAATGAAAATATTTGGCGGAGATATAATTACAAGAGTATATAACACTATGGGTATGGATGAAAATATGCCTATAGAAAATAAAATGATTAGTAATGCGGTTGAATCTGCACAGAAAAAGGTTGAAGGAAGAAACTTTAGTATAAGAAAGAATGTTTTAAAATATGATGATGTAATGAATGCACAAAGAGAAACAGTATATGCTGAAAGGAAACAAGTATTAAATGGAGAAAATATTAACTCAAGTATTTTAAAAATGATTCAAACTGTTGCTGAAGAAATAGTATTATCATATTTTGCTAGTGGTGATGATATTAATATTGAAACTTTAGTAACAGATATTAGAAATACTTTTGGAATAGAAATGACAGACTTTATAAAAGAAAATATAAAAGATTCTAATGCAATTGTTGATAAATTGCAAGAAATGGCATTAGCTAAATATAATGACAAAGAAAAAGAAATTGGTAGTGAAACTTTAAGAGAGCTAGAAAGAGTAGTTATGCTTAAAGTAGTTGATGAAAAGTGGATGAATCATATTGATAACATGGATGAGCTAAAAGATGGTATTGGATTAAGAGCATATGGACAACAAGATCCAGTAGACAAATATAGAATTGAAGGTATGGAAATGTATGAGGCAATGACTGCTGATATACAATATGATGTAGTAAAAATCTTAATGAATCTTCGTAAAAGAGAAGAAGTAAAAAGAGAAGAAGCGGCAAAAATAACTGGTGCAGCTTTGCAAACTTTAAAAGGTTTAGATAGTGATACACAAAAAACTAAATCTGAAATTAATAGAACAGTTGTTAATCAAGGACCAAAAGTTGGCAGAAATGATCCATGTCCATGTGGAAGTGGCAAAAAGTACAAAAACTGTTGTGGTAAATAACCTTGCAAACCCTTATAAAATAAGGAATTGTTAAA
>CANRHQ010000048.1 GCA_947630445.1 uncultured Clostridia bacterium | reverse complement strand
AATTTATGGTATAATTATATTATAATACTTGAATTGTATTTGTATTTAGCATATTTAATTTATGCTTCTTCACAAATACCGTGGCGATTCATTTTTTATATATAGTACAATGTACAACACAAAAGAAAATAGGAGATAAACAAATGAAAAAAATTATTGATTTTAGTTTGCTAATTGCTGTAACAGTTATGCTCGGATTATGCGTAGTAGGTACTACTATGATTTATACAGAAGAAGGACCTATTGTTGCTCTTTTGAGTAACGGCGATAATCAAGAGGATACCTACAGTGTACTGCTGGTTGACTCTTCACTAAATGATTCTGAACTTGTAGATACTACAAATGTAAACAACGTTTACATTGTATCACAGGCAAGAGATGTTAACAAATATGTTGATATGTTCTCTGACACCTCAATTAAGGTTTCATTTATTGGAGCCAGAAAGTCAGCGGTAAGTAGATATGTTGAATATACATATCGGTAATAACCACATAATAAAACAACTATAAGAGCCACGCTTATAGTTGCTTTTTTTTTTTTAATTTTCTTTAAAATTATATTTTGGTCTTTCATTATAATGTGTATGTAGTAATTTGTGAGCTCTATAACTTCCAGGTTCTTCTAAATATTCTGCATATATTTGTTTAAGAATAGGATTTTCATGTGATTTTCTTATTGTACTTTTTTCATCTATACTATATAAACAATTTGCTCTTAATGCTCTTACATCAACCTCACTTCTAATTTTAGAACTCTTTATTGGTTGACCTCCACCCATTACACATCCTCCTGGACATGCCATTATTTCTACAAATTGATAATCTGCTTCTCCATTTTTTATTTCTTCCATAATTTTTTGTGCATTTGCTAATCCACTTGCTGCTACTACTTTTACTTCTTTTCCTGCAATATTTACTGTTGCTCTTTTTATTCCGTCTCCTCCTCTAACTTGTTCAAAATCAATTTTATCAAGTGTTTTTCCTGTTAATATATCTTGAGCTGTTCTTAATGCTGCTTCCATAACTCCACCTGTTGTTCCAAATATAGCAGCTGCTCCTGTTGCTTCTCCCATTGGGTTATCAAATGAACTATCTTCTAATTTTTCAAAATCTAAATTTGCTTGTTTTATCATTCTAGCAAGTTCTCTTGTTGTAATAACATTATCCACATCATATAAACCATCATTTTTCATTTCTGCTCTTTGTCTCTCAAATTTTTTTGCTATACAAGGCATAACAGATACCATATATATTTTATTAGGATCAATTTCTTCTTTTTTTGCAAAATAAGTTTTAACTAATGCTCCAAACATTTGATGTGGTGATTTACAAGTTGATAAATGTGGTAATAATTCTGGATAATTCATTTCTATATATTTTACCCATCCTGGTGAACATGATGTTATCATAGGTAAATTATCATTTTCTTTGAATCTTTCTACAAATTCATGTGCTTCTTCCATTATTGTAAAGTCTGCACCTGTATTTGTATCAAATACTTTATTAAATCCTAATCTTTTTAGAGCTGTTATCATTTTACCTGTTACATTTGTACCTATTGGCATACCAAATTCTTCTCCTAATGCTGCTCTTACAGCTGGCGCTGTTTGTACAACTACATATGCATCTGGATCTTTTAATTTTACCCATACATCATCTATTGTTTCTTTTTCGTGTAAAGAGCCTGTTGGACATGCTTGAATACATTGTCCACAATTTGTACAATTTACATCATTTAAACTATAATTTCCTACTGTTGACACACATGATTCAAACCCACGATTTATACAGTCTATTGCTCCTACTTTTTGAACTTTTTTACATGCAGATATACATCTTCTACATAATATACATTTATTAAAATCTCTAACAATAGATGGTGATAAGTCATCTATCTCATGTTTTGTCATTTCTCCTGGGAATTCAATATTTAATACATTTAATTTTTGTGCTAATGCTTGTAGTTCACAGTTTCCTGAACGAGTACAAGTTAGACAATCTTTTACATGGTTTGATAATATTAAATCTAAAACCACTCTTCTTGCTTCTGTTACATCTGCTGTGTTTGTATGTACTACCATTCCTTCTTCTACTTTTTGAATACATGAAGTTGCAAACCCTCTTCTTCCTTCTACTTCTACAATGCACATTCTACAATCTCCAACTTCATTTATGTCTTTTAAGAAGCATAATGTTGGTATATCTATTCCCGCTTGTCTAGCAGCCTCTAATATTGTTGTTCCTTTTTTTACTTTTACTTCAATTCCGTCAATTGTTAGAGTAACTAAATTTTCTTCCATATGTACCTCCTTAATTAATTGCATGGAATGGACAATTTGTTAAACATGTTCCACATTTTATACACTTATCTGGATTTATAACTCTTTTTTCTCTTGCTTCTCCTTCTATTGCATTAACTGGACAATGTTTTTGACACAATCCGCAACCTTTACATTTTTCTGGGTCAATTTGTATCTTAGCTAAACTTTTACATTCATTGGTTCTACATCTTTTGTCTATAGCATGTTCTTTAAATTCATCTCTAAAATATTTTAATGTACTTAATACAGGATTTGGTGCACTTTGACCCAATCCACATACACTTGCTTTTTGAATATTTACTGCCAATTTTTCTAGTCTATATATATCATTTTCTGTTCCTTGACCTGAACATAATTTTTCTAAAATTTCTAACATTCTTTTTGTTCCAATTCTACATGGTGTACATTTTCCACAACTTTCACTTACTGTAAATTCTAAATAAAATTTTGCTAAACTTACCATACATTTTGTATTATCCATTACAATTAATCCACCAGATCCCATCATTGAACCTATTTCTTTTAATGATTCATAATCTATTGGTGTATCTAAATGTTCTGCTGGAATACAACCTCCTGATGGTCCTCCTGTTTGTGCTGCTTTAAATTCTCTTCCATTTGGAATACCACCACCTATATCAAATACTATCTCTCTTAAAGTAGTTCCCATAGGTACTTCTACAAGTCCAATATTATTAACATTTCCTCCTAATGCAAACACTTTTGTTCCTTTTGAGTTTTCTGTTCCTATTGATGAATACCATTCTGAACCATTTAGTATTATTCTTGTTATATTAGCATAAGTTTCTACATTGTTGATTAATGTTGGCTTTCCCCATAATCCACTTTCTGCTGGGAATGGTGGTTTTATTCTTGGTTGACCACGTTTTCCTTCTATTGATTCTAATAGTGCTGTTTCTTCACCACATACAAAAGCTCCTGCACCTAGTCTTATTTCTATGTCAAATTCAAAGTCTGTTCCAAATATATTCTTTCCTAATATTCCATAATCTCTAGCTTGTTCTATAGCTTTTTGTAATCTTTTTACAGCTATTGGATATTCTGCTCTTACATATATGTACCCCTTATTTGCTCCTATTGTATATCCTGCAATCATCATTGATTCTAAAACAGAATGAGGGTCTCCTTCTAATATACTTCTGTCCATGAAAGCCCCTGGGTCTCCTTCATCTGCATTACATACTACATATTTTTGATCTGCTTCATATCCTTTTGTTATTTCCCATTTTTTGCCTGTTGGAAATCCTGCTCCACCACGACCTCTTAATCCTGATTTTTTTAGTTCATCTACTACTTGATCTGGTGTCATTTCTTTCAATACTTTTTCTATTGCTTTATATCCATCAAAAGCAATATATTCATCTATATCTTCTGGATTTATTACACCACAATTCTTTAATGCTATTCTTTTTTGTTTTTTATAGAAATTCAATTCATCTAATCTATTTACTAAACTTCCATCTATATCTTTACATAATAGTCTTTCTACTCTATTTCCTTCTATTATGTGTGTTTGTATTATTTCTTCACAATCTGCAGGTGTAACATTTGAGTAAAATGTATCTTCTGGTCTTATAATTACAATTGGACCTTTAGCACATAACCCAAAACAACCTGTCATTATTACTCTTACATTTTCTATATTTTTTTCTTTTATTATTTTTTTAAAGTTTTCTAATATTCGTGGTGATTTTGAAGAAGTACATCCTGTTCCATGACATACTAATATGTGTTTTTCTCTTGTATCTGCTTTAGTATTTACTCTTAAGTCTAATTCTTCTCTTTTATTTTTTCTTATTTCTTTTATTTCTTCTATAGTTTTCATTAAAAAGCACCTCCTTCTTATTCTTTAGCACTAAGCTCATCTAGGACTTGATCTAATTTCTGTACAGTTGCTTTTCCATATACTTCTCCATTAACAGTAAATACAGGTGCTAAACCACATGCACCTACACATCTTGTTTCTTCTATAGAAAATTTTCCATCTTTTGTTGTTTCTCCTGGTTCTATTTTTAGTCTTTCTTTTAACCTATCCATAATTTTTTGAGAACCTTTTACATAACAAGCCGTTCCTAAACATACTGCTATATTGTATTTTCCTTTTGGTTTTAGTGTAAATCTTGAATAAAATGTTACTACTCCATATATTTCTGCCATTGTAATTTTTAAAAATTCTGATAAAGTTTTTTGAGCTTTTATAGGTACATAACCATAATGTTCTTGTACCTCATTTAACATTTGAATTAAGTTATCTTTTATTGGTTTATATTCTGTACATAGTTTTTCTAAAAATTCATCTTTTTCATTATTGCCACATTGGCATTGTTTTTCTTCTTCCATATATTTCCTCCTAATTAATCTTATTAACCACTAATTGAATTATATCAGAATATTATTTTTAATACAATGTTTTTATTTATAAATTTAGACATTTTTTGACAAAAATAAATCCAAATTGTTAAAACTTGCTTAACATTTGGATTTATTCTTATTATATATTTTTTATGTATTATTTTATCCAGTCTTTTCCGTCTACAACTCTAGCAACCATCATAGATGAAACTGTGTCTCCTACTACATTTAGTGCTGTTGCTGGAGGATCTATAATTGTAGCAATTATAGTTAATATCGGTAATGCTGCAACAGGATAACCCATCATTGTTATAATTAACATTTCTGAAATTGTTCCTCCTCCTATAGGTACTGCTGTAATTAGTAAATTTGCTAATAATGCAACTCCTAATACTCCTAATATATCTCCTGTTGTTGCAAGACTTGTTCCAAATAAACATACTAAAAACATTATTTTAAATACTGAACCAATTATTGATCCATCTTTATGAAAACTTGTTCCTAATGGTATGGTGGTTTCTGCAATGTCATCAGGTACTCCCATTTTTTTACTACACTCAACATTTACTGGTATTGATGCCGCACTTGAACATGTTGCTAATGCTGTTAATGTTGATGGTAAGGCATTTTGCCAAAATAGTTTTATTCCCTTTTTTCCTGCCGCAATAAAGGCATATAAAGTGTACATTACAAAGTAAAATACTATAGCTACTATTGTATACATTATAAATGTTTTTAAATATCCTACTACAATAGAACTTCCAAAACTACCTACTAATGCTGCAAAGTAACATCCAAGTCCTATTGGTGCATAATACATTATTATTTTTACTACATTGTTTATTACCTCATTTGCAGATATTAAGAAATCTGTTACTGGTTTTGCTTTTTCTCCTGTAATATTTATTGCTAATCCAAATATTATTGAGAAAATTAATAGTGCTATTATATTATCTTTTGATAATAATTTTTGAAAATCGTTTACTGTTATTAAATTTACTGTTCTGTCCATTATTGTTATATCTTCTTCTGTTTCTTCTGTCACATTTTCTTCTAATGATGCTCTAATTTTTTCGCCATCTGCTGGTTCTACTAACTTAATAAAGTATGTAGTTACAAAACCTACTAATACAGCAATAATAGATGTAACTATAAATACACATACTATTGTTATCATGATTTTTCCTAATCTTTTTGGTGTTTTCATTTTTGAGATGGATGTTGTGATTGTTAAGAAGATAAGTGGTACTATTACCACTAATAGTAGATTTAAAAAAATGTCTCCTAATGGACTAAGGATAGTTGCTTTTTCTTGGAATATAATTCCTACAATTGCACCAACGACTATGGCAACTAATAAAATAATCGTTGATTTGTAATTTGATAAAAATTTTTTCATAATACTACCTCTTTTCAAATAAAGGCAACTAAAAATATAATTATATTCTTAGGATTTGTGATTATTATATCTAATTATATATTTTTTTGCAATATTTTATAACTAAATTAGGGGAAAATATTTTCCCCTAATTATTATTTGTGTTTTTATGTATTATATGAATAGTTAATAGCTAATTTTATATCCTTCTACTGCATTTTCATTTTTTCCACATGTAAGGTCCGTAACTGTTCTTGTTTTTTGATGCATAGTTCCATAACAATGATGCGCATTTATTCCAACTCGACCTGCTACACCACAACACCTACATTTTCCAGAATCATCATAGTTTTCACAATTATTCCATGGATCAGTCGGTACATACACTTCTGTTCTTGATGTATAACATCCTGCACTATGTGCATGTTTGTTTGCTACTACGTTTATTGCTTTTGATACTGTCTCTGTTGGATTATTTGCATTATCTATTGTTAGTACATGTAAATAATATGTTGTTGTTCCTGTTGTAGGTACTGATAATGATAATTGTTGTCCGTTACTTGAGAATGTGTTATCATAACTTGTTGCAGTTGTTCCCAATTTTGTTGCACTTGTGTTTAATTTATATTTCATTGTCTTTACTCCACTTTGATTAGTTCCATCTGAATGTGTTACTGTTGCTTTTACTGTTGCACTTGTTACTGTTCCTGCTCCTGCTAATGTTATTGTTGCTGATGGTGCTGATTTATCTATGTTTCCTATTGTTCCTGTTGCTGTTCCTCCATATTGATTTGAACTATCTCTTAATCTCGCATATATTGTTCCATTTGCAGTATATTTTCGACTTGTTACATCACTCCAATCTGTTTGATTTGTACTTGTTTGTAATGTAAATCCTTGTACTGTTGTA
>CANRHQ010000047.1 GCA_947630445.1 uncultured Clostridia bacterium | reverse complement strand
TTTTTCTTCTACTTTCTTTTCTTCTTTCTCAACTGGTGTTTCTACAGCTGGTTCTTCTACAACTGGTTCTGCAACTTCTACTACTTCTTCTGTTGCATTTTCAACAACTTCTTCTTGAACTGGTTCTTCTACTAAATCTTCTTTAAGAACAATTTCTTTATCTTCAATTCTTGCTCCTACTCTTTCTTTAGTTTTAGAAGCCTTACCTGTTCTTTCTCTTAAATAGTAAAGTTTAGCTCTTCTTGCTTTACCAACTCTTACTAATTCTACTTTTTCAACTAATGGTGAATGAATTAAAAATGTTTTTTCTACACCTACACCATAAGATATTTTTCTTACAGTAAATGTTTCATTAACTCCTCCACCTTGTTTTTTAATTACAATTCCTTCAAATACTTGGATTCTTTCTTTGTTTCCTTCTTTTATTTTAACATGTACTCTAACTGTATTACCAACTCTAACTTCTGGTATAGAATTTTTTAATTGTTCATGTTCTATTGATTTTATGATATCCATCGTATTTACCTCCTTCTTTCTTTATGCAAGCGGTGCGCTGAATTATTAAGTTCGCACATTACATCTTTTTTATTTTTTCTAAATTTTTTCTGTCTTCTTCAGACAATTTTATATTTTTTAATAGTTCTGGTCTCTTTAAATATGTATTTTTTAGAGCCTGATTTCTTCTCCACTTATTTATATTTTCGTGATGACCTGATAATAATATTTCAGGAACTTTTTCATTTTCAAAAACTTCTGGTCTAGTATATTGAGGATATTCTAGTATTCCATGTGAAAATGATTCTTCTGATGTTGAACCTTCACTTAATACCCCATCTATGTATCTACTTACAGTATCTATTAATACCATTGCAGGGATTTCCCCACCTGTTAATACATAATCACCTATTGAAATTTCCTCATCTACTATTTTGTCTATTACTCTTTGGTCAATACCTTCATAATGTCCGCAGAGTAAAACTATTTGTTCTTCTTTACTTAGTTCCTCTACTTTTTTTTGGTTTAATACTTTTCCTTGTGGTGTTAAATATATTACTTTTGCATTTTTACCTTTTATTGATTTATATGCATCATACACTACATCTGCCTGCATTATCATGCCTGCACCACCACCATATGGAGTGTCATCTACTTTTTTATGTTTATTTTTTGAAAAATCTCTAATATTGATCAAGTTTATTTCTATTAGTTTTTTTTCTTCTGCTTTTCCAATTATACTTTGTTTGATTGGTTCAAACATTTCTGGAAAAAGTGTTAAAATATCAAATCGCATTTTTTCCTCCATTATAATAAACCTGGTATAAGATGAACTACTATTTTGTCATCAAGTTTTACTTCTTTTATTACCTCTTTTATTCCTGGCAATAAAATTTGTTTACCTAATTCATCTTTTACAACATATACATCATTACTTCCTGTGTTATAAATGTCTTCAACTTTTCCTAGTAAATCGCCACTTTCTGTATAAACTTCTAATCCAATTAGATCTGCTATAAAATATGTTCCTTCTTTTAATGGTATAGCATTTTCTCTATCTACTTCAAGAAACGCATTTCTTAACATCTCTGCATCTTCTATTTGGTCTATACCTTCAAGTTTTATTAATACCATATTTTTATGATATTTTACATTTTCTACTTGGTATTGTTTTGTTTCTTTTTTTGTTCTGACATATATTGTTTTTAAATTATCAAATCTTTTTATATCATCTGTAAAAGGTACTACTTTAAGCTCTCCTTTTATTCCAAATGTATTTACAATTTGACCTATTTCTAATCTTTCTTGCATATTCACTCCACTATCCAATAAATTCTACTGTAACTTTTTTATCATTTCTATTTGCTACAGCTTTAATTACTGTTCTTATAGATTGTGCAATTTTTCCTTGTCTTCCGATTACTTTTCCCATATCTCCTTTTGATACTCTTACTTCATAGGTTATGGTTTTTTCCTCTTCTACTTCTCTTATTTCGACAGATTCTTTATCGTCTACTAAATTTTTAATGATTGTTTCTAAAACTTCTTTCATTCTTTGACTTGCCTCCAATTAAGCATTTTTTATTAATGCCCTTACTGTTTCTGTTGGTTGTGCACCATTTTTCATCCATTTTTCTAATTTTTCTTTGTCAAGAACTATTTTTGATGGACTTACCATTGGATCATATGTTCCTATTTGCTCTATTATTTTGCCATCTCTTGGAGATTTTGAATCAGCTACTACTATATGATAGAAAGGAGCTTTTTTCTTTCCTTCTCTTTGTAATCTTATTTTTACCATTGTAATTCACCCCCTTAAATTTTTTAAATCTTCCATATTCATATTTTTCATCATATTTTTAATGCCACCTTTATCTGATTTCATTTTTTTCATCATTTTTTGTGTCATTTCAAATGAATTTATGAATTTGTTGATATCTTGTACTGTTGTTCCACTACCTTTTGCTATTCTTATCCTTCTGCTTCCATTTAATAATTTTACATTTCTTTTTTCTTGTTTTGTCATTGAACATATTATTGCTTCTACTTTGTCAAATTCTTTGTCATCTATGTTTATATCTTTTATTTTATTCATTCCTGGCAACATTTTTAATATAGAAGAAAATGAACCCATTTTCTTTATTTGTCTTATTTGTGCCAAATAATCATCTAAGTCAAGCTCTTTCTTTTGAAGTTGTTTTTCTAAATTTTCTGCATCTTCTTGTGAAATGGCTTCTTCTGCTTTTTCAATTATTGATAGCACATCTCCCATGCCAAGTATTCTTGATGTCATTCTTTCTGGATTAAATACTTCTATATCACTTAATTTTTCTCCAGTTGCTGCAAATTTTATAGGCTTTCCTGTAACTTTCTTTACTGAAAGTGCTGCACCTCCACGAGTGTCTCCATCTAACTTTGTTAGTATAACTCCATCTATTCCTACCGCTTCATTAAAACTTTGTGCTACATTTACTGCATCTTGACCTGTCATTGAGTCTACTACTAATAGTATTTCATGAGGTTTTACATTTGATTTCACATTTTTTAGTTCTTGCATTAGTTCATCATCAATATGCAATCTACCTGCTGTATCTAATATTACTACATCATTTAATTTTGATATTGCTACATTCATTGCTTGTTTTGCAATATGAACAACATCTTTTGATGTTTCATTACTATATACTGGTATATTTAATTGTGCTCCCACTACTTGTAACTGTTTAATTGCTGCCGGTCTATAAATATCACAAGCTACTAATAATGGTTTTTTTCCTTGTTTTCTTAAGATATTGGCAAGTTTTCCTGCTGTTGTTGTTTTACCTGACCCTTGAAGTCCTACTAACATTATTACTGTTGGTGGATTTGGAGTAAAATTTATTTTACTTTCTGTTCCACCTAATAATTGTACCATTTCATCTTTTACTATTTTTATAACTTGTTGTCCTGGTGTTAATGATTTTATTACATCTTGACCTAATGCTTTTTCTTGTATGCTTGATATAAACTCTTTTACTATTTTGTAGTTTACATCTGCTTCTAGTAATGCAAGTTTAACTTCTCTTAACATTTCTTTTAAATCTGATTCTGTTATTCTTGCTTTTCCCCTTATTTTTCTAGTTATTTCTTGTAGTCTTGATGATAGTCCTTCAAATGCCATTTTGTCCTCCTATCTTTTGTTTACACTAAACAATTTAATTCTTTTTTGATTTCTTCTAAAATACTTGTTACTTGTTTGTCTGATGAATTTTTTTGTATTTTTGTTAAGTTCCACAAAATTTGTTGAATTCTTTGTTCTTGATTAATTGTCTTTTTCATAAACAATAGCTTTTCTTCGTATTCGAAAAGTTTTCTTTCCCCCTTTTTGATGATATCTCTTACTGCTTGTCTTGTGATTTTTTGATTGTCTGCAATTTCTGATAAAGATAAGTCTTGATTATAGTAATAGTCAATGTACTCATATTGTTTTTCTGTTAATAATTTGCCATATATTTGCCATAACATACTTATTTCTACTTTCTTTTCCATAACTATCACCGCCTCATAAGTGTTGCATTAACATTTTTAACTGTAATGCTAATATACTTTACGCCTTTTTTTGCCTTTTGTCAATACTTTTTCCTCATTTTGTTAATTTTTTCTTATTTCTGCATTTAATTTTTTACATACTGTATCAATTATTTTTTCCATTAAAGTATTTACTTGTTCATCTGTTAAAGTTTTTTTAGTGTCTGCAAATGTTAAAGAATATGCAATAGATTTTTTATCTTTTTCTATATTTGTACCTGTATATACATCAAAAACTTCAATATTTGTAAGTAAACTTCCTCCTGCATTTTTTATAACTTTTTCAATATCTTTTGAAATAGTTTGTTTGTCTACTATAAATGCTACATCTTTTTTGATACTTGGAAATTTAGATATTTCTTTGTATTTCATTTTTCCTACTTTCTTTTGGAATAATTCATCTAAATTAATTTCTAAAACATATACATCTTCTTTTGTTACACTTGGATGTATTTTTCCAATAATACCAATGTCTGATCCATTTACATTTATATATGCACTTTGTCCTGGATGCATTTCTTTTGGCATTTGTTTTTTTATAAAACTATATCTATTTGCATATCCAAGATATTCTAAAATTTCTTCTGCTACACCTTTTATTGTGTAAAAATCAACATTTTTAGTGTTATTTAATCCTAATGAATATTTTCCTGTCATTAGTGCACATAGTTTAGTATCTTCTCCATATTTTTCACCTTTTTTGTAAAATCCTTTTGCTATTTCAAATATTGATACATCCTTTTGCTCTCTTGCATGATTATATTCATATATTTTATAAAGTGATGGTATCATACTATATCTTAATGTATTTCTATCTTCTGTTATTGGATCTAATAGTCTTAATTCTTCAAATTCATCTAAGGTATATCCATGTACTTCTTTATCATTTATTAAAACATATGATAGTGTTTCATTTAATCCTAATGAAAGCATTTTATTTCTTATTTCTCTAGTTGTTTTATCATAACTTCCTGTTCTCATTGGAACTATTGGTAATTTTCCTTCTATATTGTCAACTCCATATATACGACTTACTTCTTCAATTAAATCTTCTTTAATTGATATATCTAGTCTTCTTGTTGGAACTTTTACTGTTATTACTTGGTTCTTTTCTGTATATGAAAATCCTAATTTTCTAAATACATTTAATATTTCTTTATCTGGTATTGTTGTTCCTAATACATCATTTATATCTTTATATGTAATGTTTATTTCTTTTTCTTTGTTGTTTGTTTTGTCATATTTTACAGTTCCTGTAACAGTTTTTCCATTTGCATATTTTTCTAAAAGTGTACATGCTCTTTCTATTGCCATATATGTTCTTTTTGGATCTAGTCCTTTTTCAAATCTATTACTTGCTTCACTTCTTAATATTTTTTTAGATGTTAGTCTTATTTTTACAGGATCAAATATTGCTGACTCTATTATTATATTTTTTGTATCTGCTTCTACTTCTGTTTCAAGTCCTCCCATTACTCCAGCTAATCCTACTCCATGTGTACTGTCAGCTATTACTATATCATCTTTATTTAATGTTCTTTCTATATTGTCTAATGTTTTTAATTTTTCTCCTTCTTCTGCCATTCTTACTATAAGTTTATTTCCTAATCTATCTGCATCATAAAAATGTAATGGTTGCCCTAATTCTAACATTACATAGTTGCTTATATCTACTACATTATTTATTGGTCTTATTCCAGAAGCAATTAGCCTATTTTTGATGAATGTTGGGCTTTCTTTTATTTCTACATTTTCTACTTTTTTTACTAATAACATTTTACAGTTATCTGTTTTTACTTCTGTTTTGAAAGATTTATTAATATCTTCTCCATATTCTTGGTGCTTTAGATTAACTTCTTTTACAGGTTTATCATAGATTGCTCCTATTTCATATGCCATTCCTAATATACTTAATAAATCTCCTCTATTTGCAGTTAATTCAAAGTCTATAACCTCATCATCTAATCCTAAATATTTTATTGGATCTTCTCCTATTACCGCATCTTCTCCTAATTCTGCAATTCCATCTTTATCTTCTGGCTTTAAAAATTTGCTTTCTAATCCTAGTTCTGCTATTGAACATAACATACCATTTGATTCTTGACCTCTTATTATTCCTCTTTTTATTGTCTTTCCTGGTAATTCTGCTCCATCTAATGCTACAATTACTTTTATTCCTTTTCTTGCATTTGGTGCTCCACAAACTATGTTTAAAATTTCTTTTCCTACATCTACTTTGCACAAATGTAAATGATCTGAGTCTGGATGATTTTCACATTCTATAATTTTTCCTATTACTAATTTACTAGCATTTATTAGTTTTTCTGCTGAATCATATTCATTTCCTACTCTTGTCATGTCTTCTGCAAGTGTTTTTAAGTCTACATCTATATCAACATAATCTTTAACAAAATTTGTACTTAATTTCATTATTCCTCATCCTTTCTATCAAATTGACTTAAGAATCTAATGTCATTTGCATATAAGTACCTCATATCTGGTATTTCATATTTGAACATTGCAAGTCTTTCTAATCCTGTTCCAAATGCAAATCCTCCATATTTTTCTGGATCATATCCATTCATTTTTAATACATTTGGATGTACAATTCCTGCTCCTAATACTTCTATCCATCCTGTTTGTTTACATAGACTACAGCCCTTTCCTCCACATTTGAAACAACTTACATCTACTTCATAAGATGGTTCTGTAAATGGGAAATAACTTGGTCTAAATCTTAATTCACAGTTCTTACCTATAAGTTTTTTTACAAATATCTCTAATGTTCCTTTTAAGTCTGCAAGTGAAACATTTCTTTCTTTTTTATCTATAACTAATCCTTCTACTTGCCCAAATTGATGTGAGTGTGTTGCATCATCTTCTCTTCTATATGTTTTTCCTGCACATATCATTCTTATAGGTGTTTTTTCTGTATTTGCTAACATTGTTCTTGCCTGAACTGCTGATGTTTGAGTTCTTAATAGATATTCATTTGTAATGTAAAAACTATCTTGCATATCTCTTGCTGGATGTCCTTTTGGTAAGTTTAATCTCTCAAAACAAAATTCATCTGTTTCTAGTTCTGGTCCAGCAACAACATCATATCCCATTGATACAAATAAGTCTTCTATTTCTTCTATTACTCTATTTACTGGGTGTTTACTTCCTCTTTTTATTTTACTTCCTGGTAGTGTAATATCTATTGTTTCTTTTTCTAATTTTTTTTGTAATTCTTGGTTTGCAAATTTTTCTTCTTTTTCTTCTATTGCTTTTTCTATTTCACTTCTTGCTTTATTTACACTATTTCCTACTTTTGGTCTTTCTTCTGGACTTAATTCTCCCATTCCTCTTAGTACCTGTGTTAATTCACCTTTTTTGCCTAAGTATTTTACTTTTACTTCATTTAATGTTTTTGTTTCTTGTACTTTTTCTATTTCTTCTAGTGCATTTTTTTTGATTTTTTCAATCTGTTCTTGCATTGTTTTTCCCCTTTCTTTGGATACAAAAATAATTCGCCCTGTTATAGGACGAATTTTTCCGTGTTACCACCTAATTTTATTAATAGCTTTTAGCTTTTTAACCTCATTATAGTTTTAACGGTTCAACCGCTTATCTCTACTTTTTTTCAAGATAAGTCCTCAAAAGTGAAATTTCAATATATTTGATATAAATAGCTCTCAGCTTTACTATTTTCTCTGTGATATCGTACAATATATCTACTTTGCTTTTTCATCGGATTTTTATAATATATGTTATTATAACACATTTTTTTGGAATTGTAAAGGATTTATAATATAAAAAAAATAAAAATCAATTTCTTAACAATTTTGAAATTAATTTTTATTTTTATGATTTTTAATAGATTTTAATTTTATTGATTTAAAAATTTTAGAATTTTATTTGTATATTTGCCCTCTATT
>CANRHQ010000046.1 GCA_947630445.1 uncultured Clostridia bacterium | reverse complement strand
TAAATTGTATAAAGATTAGAATGGAGGAAATAAAGTGGAAGATAAAACAGATAAACAATTATACAAAGAATTTTTATTTGGAGATAATAAAAGTTTTGAAAAAATAGTAATAAAATATAAAGATTCAATTATATATTTTATTCAAAGATATGTGAAAAGTGTAGATATAGCAGAAGACTTGGCACAAGATGTTTTTGTATATTTATTATTAAATAAAAAAAGTTATAAGTTTGAATATTCTCTAAAAACTTATCTTTATACAATAGCAAAATCTAAAGCACTAAATTATTTGAAAAGAGAAAAAAGAATAGTTCAATTAGATGAAAATCAATTTGAAGATGAATTAGAAGAACTAGAAGAAAGAGTATTTAAAAATGAGAGAGCAGAGAATTTAAAAAAAGCAATACAAAAATTAAAAATAGACTATCAAAATGCAATATATTTAGCAGATATAGAAGAGTTAAGCTATAATGAAATTGCACATATTTTAAAGAAAACAAACTCAGGAGTAAAGGTATTAATTCACAGAGCAAGAAAGGCTTTAGAAAAAATTATGATGGAGGAGGCGTATAAATATGAAAACTAATAATGAATTTATAAAAGGAATTTATGAAAAATATAATGAACATTTACAAGAAAAACAAAATACTAAAAAGAGAATGATAACTAGAATAGTAAATGTAGCTGCAATAGTAATAGTAGCATTATCATTAATTATAATATCAAATGGAAAACAAGTAAAATTAGAAACGATAGAAGATGATATTGTAGAAGAAAAAATAAATTTACCAAAGGTTGGGAACTTTGAAAATTTTTATAATATCATACAAGAAAATAGTAAAAATTATGATTTTAGAGTAGAAAATTCATTAAATCAAGAACTTGAAAAAGAAAATGATTCTTTGCCATCAAAAAATTATTCAAGTACAAATGTACAAGTAGATAATGTAGATGAAGCAGATATTGTAAAAGTGGATAATAAATATATTTATTATATTATAGAAAATAAAATAGTAATAATAAATGCAAACAAACCACAGGAAGCAGATGTAATTGCTGAAATAAGTTATGACAATTTTTCTCCAAAAGAAATGTATATAAATAAAAATAAACTTATAGTTATAGGATGGCAATATGGATATAATAGTATAAGGAAAACTGAAGAAAGTTTAATAAATGATGTTATAAAATTGGAACAAAAACTAAGTATAATTATATATAATCTTGATAATATTGCAGAACCAAAAGAAATAAGAAAAATAGAAATAGAAGGATCTTATTTATCATCACGAATGATAGAGAACAACATTTATATTGTATCAAATAGGTATATAAATAGTGGAGATATATTAAATAAGGAAATACAAAACTTAAATGAAAAAGATTATCAACCTAAATATTTAGATACGGCTAATGGTGGAGAAGAAAAATGTATAGGCTTTGATAAAATTTACAGTTTTGAACAAATGGAAAATACAAGTTATTTAATTATTACAGGAATAAATTTAGAAAATACAGAAGAGCCAGATATAAAAGTATTTTTAGGAGCAGGTGAGCATGTATATTCTTCTAGCCAAAATATGTATATAGCAATAAATAATAGAAAATATGATGATAATTATAAATTTATAGATGCAAAAACACATATAATCAAATTTGAATTAAAAAATGGAAAAATAAATTTCAAAGTAGAAACAGATGTTGATGGAAATATAAATAATCAATTTTCAATGGATGAAGATGGCGAATTTTTTAGAATAGCAACTACTATAGGAGATTTATGGAATATAGATGAAAATACAAGTAATAATTTATATGTTTTGGACAGTGAATTAAAAGAAGTAGGAAAAGTAAGTAACTTTGCAAAAGAAGAAAAGATTTATTCAGTACGATATGTAGGAAATAAAGCATATATTGTTACATTTAAGCAAACAGATCCTTTATTTGTAGTAGATTTATCAGATCCAACAGAACCTATAATACTAGGAGAATTAAAAATACCAGGATATAGCACATATCTACATCCATATGATGAAACACATATTATAGGATTTGGATATGATACAAAGGAAAATGGAACAAGAATAGTAGATTATGGATTAAAAATGGTAATGTTTGATATATCCAATTTAAGTGAACCAAAAGAATTATTTAAAGTATATTTAGGAGATAGGAGTACAAGTTCAGAATTGACATATAATCATAAAGCATTACTATACTTAAAAGAAAAAAATATATTAGCATTTCCAATGACATCATATAAAAATGGTAATATAGATTCGAAAGCAGTGATATATCAAATTAATTTACAACAGGGATTTATAAAGCAGGGTGAAATTTCTACTGTAGGTAAATATGATTATAAGAAACAAATAGAAAGAATTGTATTTATAAATGATGCATATTATGCATTATCAAATTCAGTAGTAAAATTAGTAGATGTAAATACTATGGAAATGATAAAAGAAATAGAATTATAAATTATTGGAACAAAGTACCATGGAATACCAATCAAAAAAGTGTTAACATAAGTATAGAGGTGTAATTAATGAAACTTCTAAAAAAACATGGTGATGAATTATTATTAAAAGAACTAAAAGGATGTTATAATTTTTTTATAAGAGAAGCTAATACAAATGAAAAAAGTAATGGATATGGGTTAATAAGAGATAAAAATATATATTCAGATGAAATTGCAAGTATTTCCTCTGTTGGTTATGGATTAGCAGCATTAGTAATAGGGGTAAAAAGAAAATGGTTAAAATATGAACAGGCTTATAATAGGGCAAGTAAAACTTTAGATACATTTCTAAATAATGTTGAAGGGAAAAATGGATTTTTTTATCATTTTGTAAATTTGTATACAGGAAAAAGAGAATGGCAATGTGAGATTTCAATAATAGATACAGCGATATTTATATGTGGTGCAATAACTGCTGGAGAATTTTTTGGTGGAGAAGTAAAAGAAAAAGCGGAAAGATTATACGAAAAAATTAATTGGCAATGGTATAAAGATGAAAAATTCTTTTATATGGGATATAAGCCAGAGATAGGATTTTGGGGAAGATGGGATATGTATGCAGAACAATTAATGTTGTATATACTTGGAACTGCTTCTCCAACTTTTCCTATTGATAAGGAAATGTATTATAATATTCAGAAAATAAAGAAAGATTATGGACAAATTAAAGATATAATATGTACATACAGTGGAACATTATTTACATATCAATTTTCTCATGCTTGGATTAATTTTAAAGATAGAGTAGATTCAGAAGGTATTGATTGGTTTGATAATTCTGTAAAGGCTACACTTGCTAATAGAGAGTATTGTATAGAAAACGAAAAAAATTTTAAAACTTTTGGAAAAAATTCATGGGGATTAACACCATGTATTGGACCAAATGGTTATAATACTGAATATGGTGCAAAACCATGTTTATCTGATGTAGATAAATATAATGATGGTACAATATCACCTGCTGGTGTATGTGGTTCTATAGTATTCACACCAGAATTAAGTATAAAGGCATTAGAAAATTATTATAATAATCTTACTTGTTTATTTGGAAAATATGGTTTTGTGGATGCATTTAATTTTGAAAATGGAAAATGGTGTTCAAAAGAAGTCATAGGAATAGACAAAGGAATTTCAATGGTAATGATAGAAAATTATTTAGCACAAACAATATGGAAGTTTTTTATGAAAAATGTACATATACAAAAAGGATTAGATATTTTAGATATACACTTTTATAGTAAAATATAATTATCTATTGACAAATAAAAACATATGTTCTATAATAAAATAACAAAGGAGTGATTATTATAGAACAAGATAATAACTTAATACTAGCAAAAAATGAATCAAATATGGTAAATTATACAACAGAAAATATCAAGAACTTAATTTATACAATAAGAGGAAAACAAGTAATGTTAGATAGTGATGTGGCA
>CANRHQ010000045.1 GCA_947630445.1 uncultured Clostridia bacterium | reverse complement strand
ATTCCTAGTCTATTTATGGATATACTTATTTCTTCATCTTTAACAATTCCTTTTTGTTGATAATAATCTATTACTGGCTTTGTTTCTTTAAAAAACGTATTTAATCTTAATTGTAATTTTTCTTCTGTATCATCAACTCTTTTTATTAGTGGTACTTTACAGTCATCACATAATTCTCCTACTTTTGGCTTATTTAATATCATATTATATACTTTTTTACATTTTGGGCATTCTCTTCTTGCCATAACTCTTTCAATAATCTCATCTGTAGGGGTATTTAAATTTATAACTAAATCTACATTTTCATTCTTGTCTTTTAAAATACTGTCTAATTCTTGTGCTTGATTTAAATTTCTTGGATATCCATCTAAAATAAAACCATTTTTACAGTCTGATTCATTTAGTCTATTTCTTACCATTTTATTGGTTACTTCATCTGGAACTAATTTTCCTTCGTCAGCATATTTAGTTGCAATTTTTCCAAGCTCTGTTCCTTCTTTTATGTTTTTTCTAAAAATTTCTCCTGTAGAAATATGTGGTATTCCTAATTCTTCTTTTAGGAATCCTGCGACAGTTCCTTTCCCTGTTCCTTGAGCTCCCATCATTATAATATTCATATAAATAACTCCTTTTCTCTTTTTTATTTTAACAACGGTATTTTATTCTATTTTCCTTTAAAAGTCAATATAAACATAAATAAAAAAACAATCATTAATCCTTACTTTAATGATTGCTTTTATTTTTTATTCTAAAAATCCTTTATAATGTCTCATTACTAATTGTGATTCTAATTGTTGAATTGATTCTATTGCTACACCAACAACAATTAATATAGCTGTTCCTCCAAATGTTATGTCTAGTGATGTAAATCTAAGGAGCATTGGTAGAATTGCTATTATTGCTAAATAGAATCCCCCAAATAATGTTATTTTTGAAATAACATTTGATAAATATTCTGTGGTAGGTTTTCCTGCTCTTATTCCTGGAATAAATCCCCCATTTTTCTTAATATTTGCAGAAATTTCTGCTGGGTTTGTCATAGCATATGTCCAGAAGAATGTAAATCCTACTATTAACAATAGGTATACTGTTGCATTTGCAATTGTGTAGCCAATACCAACACTTGAAGATGATGTTGCCATTGAAAATTTATACATCCAAGACCAGAAACCTGTACTTGATGCTACATCTGTTTTAAATATTTGTATAATCATTGCTGGAAATGTTAAGAATGATGATGCAAATATTATTGGCATAACTCCTGCCATTGCTAATTTTAATGGTATATTTGTATTCTGTGCTCCTACCATTTTTCTTCCAACTACTCTTTTTGAATATTGAACTGGTATTCTACGTTCTGCTTGTTGCATATATACAACTGCCCCAACAAGAATTATTGCACCAATTATTATTCCAACAGATGTTAGAAATCCTGTTGTACTAAATCCATTACTTGTCATTATTAAATTGCTTATTGTAACTAAAACCGATGGTAATCTTGAAATTATACCAATAAAGATAATTAATGAAATTCCATTTCCTATACCTTTATTTGTAATTTGTTCGCCAATCCACATAAGAAGTGATGTTCCAGCAATAAAACCTGTAATTATTACTGTGGCTGTAAGAAAACTATTATCTGTGAATACTCCATAAGATCTATATGATAAATATACTCCTGTCCCTTGAATTAAAGCAAGGACAATTGTTAAAATTTTAGTATATCTATTTATTTTTTGTCTTCCATCTTCTCCACCTTCTTTAGTTAATCTTTCTAGTGATGGTATAACCATTCCTAGAAGTTGAATAACTATTGTTGATGTAATATAAGGTGATATACTCATTGCAAATATTGAAAAATTTGAAAAGGCTCCACCTGAAATTAAATTTATCATACCAGCTAAAGTAGAAGAACTACTACTCATTAAATCTTTTAGTGCAGAACTATCTACTCCTGGTACTGTTATATAACAACCTAATCTAAAAATTAATATTAAAAGCAATGTATACCATATCTTTTTTCTTAATTCTGGTGTTTTAAAAGCATTTATTATTGTGTCAAATGTTTTGTTTTGTGGTTTAGTCGTTTTTGCAGACTTACCTACATAACTTTCACTACTCAAATTAAATCACCTCTGCCTTTCCACCTAAAGCTTCGATAGTTTCTTTCGCTTTTGCTGTGAATCTTGTAGCTTTCACATTTAATTTTTTCTCTAATTTTCCTGTTGCTAGAACTACGATTCCATCTTGAATTTTTCCAATAATTCCTTCTTCTAATAAAGTCTCTGCTGTAACATCTTCAGCTTTTGATTTGTTTAGCATTGTTAATGTTACTTCTGTATATTTGTTAGCATGAATATTGGTAAATCCTCTTTTTGGTAATCTTCTATATAATGGTGTTTGACCACCTTCAAAACCACGTCTAACTCCTCCACCTGTTCTTGCTTTTTGTCCTTTTTGTCCTCTTCCAGAAGTTTTTCCTAGTCCTGATCCAATTCCTCTTCCTACTCTTTTAGCTTTTACTTTTTTCATGGCTGGTTTTAATTCTTCGATTTTCATTTTGCACCTCCTTAATTTTGTGATAGGGGTTACTTTTATACTTTTGTTTTAGTTTGGGTAAAACTTAGTATCTTAGCATTTTAATATTTTTGCCCCTATTTAATTTAATACTATAATATATCTTCTACCTTTTTTTCTCTTTTTGCTGCAACAGACTCTGCTGTTTGCATAGATTTTAGACCTTCTATTGTAGCATAAACTAC
>CANRHQ010000044.1 GCA_947630445.1 uncultured Clostridia bacterium | reverse complement strand
CAGGAATATCAATTGCTATGTTAACAGGAGAAAATGGAATATTAAACAGAGCCAAAGAGGCAAGTGAAAAAACAGAAGAAGCAGCTAGGAAAGAAAGAGCTGATTTGGATAAAATTGACGAATTAATTGATGAAGCAACAAGTACAGAAAAGACTGTTGAACAAGTAACAGATGAAAATCCAGGACAATTGGAAGACGATGATGGAGCAGAAGTAATAAACAGTATAGAAGATTTAGTATTTTTTGCTTATGATGTAAGAAGGGGAAATAATTATGAAGAAAAAACGGTGAAGTTAGGATTGAGTTTAGACTTTAATTCTTCAAAATCTTATGTAGATCCATATAGGAAAGATTATGGAAATTATGGATATAATGGAGAATTAAAAACATTATTAACATCAGGAGAAGGCTTTAAAACAATAGGAACAACTGTATCAGATGACAGTGAGAGAAATTTTAAAGGAACATTTGATGGAAATGGTAATACAATATATAATTTGTATTTTTATGTTAATAATAAAAACTCTGATATAGAATGGGAAAAAAGAGGCTTATTTGCTAATAATTTGGGAACAATACAAAATTTAAAATTATTAAATGTTAATTTATATTTATGTAGTAATTACGGAAATTTAGGAGGAATAAGTGGGCAGAATTCGAAGACGGGAAAAATAGAAAATTGTATTGTTTCTGGAACTATAAAAAATGAATCAAAAAAAGGAAGGACAGGGGGAATTACTACGTATTGTAGCGGTTGTATAAAAAATTGCGGTAACTTAGCAGCTATTAGTAGTGTTTTTGAGTCGTCTGATAATGAGGATTGCGAGGTAGGGGGGATGTGTGGTAGGACCGCTAAGGAGGCATCTGTGGAACAATGTTTTAATGGTGGTACTATTTCTGTGAGTTCAGCCAGTAAGTTATTTTTAGGTGGGATTGAAGGTTATGCATCAGGAAATATGATGAATTGCTATAATGTTGGAACAATATCATGTGAGGAACTACAGGATTGTAGGGTACAGATTGGGGGACTTATAGGAAATATTGATAGAGATGCTTCTTCGGAAGGCGGATATAACGCAGGTAAGATTTTATTTCAGAAAGGGGAGAATGACTCTGTTGGTAAGCTTTGTGGTGTTTACAATGGCTCGTCGGTTATTGATTGTTATTGTAGTTCAGACGATCTGATTGCAGCGTTTGGAATTGGTGGTTCTTCTGAAGAAGTGCAACGAGAGGAAGCATTTATGCAAAGTGCAGATTTCATTGAGCTATTGAATCAGAATGGTGAAAGTGTATGGAAGAAAGACGAAAAAAATATTAATAATGGTTTTCCTATATTGAGTTGGCAGTGAGATGCCAATTTTCGTAAGCGATCGGTAAAAGCCGCGTATTGAAACCTCAAGCTACAAGTAAATTGCTGCAAAGCAGCAATGGAACGAAAGATTAAGAAAGAAAGGTTGAAAAAAGAGCCAACCTCTTATATAATATAATTATGTAACTAAGAGATGTGTAAATTGTAAAGTAAAACTTTCTGTAACAACAAGTTCAAGAAAAAATACCGTGAAAAATTAAAAAAATATTCTTCAAGTAAAATACTTGAAGAACTTTTTTATATAAACATTATAATAGTAAATTAAAAAGATGTCAAGAGTTTAAAAAATTTTTAGAGAAAAGAATATGATGTAGTGATATTTCAATTTTGAAAATAATAAAAGCTTGTAATTACTTATAATTTAAGTGATTGTAAGTTTTTTACTTTTTCTTCAAGTATTTTACTTGAAGAAAAAATAAAAAAGGGAGGAAATATAGATGTATAAATCAAAAGAAGAAAAAATATTAAAGTCTAAACGAGGAATTACATTAATAGCATTAGTAGTCACAATCATAGTATTGCTAATATTAGCAGGAATATCAATTGCTATGTTAACAGGAGAAAATGGTATTTTATCAAGAGCCAAAGAGGCAAGTGAAAAAACAGAAATAGCGACAGAGAAAGAACAAAGACAATTAGCGATGTATGAAGCAAGTATGAATTTAACAGGAATGACGTTTCAAGGAGTAGAAATCCCAGCAGGATTTGCGCCAACAAGAATAGCAGGAGAAAGTACAGTTGATGAAGGATTAGTAATAATCGATTCAAAGGGAAACGAATTTGTGTGGATACCATGCGAGTATACTCAAGAAGAAGCAAACAAAAACAATAACGAAGGTGCAGTTATATATAATGTTGATACTGGAAATGGAGACAATAGAGATGATGGGTGGAAAGAAAAAGAAAATTTTTATAATAGCGGAACATGGTACGATTCACAGCCTCATAATGAAGGAAAGACAAGTGTAACAGAGCATCACGGATTTTTTGTGGCCAGATATGAAGCAGGAATACCAAAAGAAGCACCATTTTATCCAGATGAAGGAAATGGATATGCTTATTATAAGAATGATGGAACAACAGGAAATGGAGAAGCAAGTACACAAAGTGAAGAAGATAAAAGGAAAAATGCAAAAGATACTGATAAATATACACCAGTAAGTCAAAAAGGAGTACCAGCATGGAACTATATATCACAGCCGAATGCAAAAACAGTAGCAGGAAATATGGTTACTAATAAGTCAGATGTAGAAAGTTATTTAATAGATTCACATGCATGGAACACAATATGTAGATTAATTGGAAATAAGGAAGGAAATAGCGGTGGCACTAGTAAATTGTTAGATTCAACAAAATGGGGAAACTATTTGAATAATAGCACAACAAAATACGAGAAATTAAAGGGGTTGTATGCAGTATACTATAATGATGGTAGTTTGAAAATGGCAGAAAAATATAGTACAGGAACAATACCAAGCGGAACTG
>CANRHQ010000043.1 GCA_947630445.1 uncultured Clostridia bacterium | reverse complement strand
AACCTCCCTAAAGTATTATAGCATTATTATTAAAAAAATCAATAAATGGATTTTAAAATGGAAAAAAATATGATACAATAACAACAAATATAAATGGAGGAAAAATTATGTCAGATTTTGTGCATTTACATATACATAGCGAATTCAGCCTATTAGATGGGGCTAATAGAATAAAAGATTTACCTGTAAGAGCTAAAGAATTAGGAATGAAAGCAATGGCAATAACTGACCATGGAGTCATGTATGGTACTATTGACTTTTATAAAGCATGTAAAAAAGAAGGAATAAAACCAATAATTGGATGTGAAGTATATGTTGCACAAAGATCAAGATTTAATAAAGAACCAGGAATAGATAATAAATACAATCATTTAATATTATTAGCTAAAGATAATCAAGGATACAAAAATTTAAGCAAATTAGTATCAATAGGATTTACAGAAGGATATTATTACAAGCCTCGTATAGATTCAGAAGTTCTTGAAAAATATCATGAAGGGCTAATATGTTTAAGTGGATGTTTAGCAGGTAGTGTAAATCAAGCATTATTAAATGGACAAAATGAAAAAGCAGAAGAAATTGCATTATGGCATAAGAAAGTATTTGGAGAAGATTATTACATTGAAATTCAAAATAATGGGATAAAAGAACAAGTATTAGCAAACCAAAAACTTGTGCAACTTGCACGAAAATTAAATATACCATTAGTTGCAACAAATGATGCACATTATTTAAAAAAAGAAGATGCATATAATCATGAAATATTGCTATGTATACAAACTGGTAAAAGAATGAGTGATGAAGACAGAATGAGATTTGACACAGATGAATTATATGTAAAATCTCCAGAAGAAATGAGTGAATATTTTTCTGCTTTTCCAGATGCAATAGAAAACACAGTAAAAATAGCAGATAAATGTAATGTTGAATTTGAATTTGGACATACAATACTCCCAAATTATGATGTAGATCCTAAATATCCTACACATTATGATTTATTAAAAGAATTATGTGATAAAGGAATAAAAAGAAGATATGGTGAAAACCCATCAGAGGATATTTTAAAAAGAGCAGAATATGAATTAGATGTAATAAAGAAAATGGGGTATGTAGATTATTACCTTATAGTATGGGATTTTATAGATTTTGCTAAAAGAAAAGGTATTCCAGTTGGACCAGGTAGAGGCTCTGGAGCTGGTTCAATATTAGCATATGCAATAGGAATAACAGATATAGATCCAATGAAATATGGATTGCTTTTCGAAAGATTTTTGAATCCTGAAAGAATAAGTATGCCTGATTTTGATGTAGATTTTTGCTATGAACATAGACAAGATGTTATAAATTATGTTTCAGACAAATATGGACATGACCATGTTTCACAAATAATTACATTTGGAACAATGGCAGCTAAAATGGTAATAAGAGATGTTGCGAGAGTTTTAGATTATCCATATGCTGATGCTAATAATCTTGCAAAAATGATACCAAATGAAATACATATAACAATAAAAAAGGCATTAGAACAAAATAAAGAATTAAAAGAATTATATGAAACTGATGAACAAGTACATAAAATATTAGAAATATCAATGGCATTAGAGGGAATGCCAAGACAGGCATCAACACACGCATGTGGTGTAGTAATAACAAAAGAACCTGTTGATACATATGTACCTTTATATGTAAGAGATAATCAAATATCAACTCAATACATAATGACAACTTTAGAAGAATTAGGATTATTAAAAATGGACTTTTTAGGATTAAGGACATTAACAGTAATTCAAGATACTATTAATTTAGTAAAAAAAGGAAGAGGAATAGATGTAGAGTTTGATAAAGAAATGTCAGATCCTAAAGTATATAAACAGTGGCAAGAAGGTACAACTTCTGGTATATTTCAATTTGAATCACAAGGAATGACAAACTTTATGAAAGAATTAAAACCAGACTGCTTAGAAGATTTAATTGCAGGTGTTTCATTGTATAGACCAGGACCAATGGATCAAATACCAAGATATATTAGAGGAAAGCAAAATCCAGGACACAATGAATATACACATCCAAGCCTAGAACCTATATTAAATGTAACTTATGGATGTATGGTATATCAAGAGCAAGTAATGCAAATAGTAAGAGATTTAGCAGGATATTCTCTAGGTAGAGCTGATTTAGTTCGTAGAGCAATGGGAAAGAAAAAATTAGATATAATGGCAAAAGAAAGAGAAGTATTTATAAATGGACAAGTAGATGAAAATGGAAATATAGTAGTCCCAGGATGTGTACGAAATGGAATAGATGAACAATCAGCTAATAAAATATTTGATGAAATGGCGGAATTTGCAAAATATGCATTTAATAAATCACATGCAGCATGTTATGCAGTAGTTGCATATAGAACAGCATATTTAAAAACATATTATCCAGAAGAATTTATGGCATCTATGTTAAATAGTTTTTTGGGTAATTTAGATAAAGTCCCAGAATATATAGATGAGTGCAAAAGATTGGGAATAGAAATATTAAAACCAGATATAAATAAGAGTGAATCTAAATTTACTGTTGAAAATGGAAAAATTCGTTTTGGATTAGGAAGCATTAAAAATGTTGGTTTACAGCCAGTAGATAATATAATAAAAGATAGAAATAAAAATGGAAAATTTAAAAGTTTTACTGATTTTTGCGAAAGAATGTCAGGAGAATCTGTGAATAAAAAATGTATTGAGAGTTTAATAAAAGCAGGTACATTTTCAGACTTTCCAGAAACTAGAGCAACTTTAATAGCTTCTTTTGAAACTATTATAGATACAATACAATCTCATAATAAAAAGGGAATGAATGGACAAGTATCAATGTTTGACTTGGGAGGAAATGAAGAAGAAAATAATTTAGATGAAATAAAATACAACTTTGTAGAATTGCCAGAATATAGTGAAAAAGAATTCTTATCAATGGAAAAGGAAATGCTTGGAATATATGTATCAGGACATCCATTAGAAAAAATCAGAGAACAAATAATAGCAAGTACTAATATAAATTCACTTCAAATAAAAGAATTTGATAATCAAGATGAAGAACAATTAGAACAAAAACCTAACTTTATAGATGGTCAAGAAGTTAAAATAGCAGGAATTATTACTTCTGTAAAAAAGAAATACACTAAAAATAATAAAATAATGGTATTTATGACAATTGAAGATTTATATGGATCTGCTGAAATAATTGTATTTGAACCTACATATTTGAAATCTCAAGATGTATTAGTGGAAGAAAATATTGTAATAATTGATGGAAGACTTAGTATCAGAGATGATGATGAAACGAAAATAGTTGCTAGAGAAGTAAAAAACTTTTCTGGAGTAAAACCTAAAATGTTAACGCTAAATATTACAGATATAACAGAAGAACAAAAGTCAAAACTTAGAGGAGCATTAAAATTTTTTTATGGTGAACAAAATAATATTAGTGTTTCAATAAAAATAGGGGAAGATTTAAAATCTTGTGGAGCTATATATTTAACAGATAAAATATTAAATGTGTTTGAAGATATAATAGGAAAAGAAAATTGCATTATATAAAAAAGTCTAGTTTTAATAACTAGACTTTTTGAATGAATCATTTTAACAACTTTAAATAAATGTTCCGAAAATTTGGATGTAGTATATCATTCTCATTGAATGAAAACCCTAAAGTTTTTAGGGTATGAACTGTAACATTGGCACTGTTGCCACTATAACCTGCAGTTAATGAGTAGATGTATACATCTGTTTTAATGCCATCTAACATACCAGTAATTAAAAGAGGATATTCCATATAGTCCTCTATTGCTGGTAACCCACTTGAGGTATCATAGTTGAGTTCTGCTGATGTAGCAGAGAACCCACCTTTTACAAGAGCCATTACAGTTTTTTCGGCAACATATGGATATGTTGTTTGAATAATAATGTTATTCATTCAGGATAACCTCCATATAAATAATATAGGGTTAATTGTTACAATACACTTATGTGTACAAATTTTATTATAGTATAGTTTACAAAAAAAGTCAATAAAACGAAGGACTTTACATTTACAATTAAAAATGTTATAATTAAAAACGAGTAAGTTGAATAGTCGCTGGTAAATTTCGAAAGAAATTACGAGAGGAAAGTCCGGGCTCCAAAGAGTAAAGATGCTAGATAACGTCTAGTGAGGGAAACCTTAAGGAAAGTGCAACAGAAAATAACCGCCTTTAAAAGGTAAGGATGAAAAGGTGAGGTAAGAGCTCACCGCTAATATAGTGATATATTAGGCTGTGTAAACCCCATCTGGAGCAACACCTAAACAGAAGATTAAATTGCCTACTCGGCAACTTCTAAATTGAGTGGCTTGAGGTATATAGCAATATATATCCTAGATAAATGACTATTTTAAATGACAGAACCCGGCTTACAGATTTACTTAAAAATGATATATTACTATGAAAATAGAATATATCTTTTTTTGTTTTAGGAAAGTCATTATTAAAGATAATATAGTGATAAATTTTATTGAAAAATAAAAAACTATATGTTAAAATCTAAAGAAAAAAGGAGATGAACTAATGAAATATAAAAAGATAATATTTATACTTATTGCTGTGTTAATATTCTTACTTTTAGGAACTGTCAAATCTAATGCAGTATTAGAATTAAATGATTTAGAATTTAATGCACAAATAAATGAAGATGGAAGTATGCAAGTAACAGAAATATGGGATATAGATATTTCTAATACAAATACTCTATTTAAGACTTTTGAAAAAGATAATACAAAATATACTGGAATTAAAAATGTGTTTGTAAAAGAAACTACTTTGGGAAGTTATAAAAATTTTAGAAAAATAAATGAAGAAATGTATCATGTTACTAAAGATTGTTATTATGCATTAGATAATTCAAATGGAGAATTTGAAATAGCTTGGGGTGTTGGACTAGATAATTCATCAGATACAAGAAGATATGAAATTACATATTTGGTTCAAGATGCTATTGCAAAATATAAAGATTATGCAGAATTATATTGGCAATTTATAGGAGAAAATTTTGAAATAGATGCTAAGCAAATAAGAGGAACTATCTTGTTACCACAAAATGCTATAAGCAAAGATGATATAAAAGTATGGGGACATACTCAAGAGTTAAATGGAGAAATTTATGTAACAGATTTAAACAAGATAGAGTTTAATATAAATAATTATTCAAGCGGAAACTATGTAGAAATTAGATCTTTGATACCTAATTTTATGATAACATCTTCAAATAGAAATTATAATTATGATATTAAAGATATTGTATTAGAAGAAGAAACAAAATGGGCTAATGAAGCAAATGCAAGAAGAGAAAGAAAACAATTAGTTAATAATATATTAGCAATAATATTTTTTAGTGTAACTTTATTTGTTATTATAAGAATTATTTTTAATATAAGAAAATTGATTAAGTTAGATAAAAAAATTAAACCATCAGTAGAATTAAAATATTTTAGAGAACTGCCATATGAAGATGCTACACCAGCAGAAGCTAAATTTATTTTAAGCAAATGTGCAGATACTGCGTTTTCATCAAGTTTTTCAGCTAATATATTAGATTTATGTTTAAAAAAATATATTAAAGTAGAAACCATTGAAAAAAACGGAAAAATAAAATCAAACATGGTAAAAATAATCTTATTAGATAAAGAGATAGAAAATTTAAAGAAAGACCAAAAGACAGCTTTAGAATTTTTGAAAGAAGTTGCAGGAGATAAAACAGAAATAACGACAAAAGATATAACCAAATATCTTGAAAAACATCCATCTGAAGTAGAAAGGTTAAATCAAAAAATAGAATCAAATATAGAAAATGAAGAACAACAAAGAGGCAATTTTATAAAAGAAAATATGAAATTAAAAGAAAAAATTATGATTAAAACATCTTTAAGTTTTATACCAATATTTTTCTTCTTTCCATTGATACCATTAACAATAGCATTAATAATAAATATGATAATAAATATTATGATAATTATGAAAATAAATGTGTTAACACAAAAAGGTATGGATGAAAGAGAACAGTGGAAAGCCTTTAAAAAATATATGGAAGATTTTTCATTATTAAAAGAAAAAGAAGTACCAGCATTAGCTTTGTGGGAAAAGTATCTTGTTTTTGCAACAGCATTTGGAATATCAGAAAAAGTTTTAAAACAATTAAAAGTTATTTATCCTGAAATGACAGATGTTAATTCTGCAATGTACACATATTCATATATTCATATTATGAATTCTGTAAATATTGGAAATTGTATAAATACTTCAGTTTATTCTGCAATTTCTTCATCAGGTAGTGGAGCAGGAGGAGGCTTCTCTGGTGGAGGAGGCGGAGGCCGGTGGCCGGAGGTGGCGGTGGTGGACGCTAAAAATAATTTTTTATAAATAATAATATTTAAGAAGAATATAATTTAAAAATTCAATATAAAAAAATGAACCTAATTTTTTTAGGTTCATTTTTTTATCCTTAATTTATTTACTTAAAGATACCTATAAAATAATTATACCATGTTTTGACAACAAATACAAGATATTTACAAAAAGTAAAATTAATATTTTAATATAAACAATAACAAGCTAAAAATAAATAAATAAAGACCTCCAAAAAAATAAAAAATCTTTAATTAAATAAATTAAGGAGAAGCAAAGGAGGAATAAATATGGAAAGAAACAAAGGAATAACATTAATAGCAGTAGTAATAACAGTAGTAGTGCTAATAATATTAGCAGGAAT
>CANRHQ010000042.1 GCA_947630445.1 uncultured Clostridia bacterium | reverse complement strand
ATCAAGAAGTTAAAAATTTTATTGATTTAGGATTAATTGAAATATTTGATAAAAGTAAGATATAGGAATAAATAAAAAGAGCAAAAGTAGTAGAAAGGTATTTAGTAATGAATGAATTTATAATAAAATTAAGAAATATACGCAAAAATAATGCAGTAGAACCAATTGAAAATAAAAGAATATATGACAGTAATAGGCTTAATGTAGTAGAAAATAAAACAAATGGGCAAATAGCTATATATGCAATAGATTTATTAAAAGAAAAACAATCTAATACAACAAAAGTAAAGTTAACTAATATTGGAGATGAAAAAGATATAATTGAATACATTTTATTAAATTTGCCAAATGGAAGAGTACGATTTAATGGATTTATAAACAGTGATAAAAATAATTATAAATTATATGGATTTAATGATATATGGTATAAAATATATGGAATAAAAATAGATAGGAAAACAACTTTTTCAAAAGAAGAATTATTAATAGTTGAAAAAGAAATAAAAGAAAAAATAAAAGAAAGAAAATATTCATGTATATATGCTATAAAATATAAAGACTCATTTAAAGGAGGAAGAGAATTTCAAGGACCAAAATATTTTGGAAGTTATTCTATAGAAGATGGTTTAAATGAAGAATTTGAATCTATAGATAGTAATATGATAGTAAAAGCCAATAAACAGGCAGGTACATTAGTTTTTTGGTTAAATGGTAATGAGATATATTCTAATAAATCAGTTAAATATGGAACAGTCAAACCTGACATAACATTAAGTGAAGAAGAACCATTTGAAATAGAATTAATAGATGTAAAGGGAATAAATCATATATATGATAAAATGGGATTTACATTTGATGCATGTAAACAAATAATAAAAGATTATGCAAAATCAAAAGAGGAAGAAAGGTAGTATAAAAATGCAAAATGAAATACCAGAATTTTTATATAATATGTTATTAAAACAATATGGAGAAGAAATAACAGGCAATATTATTAAAGGATATTTTGCTAAAAGACCTGTAACATTAAGAGTTAATACTTTAAAATCTAATATAAGTAACATAGAAAAGCAATTGAAACTTGAAAATATACAATATAAAAAAGTAGAATGGAATGAAAATGCGCTAATATTAGAAAATGTTAGAGAAATTGAAATACAAAAACTTGCTATATATCAAAATGGGGAAATCTATTTACAGAGTTTATCATCAATGTTGCCTGCTATAATATTAGAACCTCGAGAAAAAGAAAACATATTAGATATGGCAGCAGCTCCAGGAGGTAAAACTACTCAAATAGCTGCAATTACAAATAATAAATCAATGATTACAGCATGTGAAAAAAATAAAATAAGACTAGAAAGATTAAAATACAATTTAGAAAAACAAGGTGTAAAATGTGTTAATGTAATGCAAGAGGATGCAAGAAAATTAAGTGATTATTTTTCTTTTGACAAAATATTATTAGACTCTCCATGTAGTGGAAGTGGAACAGATAATATAAATCAAGACAGTTTTTCTAAAGAACTTATAGATAGATTAGTAAAAGTGCAGTATGATTTATTAACAAAGGCTATAAAAATATTAAAACATGGTGGAGAAATGGTATATTCAACATGTTCAATACTTATGCAAGAAAATGAAGAAGTTTTAGAAAAAGTATTATCAAAAAATAATGTAGAAATTATACCAATACAAATAGATAAAAACATACCAACTTTACCAGTAAAAATAAAAGGAACAATATGTGTACATCCAACAAATGAATTTGAAGGATTTTATATAGCCAAAATTAAAAAAGTGTGATATAATAAAAAAGTAACTTAAAATTTATACTAGGAGGATACACAATAATGAAAAAAGAGGAGCGGCTCAAAATAGATATGATTGTCGAAGCAGGAATCATATCAGATTTAAAAGTTGATCCAAAATTGGACTCTTGGACAGGACTGACACATGTAAAACTCGTATATTCTTTTAAAGATAGGAAAAATGTGTTAGACCAGTGGAAAGGCGAAATATATATTTTCGCTGATTACCATTATTCTTGGAATTTTGGAAATCAAAATGTACCGTATTTTATTCTTTCTGTTTTGAAAGACATTTTCACAGAAGAAGAAATTCGGAGCATAATCCAAAAATGAGTGTATCGCAGAAAAAGGCAACAGAAATGTTTGCCTTTTTCTATAATAGAGGTGAAAATATGATAAGATTAAAAGATATAAAAATAAGAGAAAATTTATCAGATGAAGAAGTATTAAATAAGGCTTTAATAAAAAATAAAATAAAAAAAGAAGAAATAAAAGAGTGGTATATTTATAAAAAATCAGTAGATGCACGAAAAAAAGAAGATATTTATTTTAATTATGCTATAGATATAGAATTAAAAAATAAGGAAAAAGAAAACAAATATCTAAAAATAGAAAAAAACCAATTTCCTCAAATACAAGTAAGAAGAAAAAGTAAATATAAACCTGTAATAATAGGAGCAGGACCAGCAGGCTTATTTGCGGGACTAATAATGGTACAAAATGGAATAAAACCAATAATATTAGAAAGAGGAAAACAAGTAGAAGAAAGAATAAAAGATGTAGATAAATTCAAAAAAACAAGAAAAATCAATCCAGAATCAAACATACAATTTGGAGAAGGTGGAGCAGGAACATTTTCAGATGGAAAGTTAAATACAGGAAATTCAAGTATTTATTCAAGAAAAGTATTAGAGGAATTTGTAAACTTTGGTGCACCAAAAGAAATATTATATAGTTCAAAACCACACATAGGAACAGATAATTTAGTAAAAATAGTGAAAAATATTAGAGAGTATATAATAAAAAAAGGTGGACAAGTATTATTCAATGAAAAGGTTACAGACTTTGAAATAAAAAATGGTAAAATAAAAGCTGTAATATGTTCAAAAAGAATAGAAACAGATAGTGTAATTTTAGCTATAGGTCATAGTGCAAGAGACACATTTAAAAAATTATATGAATTAGGAGTAGAAATTCAACCTAAAAATTTTGCGGTAGGAGTTAGAATAGAACATTTACAAAAAGATATAAATTTTGCACAATATGGAAATAAAACAAAATTACAGTTACCAGTAGCTGATTATAAATTAGTGTATCATGCAAAAAATGGAAGAACTTGTTATACTTTTTGTATGTGTCCAGGAGGTTATGTAGTAGCGTCAAATACAGAAGAAGGAACAATTGTAACTAATGGAATGAGTAACTTTTCAAGAGATGGAGAAAATGCAAATAGTGCATTACTTGTAAATGTAGGAACAGAAGATTATTATAAAAATTCACCATTAGATGGAATATATTTTCAAGAAAATCTAGAACGAAAGGCATTTGAAATAGGTGGTAAAAATTATAATGCACCAACTCAAAAACTAGGAGATTTTCTACAAAATAAAAAAACAATAGAATTAGGAAAAATAAAACCAACATATATGCCTGGAGTAACTTATTCTAACCTAAATGAGATATTACCAGAATTTATTTCAGAAACTTTAAAAGAAAGTATAATAGAACTAGACAAAAAACTTAAAGGATTTGCTAATAAAGATGCAATATTAACAGGTGTAGAAACAAGAAGTTCATCACCAGTACAAATAACAAGAGATAAAGAAAATTTGGATTCTTTAAATGTAAAAGGTTTATATCCTTGTGGTGAAGGTGCTGGATATGCAGGTGGAATTATGACATCAGCTATAGATGGAATAAAATGTGCAATAAAAATATTAGAAAAAGAGGGATAATGTGAAATATGCAATAATAGATGAAAGAATGAGGCAAGTAGAAAAAGAGTTTTTTGAAGAGCAAAAATATAGATTAATAGAAATAAAGAAAAATGCCAATTTGTATCCTGAGATTTCTTCTCATGTAGATATACACATTTGTAAAATAGGAGAAAGTCTAGTAATAGAACCAACTCAATATAATAATATAAAAAATAGTTTAAATAATTATAATATAATTAAAGGGCTAGAAAAAGTACAAGCAAAATATCCAAGTGATATAAAATATAATGTTTGTATAATAGGAAAAAAGGCAATACACAATTTCCAATATACAGAACCACAGATTAAAATAGAATTAGATAAGCAAAAATACGAATTAATAAATACATCACAAGGATATACAAATTGTTCAATAGCTGTAATAGATGAGAACAGTGCAATAGTAACAGATAAAGGTCTATATAAAATATTACAAAAACATAATATAGATGTTTTATTTTTAGAATATGAACCAGACATAAAACTATTATTAAATGAAAGATATAGTAATAAAAGAGGATTTATAGGTGGGGCAATCTCAAGAATAGAAAATAGTATAATAGTATTTGGAGATCTAAATAAAATAGATAAAAATAATAAAATAAGGAATTTTATTTTAAAGAAAAATTTGGAAATAATTGATTTTAAAAATTTAGAAGTAATAGATTATGGAGGACTTATATGCCAGCAATAGAAACAACGCTAAAATTAAAAAATTTAGAAATTCCAATTCTAATAAAAAGTTATAAAAATTCTAAATCAGTAAAAATATATTTTAAGGGCAATGTTTTAAATGTAACAAAACCAAAAAGATTAGCTATACGAAATGTTTTAGAAATTTTAAAAGAAAATGAAAATAGTATTTTAGATAAATATAATAAAATAACTTCATCAGAGGTAAATACAATAAAACAATGGAAAACAGGTGAAAAAATTTATTATAAAGGAATACAATATTCAATAATAAGAAATTACGAAAAATCAAATCGTATAAAAATAGAAATTATAGAAGAGCAAGAACAAATAATAATAAATGTTCCAGAAACTATGGAACAAGAACAAATAAAAATTTATGTAGATAAACTGATAAAAAAATTGTTCAAAAAAGATACAGAATTATTAATTTCAAAAAAACTTCCATATTGGAGTAAAATAACACAAATAAATTATAATATGGTAAAAGTAAGAGATGCAACAACCAGATATGGAAGTTGTATGCCAAATAAGAAAAATGTATATTTTTCATCAAGACTTATAATGTTATCAGAAGAGATTATAGATGCAATAATAGTTCATGAATTATGTCATATAAAATATCAAAATCACAGTAAACAGTTTTATGAGTTAATAGAGAAATATATACCAAATTATAAATCAATAGATAAATGGCTAAAAGTAAATGGAAAACTTATAATGTTTTAAAGAAAGGTGTATAACATTGGAAATATCTCAAGAATTAAAAAAATCTATAGAAGAAAATATTGATAGTAAACAAATAATACAAAATTCTCAAAAAATAAGTATAAGATATAGAACTGATAATATAAAAAAATTAAAAACAATAGAAGAAGTACAAGCATATACTATATCAAGAATGCCAGCTACTTATTGTGCTGTATATTCTGCTATGAAACATGTACTAGAAAAATATACTGGAAAGTTTGATACTTTATTAGATATTGGAGCTGGAACAGGTGCGGCAACATGGGCTATAAATGAATTGATTAATATAAAAAACAATATTTGTCTTGAACAAGAAAGCATAATGATAGATATAGGAAAAAAATTAATGAATAATACAAAATTGAGCAAAACTGAATGGAAACAATTTAATATAAAGAAAGATCAAATAAAAGAAAAATCAGATATAGTTGTAACATCATATATGATTAATGAAATAGAAACACAAGAAAAAGAAAATGTCATAAATAAATTGTGGGAAGCTACTAATAAAATATTATTAATAGTAGAACCAGGTACACCAGAAGGTTTTAAAAATATATTGAAAATTCGAGAAATATTATTAAATAAAGGTGCAAATATAATAGCACCATGTGCAAATAAAAATAAATGTCCTATAGAACCAAATGATTGGTGTAGTTTTTATGTTAGAGTGGCAAGAAGCGGAATACATAGACAAGCAAAGAATGGAGTATTAGGATATGAAGATGAAAAATTTTCATACATAGCTTTTTCTAAAGATAATATAAAATCTGTTAAAAGCGTTATATTAAGACATCCTCAAATAAATCAAGGATATATAAAATTAAAAGTATGTACACCAAATGGTATAGAGGAAAAAACAATATCTAAAAAAGAAAAAGAAATATATAAAATATCTAAAAAATTAAATGCAGGGGATTTTTTATAAAACAATTGAAAAGATAAATATTATATGATAAAATGCAATAAACAAGGAGGAATAACTATGTTAAAAGAAAAGCTAATGGAAGACTTGAAGAATTCAATGAAAAATAAAAATGACATAAGAAAAAATACTGTTCAAATGGTAAGAGCAGCTATATTACAAATAGAAAAAGATAAAGGCATACAAGTAGAAGATAGTCAAATTTTAGAAATAATTGCCAAAGAAGTAAAAACAAAAAAAGATGCATTAAAAGATTTTGAAAGAGCACAAAGAGAAGATTTAATAAATCAAACAAATACAGAAATAGAAATACTTCAAGAATATTTACCAAAACAATTAAGCAGAGAAGAAATAAAAGAAGAATTAGAAAAAATAATAACACAAATAGGTGCAACATCCATGAAAGATATGGGATTGATTATGAAAGAGGCAAAAGCAAAAATGGGTGCATCAGCAGATGGAAAAACCATAAATGAAGTTGCCAAAGAAATAATGGGACTATAAATAATAAAAATAATATAGTGAGAATAAATTAAAAAAAGAGAGATATAATATATATAACATATAAATTTTCAGAAATTTGAACTAACATTTAGTTGCAATTTGTGAAAAAATATGTTATTATAATTATAATAAAAAAGAAATAATAATTGAAACCCTGCGTAGTGCGTATAGCGCAGAATTTTTAGAACCTACAATAATAAAGAGGGGCTAGAACCTTTGGATATGGCGTGCATGCTTACACATATTTGTAGTAAGAAGCCCATGAGTATTCAAGATAGCACCCACCTGTCTGAGACAGGTCCTTAAAAATTCAGACAACTTACGGCTAAGGCGGGGATTCTTTTTTTTTGTTTTATAAAATTTTGTATCAAAAATTATTATTTAACTTTCAACTAAACTTTTAAATTTTTCAAAAATATCATTATGATGTTTTTTTAGATTTAAAGGTTTTAAATTTGAATCAGTAAAGCAATGATAAGATTCACCACTAGCACAAAGTTGATTATTAGATTTATTAAAAACCTCATAACTAACAGTAAATTTTACTCCAGTAAATTCTTTTATACAAGTATGAATTTCTATAATATCACCAAAACTAACATGGTGTTTATTTTTACAAGAAAAACCTAGAACAGGAGACATTATACCATTAGCTTCTAACATATCATATGGTAAACCAGCTTCTTCTAAAAATTGGCAACGAGCCTCTTCAAAAAATCTAATATAATTAGAATGATGAACAACACCCATTTTATCTGTTTCATAATAGTTAATTTTTCTAATATAAGTTTTCATAAAAACCTCCCTAAAGTATTATAGCATTATTATTAAAAAAATCAATAAATGGATTTTAAAATGGAAAAAAATATGATACA
>CANRHQ010000041.1 GCA_947630445.1 uncultured Clostridia bacterium | reverse complement strand
CTTTGCTTCTTCTATTGTATATCCAACTACATTTATAACTTTTACTTTTTCTGGTGATACTGCTACTTTTAATGTTACTACTGTTCCTTTAGATATTTGCTCATTTTCATTTATGGATTGTTCCAATACTTTTCCTATTTCTTCTTCATTTTCTACTTCAACATACTCATATTCTACTTCTAATTCTAAACTTTTTAAATCATTAGTAGCTTCTTCACTTTGTATTCCTACATAATTTTTCACAGTTATATATTGTGGTTTTTCTTGTTTTGGTCTTAATATAATTGCCAATGATATTAGTAAAACTATTAATATTACTGATATTGCAATAATTATTTTCTTTTTATTATTTTTTAGTTTTATTCCTAATTTACTCTTTATTTTGTTTTCTTTTGGTTCTTCTTTATTTTCTTCTTCCTCTATTACTGATTTTTCATTTTCTATTTCTACTTCTTTTTGAGGATTTTCATTTTCTACTATTTGTTCTTTATTTGTTTCTTCACTAACCTCTTGTTTTTCTATTTCTTTTGAATTGCTTGAACTTGCTACACTCATTGTTCCACTATGAACTTTAGATTTAGCACTTTCTGTAACCTGTAAATCTCTATTTTTAAAATCAAATAATACTTCTGGTGTAACAATGCTATCATATATTCTTTGTAAGTCTAATTTAAATTCTGTTGCATTTTCATATCTATCTTTTGGATAATAACTACATGCTTTTAAAATTATTTCTGCAATCTCTCTTTCTGCATTTAATGGTGGTGACATAGTAGCTTCTCCAGAAATTCTTTTAGATAATGCTTCTTCTCTATCTTCATCAAGAATCTCTTGTGGATAGTCTGGCAAAAATGGTAGTCTATTATAATTAAAATATTTATATAACACTATTCCTAATGAATATATATCAACAGTTTTATTTCCTTTTTGTCTTTTATGTAACTCTGGTGCCATATAATTTTCTGTACCTTTTTCTGACATATTTGAAAGAGTTGATTCAAACTTTTTTGCTACTCCAAAGTCTCCTAATTTATAGACTCCCTTACTATTTACAAATATATTTTCTGGTTTTACATCCCTATGTATTACATTATTTGCTTCACAGTCTTCTAATGCTGTTAATATATCAATAGCCATTTTTATTATTTCTTTGTCTGTAACAACTTTTTCTTTTAAAATATAAACAGCCAAATTTGTTAATAGTTCCATTCTTATATTTATTGTACAGCCAATTCCATTCTTATCTTCTATTTTCTCAAAGTCTTCTATATTTACAATATTAGAACTATCTTTGAATACTGCCATTAATTCTATTTCTTGCATTAATTTTTCTACTTTTTCTTCAAATTTTGCTGTTATTTCTTCTTGGCTATTTCCTTCAGTTTTTAATTCATTGATTTCAGATTGAGTTAGTGTTATTCTTATTTGCTTAATTGCACTATAATATGTTGATAAACCTCCATCTATTCTTTTAGATTTATATACTTTACCAAAAGAACCTACTCCTATTAATTCTACTGCTTCCCATGTATTATTAAAAAAGGTTAATTTTTCTTCTTTTTTAGTCTTCTTTTTTAGACCTAACATTTTCCCCTCCTATTTTGGAAATACTTTCACAGTTTGCCTATATAATGTTTTTCCATTTTTATCTGTTATTGTAATTGTTGTTGTTCCAGTTTTTTGAGCAGTTATTTTTCCATCTTTATATGTTATATTATCATTACTAAATTGTATTTCCACATTTCCTTTATATTCAAATTCATAACTTTGTCCAACAGTTATTGCCCCTGAATAATTGTTTTTGGTTATTTTAAAAGTATTGCTACTTATAAAAATTATTATTCCTACTACTATTGCAATTACTGCTATAATAGCTACAGATAATATTTTATAATTTGTTTTCTTCTTTTTTTGAATTTCTAAAACAATTACTGTTATGTTATCTTTTCCACCTTGTTCTAATGCTCTTTCTACTAATTGATTAACTATTTCTTTTGGATCTAATGGTTGTGAAATAATTTGAGCAATTTCTTTATCTTCCACCATATCTGTCAAGCCATCACTACATATTAATATTTTATTAAATTGACTATAATCATATTTAACTTTATGTGGAGTTAATTTTAATTCATCTCTTCTTATTCCTAAATGTTGTGTAAGCCCAGGTTTATGATCTAACATTATATTTAACTTTTTCTGTAATCTTGCTTCTGTATGATCAACTGATAATTGTTGCAAGTTTTTGTTTTTCAAACTGTAAATTCTGCTGTCTCCTAAGTTGCAAATATTAATTTCATCTTTTAAAAATTGTACTGCTGCCATTGTAGTTCCCATTCTTAAGTTTAATGGCATTTCTTCACAAATTTTATCATTTGCTTCATTTATGTAATTTTCCCATATAAATTCATGATTTGTATTTTCTTCCATATATTCTTTTAATGTTGATGCTGCTATATATGAAGCTCTTTCTCCATTTATTTCTCCGCCTAATCCATCAAATACAGAGCATATTACATTGTCTATATTTTCAAATTGCATTGTTTGTGTTTTATTATCCCCATCATTTTCTTCCTTTAGTGTTTTAAAATTAAAATAATAGTTATCTTCGTTTTTGGTTCTTACCTTACCTGTAACTGATTTACAAGCTCCTTTAATTATATATTCCATAATTTTTTCTCCTCAATAATAACTATACCATAATTTACCGATTTATACAATAAAATTTGACAAAAAATCACATAATATTACTGGAATTTCATATAAAAATATAGCTATTTATAATACAAAATATTTTGTAATTAAATAGCTATATTTATTTAAAATAATTTTATATATTTATTAATAACAACATTTTTTTGAATTATTTTTTTTACAGCATATTAAATTTATAATACTTATTATTAGTAATATTGCTAAAGCAATAATTAATACTATAACAGCACCTAAACCTAAAGCTGTTACAATTGTTGCCAATGATTCAACTAATGCTCCTATAAAGAAGGCTAATGCTAATAATATTATTGCTAATACTATCCATAAGCAAGAACAATCTTTCTTTTTATTTTCCTTCTTACAGTATATTTCTACTTGTGGTTCCAAACTTACCACCTCCAGTACTACTTTATATTATGACATTTTTCGACTTTTGGTTACAAAAATACAAAAAAGTAAGTTTTTACTTGTAAAATATTGTTAACTGTAGTATAATAACTATATTGAAAGGAACATAAACAGATGAAAATTTTAAGTATTGACACTGCTAGTAATATTTGCACAGTTGCAATTTTAGAAAATCAAAACTGTATTAAAGAAATTACTGTTAATGATGCAAAAAATCATTCTGAAAAAATTATGCCAGTAATTGAGCAAGTATTAACAGAAACAAATTTAACTTTAAAAGACATTAATTTAATTGTATGTGATAAAGGTCCTGGCTCTTTTACAGGAATTAGAATTGGTGTTGGAACTGTTTTAGCATTTAGAGATAGTCTTAATATCGAATGTGTAGGTATAAGTTCACTTGAAACTCTAGCATATAATACTTCAAATGCTAAACTTGTATGTTCTTTGATAGATGCCAAAAATGATAATGTATATTTAGGAATATTTAAACTAGAAAATAATCAATATATTCAAATTGAAAATCCTGATTTTAAAAATATAAATGATACAATTTCTATATTAAAACAATATACCTCTCCTATTACATTTGTTGGAGATGGTTCTATAATTCATAAAAATTTACTAAAACAACATTTTGAGAATTCTGTATTTTGTGATAATAATGATTTAAATAGTATTTCATTAGGTATTGCAGGATATAATGCTTATAAAAATGGCAAGCAAACTTCTATTATGCCATTATACTTAAGAAAATCACAAGCCGAAAGGGCTCTTGAAAGTAAAAACTGACTTTTAAGGAGATGATTTGTATGGAAATCACAGAAATGACTTTAGAAGATTTAGAAGCTATGAAAGACACTCTATATTCTGACTTTGATAATTTTTGGAGTTATAATGTTTTAAAACAAGAACTTGAAAATGAAAATACTACATATCTTGTAGCAAAAGAAAACAATGAGGTTGTTGGCTTTGCTGGTTTATCAATATGTTTTGATGAAGCTACTCTTAATAATATAGTTGTTAAAAAGTCTTGTCGTGGTAGAGGTATTGGCGGTGAATTACTAGAATCCTTAATAGAAATGTGTGCAGATCTAAATGCTAAATCTTTTACTCTAGAAGTTAATGTTAACAATACTCCTGCTATTAACCTTTATGAAAAGTTTGGTTTTAAAAACTTGGGGATTAGAAAAAAATATTATAATAATGCTACAGATGCAATTATTATGACTAAATATGATTTATAATTTAAACTTAAAAAATTTAATATATAACTATGGAATAGTTATATATTAAATTTTTTATTTTTTGCAGTATTGTCATATTGAAGTACTTCACAATTTTTTAATTTATAATTATTATAGTTTCCGTCTTTAGGTTCTCCTTCAAAATAACATCTTACATATATGCTTACACCTGCATGAGTTACAACTAATACATTTTTTCCTACATATTTTTCTTCTAGTTCATTTAAAAAATCTGTTATTCTATTTCTAAAATCGTATAAAGATTCTATTCCAAATCTTTGCTCATTTTCATCAGTAAAATCAATGCTATTTTTACATTCCGTTTTTAATTTACCTTCTAACTGACCATTACATCTTTCAATTATTCTATCATCAATTTCAATTGGTTCATCTGTAATTATTTGGGCTGTTTCAAGTGCTCTTTTTAATGGACTTGAAAATACTTTGTCAAATCTAATTCCTTCTAATTTTTCTTTTATGTTTTCTGCTTGACTTTTTCCTTTCTCATTTAATTCAATATCAGTTCTACCTTGAAATCTTCCTTCAATGTTCCAATCAGTTTGTCCATGTCTAACTATGTATATCATTTTATTTTTTCTCCTTATACAAATTTTTCAACTTTAATTATAGTTCTACCACTTCTAGTTTGCCCTAATAACTCTTTAATGAAAAATCTACCTTTACCTCTAATTGTAATCATATCACCAGCTTTAATTTGTTTAGTCTTTTTTGTTTCACTTTGAAAATTAACAAAAACTCTTTCCATGTTTATAATATCAAGAGCTTTATTTCTTGAACATCTAGCTAATTCTGAAATTACATTATCAAGTCTCATAGAAGAAACAATAACTTCATACTCTTCTTTTCTAACTTCTACAGTTCTAAGGTTTTCAATATTTTCTATGGTTATTGTAGATTTAGAAAATCTAGTTAGTTCGCCTAAATTATCAGCCAAAAATTTTGAAATATTTTTATCTACAATTATATCTGCACCATTATTGTCTACAATAATGTCTCCTACTTTTTCTCTTTTAACTCCAAGTTTAATTATAGCACCTAGATAGTCTCTATGTGTGTATTTTCCTTTTAAGTCTTCTGGTAAATTTATTCTAACTATTTGAACTATATTGCTCAAATTTTTTGCAACAACTTCATTATTAAATTTTTCTGGATATATTACAAATATTTTTCGTTCTGCTTGTTCATATCCACCATAACTTATATAATTTTCTATTTTTAATTTATTTATAAATTTTTGAACAAGTTCTATTTGTACTAAATCTAAAAAATCTGTATATTCTATTTTATTCTTATTTTCTGTCATCTCAATTTTATCTAAAATTTGTGCCAACAATATTTTGTCATCTTTTTCTCTATACTCGTTTAAAATTTCTCTATTCATATTCTTCTTCCTATCCAATTAATATAAGCATAAGTAATGTTCCTAATGGAACTGTTATATTGTCTGTTCCTTTTATTGAAATTGCTTCTATTGAAGTTATTAAATATGCCATCATTAATGTTACAAATGGCCAATGTCCACTACTCCAAAATATATCTTGATGAGTAAAAATTAAATATCCACCTATTAATAGTAATGATATTATAAACATTGTAGCAGAACCTGCTATGGATTTTTTTGAATCACCTACTTTGTATTTTTTACTTTTTATAAGTTTACCAAATACTGCCGCCAAACCATCTCCATATGCCATGACTAGACATGGAATTAATCCCAATATTGGTTTATTATATATACCAAATGATACTATTACTAATACTAATAAAGATATTGCAAAATAAACTGTTCCAAGTCCATCTTGTTTATTTCTTTCCATTACTTTTATTATGTCTTTTTTATATGAAATGTAATTTATTATAACAAATGTAGCAGGTACAAATGCCGCAAACCATATATTAGTAAAATAATACATTGCTAAAAACCACCAATTTCCTACCATTATGTGTATAAATTTTCTACTAGCTTCTTTTCCTTTTTTTTCGAATATCTTTGCTGCTATCATAACTAAACCTATATATAAGTATGATATTAAAATTCCCAACCAATTCATTTTTATTCTCCTTTTTCTTTTTCCATTATTTCTTTTATTTTTTCTAATGCGATTTTTCTTGCACTTAATTCGTTTTTTTCTTTTTGTGATAATTCTGCTAGTGTTTTTCCATTTTCTAATTCGAATATTTCATCAAATCCGAAGCCATTTTCTCCTCTAACATTTTCTGAAACATATCCATCTATTTGTCCTATTACTGATGTGGTATTTGTTCCATTAGATATTGCTATTGCAGTTATAAATTTTAATTTTCTTTTTTCTTTTGGAACTCCTTTTAATTTATTTAAAATAGATATATTTCTTTCTCTATCAGTTCCTTGTTTCCATCTTTTTGTAAATACTCCTGGAAATCCATTCAAATATTCTATTTCAATTCCAGAGTCATCTGCAAGACATGGTTTTCCGTTTAATGCTTTAGAAATTATTTGAGCTTTTTTTATGGCATTTTGTTCAAATGTTTCTTTATCTTCTTCAACTTCTATGTTTACACCTAAATCATCTATAGGAATTATTTTGTATTCTTTTAATATCTCTTGTACTTCTTTTATCTTTTCTTTATTTGATGAAACTATTATTATTTCTTTATTCATTATTTACCTCTATTTTTATCATATATTTTATTATAGAACTTTTTTATCCATTTTTCAACAAATATCGTTGACTTTATTTTTGGTATAAAATATAATTTATTTGAATTATATATGAGGAGGTAGTAAAATGTCAAAAAATAATTTAGGTATTTTGGTTATGGACAATTTTCAAGAGTTTGGAAACAAAATTCAAAAACATTTATCAGAACTTAGAAATACTAGCGAAAATTACTTAATAAGTTCAACTTCTAGTAGATTTTCTAATGGAGAAGGTAAATTTGTTATTGAAGATTCTGTTAGAGAAAAAAATTTATTTATCATTTCTGACATTGGGAATTATGGCATAACATATGACTTCCATGGTATAAAACATTTAATGACACCTGATGAACATTTTCAAGATATTAAAAGGGCTATTTCAGCAACTTGTGGACATGCTTCAAAAATTTCAGTTATTATGCCTTTACTATATGAGTCAAGACAACATAGAAGAAAATCAAGAGAGTCTTTAGATTGTGCTATTGCTCTACAAGAGTTAGAAAGATTAGGAGTTAAAAATATTATTACTTTCGATGCACATGATCCAAATGTTTGCAATTCTATACCTAATTTATCATTTGATAATTTTTATCCTACCAATATTATTTTAGATCAAATTATTATAGATAATCCAAATTTTTTTGATAATATTTTAATAGTAAGTCCAGATATGGGTGCTATGGAAAGAGCTAGATATTATGCTGAACTAATTGGGTGTGATGCTGGTGTATTTTATAAAAGGCGTGATTTAAGTAAAATTGTAAATGGCAAAAACCCCATTGTTGCACATGTGTACATGGGTACAGATGTAAAAGATAAAAATATATTAATTGTTGATGATATGATTGCTTCTGGTACTTCTGTTTTAGATGTTGCTAGAGAATTACGAAATAAAGGGGCAAAGAAAATATTTATAACTTCTACTTTTGCTCTTTTTACAGAAGGTATAGAAAAGTTTAAATCTGCTTATAAAAATAATTTATTTGATGCTTTATATACAACTAACCTTTCTTATATTCCAAAAGATTTTTCTTCTCTTGAATGGTTTAATATTGTTGATTTGTCTGAAATGGTTGCAAAAATTATAAACCAATTAGATAAAAAAGAATCTGTTAGTAAATTTTTTAATGGAAGAAAAGATATTATTAATAAAATTCAAGCAAAAGTTAATAATAACGAGGGTGTCCTAGAATAGGAACCCGAAAGCAAAAATTCCAGTGAGAAATCACTGGAATTTTTGTATGTAAAAATGTA
>CANRHQ010000040.1 GCA_947630445.1 uncultured Clostridia bacterium | reverse complement strand
TTATACCTCCATTATAACGGGTATTATCAGTTTTGTATTTTTGTAAAAAAAATGTATTATTCATGAAAACTGATTTCCGTTGATTTTACTGATTTTTGTTAATTTTTCCAGACTTATTTAAACTCATTAAAACTTGTCTGGTGGGTAACAAAAGGGTAACAAATATAATCCTTTAATCCTTAAATTTTTATATATTATAAACTATTTTTTTCTTTTTTTCAAGTATTAATATTTATTTAAGAAATTAATTACTTTTTAAACCTATAAACTTGCAGAAAATAAAAAAAGGTTGATATTAGTCTAGTAACTAACATCAACCATACAACTATTTATACAAATTATTCTTTATATAAGCTTTTCTTTTTGTAGCTTTTACTTGAACATAGTCTACACTAGATGATATATTTTTTAGTATTTTTACAGTAGTGTTCTTTTTATAATTGTACTTTGTTCCTGATAGACTTGACTTTGAATACAAGGTACAATTCTTTTTTAATGTTTTAGTTTTGCCTACTGTGTTTTTAACAGTTTCTGTTTTCTTTGTAGATAAATATTGAGAACTTACCCATTTATTAGTTCCAATTCTTGCCCAATCTCCTTTAGTTTCATATACTGTTACTTTTGCATTGTTTTTCAAAGAACCTACTATCTTTGCTTTTGTGCTAGCTGATTTTCTTACATTCAAAGAACTTTTTACTTTAACATATCTTGTATATGTACTTGTTTTTACTGTAGTTTTATTTTCTTTTTTAGTTTCATACTTATATGCAAAAAATCCTTTGAAATTAGCATATTTTCTAAAATTATCAATTGAACAATATACTGTATTTCCCTTTACTGTTACTTTACCTCTTCTTGTGCTTGTATCAAACTTTCCTGAATAAAGATATGGGTCATATATCTTTATATTATTATCCTCTACTCCAGTCAATAATATAAAATGTCCTCCTGTTGTAAATAAACCATTTCCAACAGAACATACAACATAATTGTTATCCTTTAGTAATGTTACTGCTTTATCCAAACTAGATGTTTCTTGATAGCCAATATCAAATACATCTGCTACCCATCTAAAAGCACTCCAGTAAGTACCGCTATTTGGACTTCTAAAACCATACTTTACAAATAAATCTCCCATTTCTGGTGGTGTTATCGTACCTTTTGTGGCTGTTACTACCATTGCTGAACAGGTCGCTCCACAACCGCTAGAGCCTATTGTTTGAGATTTATTGCCTATGCTTGTATATGAGTGATTTTTCCATCTAGTGTCAATTTGACTATAATATGTTAAACCAACATAGTTTCCAAGTTTTACATTTGGATACTTGTTACTTCCGTTATAAGCAATTTTTCCTTGAAGTTCAAAAGCTTCACTTTCAACTTCTTGTTCTGCTGATACTTCTTTTTCTTGCTCTTCTGTTTGCTCTACTATTTCACTTGTAGCAAGTTCTGATATTTCTTTAGATGTCATCTCATATTCTGTTATATAGTCTTTTATTTCATTTACTGCTTGACTAACTACTTCTTTTGTTGTCTTATCTTTGTTTTCATTATAGAAACCAAAGCCTGATAGTAATGCTATTACAATACATACTATTCCAAGTACAATATTTTTATGTTTCTTCATTATATTTTCCCTCCTATTTCAACTTTTTATATTTTTCTTTTATGTATAGCATTTCGCTATCTACATAATGATTTTTTACATTTAATCTTTCTACTAAAATTTCATATCTATTGAATATGTCATAAATGCTTTGAAATTCTTCTCTTGTCTTTTGTATTCCATTATGCAAATCTCCGTGCAAAATCCACAATCATGTACCTGTACTGTCTTCTATTGTCATGATATAATCCAGACAATTTTCTGTCTAAACACTTATTTAAGAATTTATACAAAATTCCCATCAATGTTGACATTGATATTAGTAAACCAACTAGGACTTGCACATTACTTAAATCTTCCATTACTCCCCACCTCCAAGCAATGTTTCTAAATCTTTATAATATGTTACATTCATATTGGGAGATACTTCATCTGTACTGTATATATTTGTTACATTTTTATATGTTTTTGCATGTTGTATTTCATCTAATATTCTTGACTGTTCTTTTGTGCATTTTATTTGTGTTGGTTCTTCGAGAACATAATACAATATTACAGGCATATTTTTATCATATTGTTCCTTAAAAAATTGTTTTACAAGTTCAACACTTGAATATGTTTCATTTAAAAAGAAGTACGGATTTGTTCCTGATTGTCCTATAGACATACAACTCTCATCTATATAAGGATGTCCATTAGTAACCATCTTAAAATGAGTATTTATAGCATATTTAGCTGGAGAGGTATTATCTATCACTTTAAATTTTTTCGTTAATACATCGTTCGTTTGGAAAAAATATCCATTAGGAGCAAGTTCTGTAGATTGTTTGGCTATTGCTTCGTTTCCTGTGAAAATATAAGAATTAATAAAATGTTCTTCATACCAGCCATCTTCTTTTTTGATAAAATTATCTTTGTAATTATCAATTGCTCTAAATGGCTGTTGAGTTGGTATTGTGTATGTTTGTATTTCATCTAAATTATATACATCTTGTCCTGTTGTATCTCCTAGAGTTACCTCTAAACCATACAAATCCATTCCTGTTGTTTGTGCATGGTCTTCAAGAATGACGATGAAATGTGCTTGACTAGCAGAATTAAATATTAATTCAAAATTATTACATGCTGAAGTAGATATAAATCTTTCATAAATTGTAAAATCATTTTCTAGTCGCTTATTGAAAGAACCCAAATCATATCTATAACTCCAATCATCAACTTCTCCAACTCTTCTTCCTAATACAACTTGTTTGAAAGCTCCTTTGCTCAAAACATTTTTTGCCTTTATTTTTATAGTAAATCCTGTTTCTCTATATTTTTTTATTATATTATCTACAGACATATCTATTGAAGTGAAGTTTGTTGCTGGAGATTTGAAAGTCTGTGGAAAATTAATTTTATTCATTACAAGATTTCTTGCTATATTAACATTAATATTACCTTGTCCAAAGCTAGCGTATGATGCTGATTTATATTTACTAATCATTATACAGTCTTTCAATTGATTTGTTTCTTCAATTGAAAACCATTCCGTACTTTTCTTTATGAGTGTAACACATAATAAGCTATCTTCTTTAGCTGTATAAGTAAATTTAGTTGCACTTTCTTTTGATAATGTTTCTTGTATTACTCCTTCTAAATTTGCAGAAACTGCATTGTTTATTGCAAAATAATCATCAAATATTTTAAAAACTATGCTCTCTCCTTTTTTTATTTTATAGTAAGCCTTACAACGCCCATTATTTACTATATTCTCAAATATACTTTGCCCAACTTCAGCGTTTATGGTTTGTCTAGCATGAAAGTTTTTAAATCCTTGTTCAAAATCTCCATTTCCATCAAACAAATTCACATTATCCCCACAGCTTCGCACATCTGATTTATAATTCAAGCTTGGCATCGCTCCGTATGGCTCGTATTTTGGCATTGTTTCATCTGTATATGAACCTTTCACAAGCATTGGATAAAATATCTTATTGTTTGCTACTTCATTTTCTTTTACTTGAACAAATGCTTTTTCTACTATAAAATCTGTATCAAATGTTTTTGTTACTGTTTTAGTAAAGTCACCAAACCAGCCTACGTCTGTTACATATAATAAGACATTTTTTGTAGTATATGTTCCAGCTTTAAAGTTTAAATTTTTTGCAATTACTGCCCCCGCTAGTGCTGTTGCTGTTCCATTTGCTGTAACAGAACCGTCTTCATTTGTTACAAAATCTACTCCATTTTGAGATGAACTGGTTAAGATATTCTTTAATAAATTATAGCCCTCTCTTTTATCTTGCCTGCTATTTCCAGATATCTCAAATGACTTCACTCTTGCGTCTGCACTATCTTTTATTGTAATGCTCTCGCCACTAGCTTGTCCGTCTGGTAATATACTCTTCCAGTTTTCATTCTCTCTCTTTAACTCTTCGTTCTCTTCTTTTAGCTTTTCTATTTCAGCCTCTTGCTGTTCATCATTTTTTTGTAAATTTTGTATGTTCTCTGTATTTGATGCTATTTTTTTATCTTGTGCTGTTTGTTCATCTTCTATATCTCCAAATTCTTTATCTATCTTATCCCAATTGTCATTTAATGATTTATTTATATCAAATTGTGATGCTAAATCTATTTCGCTTGTAGTATCCCACTCGAACAACTTCAAATTCTCTGTTAATTTTGACATTCTACATCATCACCTCACTACTTTTTCTCTAATTCTGCAATTCTTTGTTTTATATCTGCTACTTCTGCTTTTAAATCTTCTATTTCTTTATGCTGTTTTTGAATTAATTGTAGCATTGCTGGAATTATATATTTTTCATTCCAATTCTCTACTACCCTTTGTCCATCATGTTCTTCATAATCGCAAGCAATTGGATATACTTCTTCAACCTCTTCTGCTATAAATCCTATTAAATTTCTGTCATATCTTTCGTCTTTTTCATTTGTAAAATAATCTTTTTTGTATTTGAATTGTTTGACATGTAAATCATATAATCTTTCTGCATTTAACTCTTCATCTTCTACATCTTTTATATCTGTTTTATATCTTTTTGAAGATGTATTTGTACTTTTTCTTATATTACCTGCAGAGCTTATATACATGTTTGGTGCTACTGTTACCTCATTATGATCGTATGTATATTCTGACTTTATAAATCCATTGTTAACAAATAAATTTGTTCCTGATGTTATAGAGTCTTTTGACGAAATTCCTCCATTTACAGCACAATCCCCGCCTATCGTTCCATTTCCAGCTACATTTAATGTACCATCATTTTTTAGCATTACTTTTGTCACTTTTCCTGTACTGTCATATAAATAAAAACCATCACTCACTAATTTTGCAATATCTGTATATATATATCCGTTTACATGTAAATCCTTACCTATAGTTGCATCACTAGATATGTTTAAACTTCCATCATTTTTAATCATTGCTTTTGTTACTTTTCCTGTATTGTCATAAAGATATATTCCATCTTCAACAAACTTACCTATTATATTTTTTCCTGTACTATCATATCTGTGAAATCCACCATTTGCTGTACTTGTTTCAAGTGTTCCTTTTTCATTATAAGTATATAAACCGTCATCTATCAATTTTGCTAAAAATATACCAGAACTGTTATATATACGCATGCCATCTAAAGTTAAACTTGTATTTAATGTTGTTCCATCTTCTCGGTAATTATATAGACCATTTTCATTCAGCCTCATTAATACTTTCCCATTATCTTCAAATATAACAAGACCATCTTTATTAAGTTCTAATAACACTGTTTTAGAATCTTTTTTTATTTGTAATTTAGCATTGATAAATTGTATAAATTCAGAAATACTATTCCAAGCAATTTGCACATCTGTTGCACTCTGTTGTACTTTTGTACCAAAATCACTATTATTTACTTTCTTCTTAACTTCTGATGTTATACTTTCAGCTGTCTGTGTTATTTGAGTTTCTGTTTCTGTTTTTGTATAATAATTATTTTCTAACTTTTCTTCTACATTACTTACTATATCTGTTATGCTATCTAATGTTTGTTCATGTTCACTTATCTTTTGTGATGTTTCTGTATTTTCTTCAATTAATTGCGTTATTTTTCCTTCTTGCTCATCTATTTTACTTTGTATTTTTCTATTTATTGCTTTCTGTGATTCAACCTTAACTGTTGTTTCTTCTTTCTGTTTTATTGATATTTTATTATTTATTTCTGCAATAAATCTTCCTTGAAAATCCGCTTCACCTTGGAATATAATTTCTTTTTCGTCTATAACAATTTTATCTCCTACATCTATGGCGGGATCTATAATGCTTTTGCCTTGGAATGTATATGTCGTTAAACCTTTGATTTTCTCATATATATTTTTTACTTGTTCTTCATCTATAATATATACATTATTTTGATTTATCCATAAATTATTTCTAGTGTCATCTCCAAATTTAAAATTTCTTATTCCGTCTTCATAAGAAACTTTAGATATTTTAAATTCTTCTCCCCATTTATATTCACCAAATAATTCTAATGGGATTTTTGTTTCATCTTGATATATTTCTCTTATATAAAGTTTTCCATCTCTACCTATAAAAGCAAATCCGCCAGCACTTTCTGCTATATAACTTATATATTCTCTAGCTGTAATTGTATTATCATATACAGATACTTGCTTTTCAGCATTTAAAAAAGAAGTAGAACCGTAATTCTACTCCTGCTTTATTACATATATCCTGTAAAACATTAAGAAGTGTTGTTGGATATTCTATTTTACTACCATCATAGCAAAATTCAAATTTACACATATTATCTACACATTTAATAGTTAATGTATTATCATCGTTATCTATCCAATCATCTACATTGAATATTCCTATAGGTATAATTTCAAAACTACTATTATCCTCTGTTAAACTTTTAATTGGTATGCCTTTTAAAGTACCAACCAACATTTCATTTACTTCTTTAACTGTCAAAGCATGGTTTATTAAAATTCCATACTCAACCTTTACTTTGTTTATATTATTCATAATATGTTCTTTATATATTTGCATTTCTATATATTTACTACTTACTGCTCCAAGTTTTAATTCTTCTTCAAATAAAGTTTGCCCTACTTTAAAATCTAAAATATAATCTGGATTTAATAGTTCATCGTCTATATATACATTCATTACACTTTGTACATTTTTATATATATTATCTTTCCATTTTTGACTTGTTGGATACATTAAACCAACCCCTTTGATTTATTAACTGTTTCTTTTTGTTGTTGTGTTAATTCTTTTTGCATTAAATTGAAAGACACTTTCCATCTACTTTTAGAAGTGTCTTCATTTTCTCCTGTTTCAATCATTTCTGTCGTTCTTTTGCTTACTCTAAATTTAGCATTTTCTAACATACCGTTTAAAACAGATGGGCATTTTATTGTAACTATCATTGGATTCTTATATGTTAATTGCATTAGTTTTTCTGCCTCCTCTTCAGTACAGTAATCCCAATTCATTTCTAATTTTAACATTCCTATTGCAACAGGATTATCAATTAATGCACCAGTTACTTTTGAAGTATAACTATCATTATCTAAATCTTCTATATTATCCTTATATGAACTTGGGCTTTTTTGTATTATTCCATCTACTTTCCAAAGCATTTTTTATCCTCCTATTAAAGCTTCTATACCATTTCCAGTTCTTCTTTTTCTGTCTTTTAAATCTTCTAATAATATTTGTCCTAATTTTTTATTACCTACATTTACAGTTAAATATATCGGGCTATCATTGTTATTACTTTGATATTTTGACAAAACCCTATCAAATACTTCTTCCATTTTATTTTCTGGTGTTACAATTTCAGGATTAGTACTTGCTCCTGAATATTCTCCTCCAATAAATGCTGTTTCTTCATATAATACACCACCTTTTGCAAGAGTTGGAATTTGAGGTACTGTTATTGTTGGTAATCCTCCAAATGGTTTTTTTCCAATTATTTCAATATTTCTTATTTTGTCTAATGCTTTATTTATTCCATCAAAAGGTTTGCTTATAACCTTGTTTATTCCACTAATTAATTTATTTATTACACTTTTTAAAGCATTTAATATTCCATCTTTTATTCCAGAAAATACTTTTCCACCACTACTAAACACATTTTTAACCTTTTGCCATGCATCACTAAATTTGTTTTTAAACCATGTAGGTATATTAGAAAATACGCTTTTTATTCCAGAAAGTACATTACTAAAATGTGTCTTAATCGTTGATACACTAAATTTATCTTTTATTTTTGTTATTACATTGCTAAATTTGTCTTTGAACCATGTAGGTATATTCGTGAAAACATCTTTAATCTTTGAAAGAGCACTAGAAAAATGTGCTTTAAGTGTATTTATATCAAATTTTTCTTTTACTTTTGATACTATTTTTCCAAATATTTCTCCAATTTTATTTTTTAAGTCTGTAAATATACTTTTTACTTTATTCCATATTCCAGATATACCTTTTTTTAATCCTTCAATTATATATCCTCCCATTTCCATCATTACTGTTGATGGAGAATGTATACCAAATACATTTTTAAAACCATTTATGAAAGGTTTAAAAATATTGTCTATAACCCAGTTACCTAAATTTTTTAGTGCATCTATTATTCCTTTAAATATTCCTTTTACAACATTTCCGCCACATTCTTCAATTTTTCCTTGAAAATATGTTTTTGCAGAATCTATTGCTTTTTTTAAGTATTCTCCTATAACCATACCTAAATTTACAATACTAGCAAATGCCGAGCCCAACATCTCCGAAAATGTTGATGCAATTTTTGAAAAATCAATTCCTTTTACAAAATTAACAATACTATCAACTATTACTTTCCAATCTAATTCTTTTATAAATCCTGTGATAGTCTGAAAAATTCCTGATATTCCATCTGTTATCGTCTTTCCAGCTTTTCCCCAATCCACATTTTCAAAAAAACTATTTATACTTTTACTTATAGATTCTCCAAATTTTTTCCAATCAAATGTTGTTACAAATCCATAACCTATATCAATAA
>CANRHQ010000039.1 GCA_947630445.1 uncultured Clostridia bacterium | reverse complement strand
TGTGCTTGGTCAGCTGATGATATAGACAGTATATTAAAAACTTTAGAAGAAAATAATGTAAAAATAACTTTTTTTATGGTTGGAAGTTGGATAGACAAAAACCCAGAAGCTGTGAAAAAAATATATAATGCAGGACATGAAATAGGAAGTCATAGTAATACACATCCACATGTTAATAAATTAAGTGCAGAAAAAAATTTAGAAGAAATAAAAATGAGTGTAAATAAGATAGAAAAATTAACAGGTTATAAAACTAATTTATATAGAGCTCCTTATGGTGAATATAATGATACTGTAATAAAAGTAGCGCAAGATAATAAGTATTATCCAATACAATGGAATGTAGATACTTTAGATTATGAAGGGCTTACTGGAGAAGAAATGTGGAATAGAATAAAAAATAAATTATCAAATGGTTCTATAATTTTAAGTCATAATGGCACTAAACATACAGCAGAAAGTTTAGACTACTTAATAAAAAATATAAAAGAAAAAGGATTTGAAATAGTAAAAGTATCAGATTTAATATATAAAGATAATTATTCAATTAATAGTAATGGCACCCAAATACCATTGGATTAGATGTATAAATAATTGGTAAAAAGGAATACTAAACATGAATAATTATTTTTTGGGAGGAAAAAATGCCATTAATTGGAATAGTAGCCAAAAAGAAGGATATTCAAACAATAAGTAAAGAAGTAAATAATGTAGAAATAGTACAAATAACAGAAGAAAGTATTGAAAATTTAAAAAATATAAAATTTGATGAGATAATATTTTTAGAGGATATAAAAATAAAAAAAGATGCATATAAATATATGAGTGAAATAATATCAAATGTAAAATATTTAATAATTAATGCTGATATAGATATAAAAATATTAAGAGAAGTATCAATAAAAGAACCTATCTCATTAATAACATTTGGATTTAATCCAAAATCTACAGTAACTATATCGAGTGTTAATGAAGACAAAATTATAGTATGTGTACAAAGAAATATAACAAAAACAAACCAAAATATAATAGAAACCCAAGAAAAAGAAATAAAAATAGATAAGGGAACAAATAGAAAAATATATAATAATTTATCAGTTTTCATAATCAAAGAACTCCATAATTTATAAAAAACCATTAAAATGAACAAAAAATTAGAAAAAATTAACTTTTTATGTAGACAAAACCAAAAAAATGTAGTATAATAATAAATGTAGAAAATTTTAAGAGAAGAAAACAAGATGTTAATTTACAATTGATAAATAAAAAAGATAGGGAGGAAATAAAATTGGATACAAATTATTTAGAAAACAACTACTTAACATTAGTAGGAAAGGTTACAGGCGAAAAAAAATTTAGCCATGAAATTTATGGAGAGAAGTTTTATACATTTAACTTATCAATACCACGTTTAAGTGGAAACGCAGACATAATACCAATAACAATATCAGAAAGATTAATAACTGATGAAATGTTATCAGAAGGTAGAAAACTATTAATAAAGGGTCAATTTAGATCATATAATAGTTATGAAAACGAAAAAAACAAATTAATATTAACAGTATTCGCTAAAGATGTTGAAGAGGTTAATGAACCAGAAGAACAAGAAGAAAGCGATATAGTAAAAAAAGAAGAAACAACAAACGAAGTAGTACTTATAGGATTTGTTTGTAAAAAACCAATTTATAGACAAACACCATTTGGAAGAGAAATTGCAGATTTATTATTAGCAGTAAATAGAGCATATAATAAATCAGACTATATACCAACTATAGCTTGGGGTAGAAATGCAAGATTTTGCCAAAACTTAGAAGTAGGTGCACAAGTTAAAATAATAGGAAGAGTGCAATCAAGACAATATGAAAAGAAATATGAAGACGGAACTTCAGAAATGAAAGTAGCATATGAAGTATCTATCTGTAGCCTAGAATTAATAAATGAAGATGAAACAGAAAAAAAAGAAGAGACTGAAAATAAAGAAGCTGTTTAATAAAAGATAAAAAGTTTGAAAAGGGTAGCCTTTTCAAACTTTTTTTGTTATAATAATGTAAAATTTAAACAAAGGAGAACAACAATGAAAAATAATCAAAAACGTATATTTGAAATATTGGCATTAATTTTAATTGCAATATTTTGTATAAGCATATCTCCAAAAACATTACAAAATGATACTTTTTATACAATAAAAATAGGAGAATATATAGTAAAAAATAAAGGAATAGACATGGTAGAACCATTTGCGTGGTATCAAGGATTAGAATACACATATCCGCATTGGTTATATGATGTAATGATATATGTGATATATAGTTTAGGTGGAATGACAGGAATATACATATCAACATGTATATTTGCGGTTATATTAGGAATAACTCTTTATGAAGTAAATTCAAAACTTGCTAAAAATAAAGTTGTATCATTTGTAATAACTATAGGTGCAATATATATGTTAAGAGATTATATAACTGCAAGAGCTCAATTAGTAACATTTATATTGTTTATATTACAAATTTTCTGTATGGAACAATTAATAAATACAAATAAAAAAAGGTATGGGGTTGCACTAGTAACAATATCAATACTAATGGCAAATTTACATGTTGCAGTTTGGCCATTTTCATTTGTATTATATTTACCTTATATAGTAGAATATATAGTAGCATGTATGGAAGAACGCACAGCAAAAAAATATGGAAAAGAAGTAATACCAGGACAAAAATTACAAATAATAAAGAAAGATGGAGTAAAAATTTTAATAATATTTATGTTGATATGCATATTAACAGGATTTCTAACACCATTAGGGACAACGCCATATACATATTTAATAAAAACTATGCAAGGAGAAACTACTCATAATATAAGTGAACATCAACCAATGACTTTAATTCAGTCTACAGATGTATTATGTAGTATTATAATATTATTAGCTATTTTAATATTTACAAATTCAAAAATAAAATTAAAAGATTTACTTATGATAGGCGGGTTATTATTATTAATGTTATACTCAAGAAGACAATCATCATTATATGTTTTAATTGGTTCAATAATATTAAATAGAATTATTTATGATTGGATGGAAAGTTGGGTAAAAGATATAGATAATAATTTAATTAATGTAATTACTACAAGATTTGGAATGTTTATAGTTTCAGCATTTATATTAATATTAAGTTTGTACTTTATAAAGCCAAGATTAAAATCTGAATATATAGATAAAAATACATATCCTGTAGAAATGAGTGAATTTATAAAAAACTATTTTAAAGAAAAAAATATAGATTTATCTGAAGTACGATTATATAATGAATATAATTACGGAAGTTATTTAATATATTCAGGAATACCAGTATTTATAGATTCAAGAGCAGATTTATACTCACCAGAATTTAATGAAGGTCAAGATATTTTTATGGACTTTATAAAAAGTTCTAACTTAGAAGTTTATTTTGAAGATATTTTTGAAAAATATGATATTACACATGTAATTTTATATAAAGATTCTAAGATGAATAGAATAATAGAAAAAGCTAATTTAGAAAATTATAAACTATTAAAAAAAGATGAGAAATTTGTGTTTTATGAAGTAAAAAAATAATGGAGGAATAATGGAAAAATATATAGTAGAAGCAGGTGAAACAGGAAAAAGATTAGATATATACATATCAATAAAAAATCAAGATATTACTAGAACATCAGCACAAAGGTTAATAGAAGAAGGACATATTTTAGTAAATGGAAATAAACAAAAAGTAGCATATAAGGTTTCTGAAAATGATGTTATAACAGTAGAAGAAGTATCTCCAAAAAAAATAGAATTAAAAGCTCAAAATATACCTCTACAAGTTATATATGAAGATAATGACATAATAGTAGTAAATAAGCCTAAAGGAATGGTTGTACATCCAGCTAATGGAAATCCAGATGGAACATTAGTAAATGCAATTATGGCAATATGTAAAGAATCTTTATCAGGAATAGGAGGAGAGATAAGACCAGGAATAGTACATAGATTAGATAAAGATACATCTGGGTTATTGATAGTTGCCAAAAATGATAAAGCACATGTAAACATGAGCGAACAGATAAAAAATCATCAAGTAAAGAAAACATATATTGCATTAGTTAGAGGAATAATAAAAGAAAATGAAGCAACTATTAATATGCCAATAGGTAGAAGTAAAACAGATAGAAAAAAGATGGCTGTTGTAAAAGAAGGAAAAAATGCTATTACACATATAAAAGTTTTGAAAAGATATGATAAATATACACTATTACAAATAAATATAGAAACAGGACGTACTCATCAAATTAGAGTACACTTATCACAAATAGGATATCCAATAGTTGGAGATTATACCTATTCAAATGGAAAAAATGAATTTGGAATAGTAGGACAATGTCTGCATGCTCAAAAACTAGAATTTAAACATCCTATAACAAATAAAGAAATGAAATTAGAAGCTCCATTGCCAGATTATTTTGAAAATATAATAAAAAAATTAAATTAATAAATCCGGCAAGAAAGTCTTGCCGGAGAATCTATATAAAGCCTTTTAGAAAAGTAAAAGGAATTAATATATATTATGCGAATACATAAAAAATAGTACATAAATAAGGAGAAATTATGGAAGAAATTAGATTACAAAAATATTTAGCTGATTGTGGTATAGCATCTAGGAGAAAATGCGAAGAATATATATTACAAGGAAGAGTAAAGGTAAATAAAATAGTAGTTACAGAACTAGGAACAAAGGTTAATTCGGAAAAAGATATTGTAGAATTTGATAATAAATTAGTAAAAAAACAAGATAAATTAGTATATATATTATTAAATAAACCAATTGGATATGTTACAACAGTTGAAGATCAATTTAACAGAGATACAGTATTAGATTTAGTAAAAGTGAAAGAAAGAATAGTACCAGTAGGAAGACTAGATATGTATACTTCAGGAGCTTTAATATTAACAAATGATGGAGAATTTGTTTATAAAATTACACATCCAAAGCATGAAATAGAAAAGACATATACAGTTACTTTAAAAGGAATTATACAAAATTCAGAGGTAGAACAACTTTGCAAAGGGGTAAAAATTGATGATTATATTACAAGACCAGCTAAAGTTAAAATCTTAAGGACAGATAAAGAAAAGAATATATCAAGATTAGAAATAAAAATACATGAAGGAAAAAATAGACAGGTTAGGAAAATGTGTGAAACTGTAGGAAAAAAGGTATTAGCATTGCATAGGAGTAAAATAGGTAATATAGGAGTGAAAGATTTAGAACTAGGAAAGTGGAGATACTTAAATAAAGAGGAAATAAATATTTTAAAAAATAGTTGAAAAATGAATTCAAAAAATATATAATGTAGGCATAAAAACAAAAGAAAAAGGAGAAAACATAAATGGAAATAAAAAAAGGACAAATTGTGAATGGGACAGTTACAGGTATAAAACCATATGGAGCATTTATAGAACTTGATAATGGTGATGTAGGACTAGCGTTTATTGAAGATTTATCAGTTGTAAGAATAAAATCTCCAGAAGAAAGATTGACAGTTGGGCAAAAAATACAATGTATGGTAAAATCAATAAATGAAGAAAATGGAAAAATCAATTTGTCTTATAAAGACTGCTTAGGAACATGGGAAGAAAATGTAGAAAAATTTAAAGAAGGAATGACAGTAAAAGGAATAGTAAGGGATGTAGAAAAAAATAAAAATGGTATATTTATAGAATTAACACCAAATTTGGTTGGGATGACAGAATATACAGAAAAATTAAAATATGGCGAAACAGTTGATGTATGTATAAAAAAAATAGTACCAGAAAAGAAAAAAGTAAAATTAGTTATAGTTTAAAATTAAATTATAAAGGGGGAATTGAAATGGTTGAAGATAACCAAATCAAAGCACAAGTATCACCATTTGCGATAAGAGAAGGTGAAATAAAAACATTTGATGGAAAAGATGGATATGTATCTATGAATCAAATTGTTCATAAAATAAATATAGGACATATTACAGATATACATTTTGCAATATTAGAATTAGTAAATGAATTTGAATTTATAACATCAAGACAATTATATCAATTACTAGAATGGAAAGGAATAGATCCAAAATCACAAGATAAATTAAATAATAAATTGGAGCAACTTGTAAAATCAAAGATATTAACAAGATATTATTTTACATCAGAAGAAGGAAAAGGAATATATAGAATATATTGTTTAGAAAAAATGGGAAAATATTTATTGACATCAAAAGAGATTGAATGTAAATGGCAACAAACAGATAATGTAAAGCCTGTACCTATGATAAAAAAGAGATTAGCAGGAAATCAAACTTTAATTGCTTATTTAAGAAAAGTAAAAGCATTAGAAAGTTATGTTGTAAAACCAACACTAAATGCAAAAATATCAGGAAAAACATTTAAAGCAACAGGTGGTTCAGTAAAACTTACTAAAAATAATAAATCTATAACATTTTTATTTGAAGTAATAAGAAGAGAAACTGACTGGAAGAAAAAATTAGCAGATAAAATGGCTATGTATAAAGAGTTTTATGAAAATTTTGTTCCAGGTGATTCTGGTTATTCTTCAATACCACAACTTATATTTGTTTGTGAAGATGATAAACATACAGCCGAAACATTTAAAGAAATTGTAACTAATAAATTAGAAATACCTCAATTAAAATTATATTTCACAACAGATTTAAGACAAAATAATGAAACATTAGAAAATACTTTAATAGAGTTTAAAATAGATCCTGAAACTAAAAAATATAAAATGTATAATGTAGAAGTAAAACTTCTTGGAATTTAAAATATTAGGAGATAATAAATTTTTATTATCTCCTAATATTTTAACAGAATTAATGGAAAATTGAAAAAAATATTGACATTAGTGCTTAAATATGTTATCATATTTAAGTGTTAACAAATGGGTCAGTAGCTCAGTTGGATAGAGTACGGGCCTTCTAAGCCTGGGGTCGGAGGTTCGAATCCTCTCTGGCTCACCAAAAAAGCACTATACTAAACAGTATAGTGCTTTTTGTATTAAAAATGTATAATTATTTATTGTATCCAAAGAGAGAGACGAGAAGATCTTTTTCCACTGGTAGAGGTAGGACCTTTGACGTCGATCCTTGTTTTAATTCTATGACCGCTGTCAGCATAACCTCCTCGATAAACACGACCATTATAATCAGTGATCGATCCAACTTCCATTGTCCACTCGTAACTGTTACCTAATAAATCATATATATTACATAATTTATCTTTTGGTTCAGAACCTGTTATATTAGTTGTATTTCTTTGTAAACCTTCTTTTGGTATTGTATTGTCTACATTAATTCCAATGTCCTGCATCCACTTTATCATCGCATCATACTGACTTCCCCATATTGAACTTGATACTACTGATGAATTTTCTTCCTCTTGGGCATATGCTTTATTATATTTATATTGTCCATACCAATCGCTTTCAGTTGAAACATTTGTCAATGATTCTACACCTTTTTTACTTGCTGACTTTCCTTCTGATAAACTAGTCTCATACCTTCCCACATAAAAGCCTTTATATTTTGCTACACTATCACACATGTCTTTAAATTCAGTTTTTAATTGTATTTTAAAGTCTTCTATTGTTGGATGTTCTTTTGAAGTATCTAATACTCTTTTTAAGTTACTTTCATCTGCATCATAGTCACTCCCAGTTGTTACTACATCTGGCTCACGGTATCCAGTTTCATTTGACCATTTTATATTGTCTCCTAACTCTTCCCAGTTTTCATTAGTTGTCTCACTTGAAGTAAAGTTATATAATTTACCTAAATAATATCTCTCTCCTTTTTCGTTTACATTGCTTTCATTACTATCTGTCCCATACATATTTTCTGGATTTGGTACTGGCACCCATACAAATTCATTTCCTGCATCATCTTTTATTACTATTCCCTCATCTATTTTTGGATTATTTTTATCTGCATATTCTATTGTATTATCGGTTGATGGATCTACTATTGTATAGCCTTTTGGAATTGTTATCGATTTATCTCCTTCTATTATTGTTTTATTCTCATTTTTTTGCTTTATTCCATATTCTTTAGCTATTGCATTTTTTTCTTCTGGCTCATCTGATGGATCTGGAGTTTTGTCTAATATGCTATTCATTTGATCTATTAAATTATCCAAGTCTTTATTTTCCTGTTCTTCTGCTTCTTTTGTTTTTTCTGCTGCTAGTTGAGCCTGTTCTATTATTCCATCTTTCCCTAGTACTAAGTTTATGGATACCCCTGCCAATATTAAAAGTACTACTATGGTTACTACTAATGCTATTAAGGTAATACCTTTATTTTTTCTAAAAGCTATTTTTCTTTTCATTTGTTAACTTCCCCTTTTTCTTTTTAGTTATTACTATATAAATATTTAAACATAATTTTTAATTATCGTAAAGTATTTTTATAAATTTTGTTAAAATTTAATACAATTGTAATATTTCAAGTTACAATTTGTGGCTTTTGTAAGTTATTCTTTTACAATGCAATCAAATGTAGTAATTTCATTAAAAATAATTATAATATAAATAGTAAATATAATTACTAATAAATAAAAAATATGTTTGACAAATAAAAAAAGTAATGCAATAATTAATATAGTAGAAAAAATTATAAGAAAATATCA
>CANRHQ010000038.1 GCA_947630445.1 uncultured Clostridia bacterium | reverse complement strand
TTTATCCTGAGCCAGGATCAAACTCTCTTGTTAAAATTTTTTTAAATTTTTTCATTTTGAGTTTTTCTAACTCTTTTAAACTTTTATTTTTATCTTTTTTTGATTTACTTTTTGGTACTTTCTACTTTTGAATCTCCGAAGAGTTTCTTCCGTAGAAATTTACCGTTTGGTTTTTTCTCTAAAGGATTCATTGTTTACTTTTCAATGTACTTTGCCGTTCTACTTTCGCATAGAACGAGATTAATTTTAGCATACCTTTTCAATGTTGTCAAGACTTTTTTTAAAAATATTTTAAATATTTTTTTAGGCAAAATAAAAAACTAGTAATTTGTTGTTTTTTTATTCTTTTTGTCGTAACTTTTATACTAATTCTTATGTACTATTTTTATTTTTCATATGTTATTTGCCATATTTATATTTTAGCACAAATTGATGTATAATGTCAACATTTTTTCCTTTTTTCTTCAGGTCTTTTATTATCTTATCATCTTTTTTAATTCAAGTCAATACTATTTTATATGTAATTTTTTCCATCTACTTCTACAAGTATTAAATCTTCACCTATACATTTTATTTTTTCCCACGGAATTACTATGTCATTACTCGAAGAAAATAAGTTCATTAATTTATTTGTTCCTCCTGGTACAATAATAGAAGTTATTCTTCCAGTTTCTAAATCAGCACACACATCTTGAACATATCCAAGTCTTCTTCCATCACATATATTTATAACTTCTTTATGTTTAAAATCTAATCCTTTATCTCCCATTATATCCTCCATATAATATTATATGTTATTATTTAAGAAATGTTTCAAAAAACTCAACAATAAATGTTGAGTTTTCTATTATTTATAATATCTTTTTATATGTTCTAGTGCATTTTTTTCTAATCTAGAAACTTGAGCTTGAGATATTCCAATTTCCTCTGCAACTTCCATTTGAGTTCTTCCATCAAAATATCTTTTTACTATTATTCTTTTTTCCTTTTCTCCTAATCGCTTTAATGCTTCCTCTATTGTCATATTATCTGCCCAACTTTCATCACTATTTTTAGTATCTCTTACTTGGTCCATTATAAATATACTTTCTGAACCATCATTATATACTGGTTCTTGCAATGATACAGGATCTTGTATAGCATCAAAACTAAATGCGATTTCTTCTTTTTCTACTCCTAATTCTTTTGCAATTTCTTCTATTGTTGGTTCTCTTCCTCTTTCTTTATTAAATTTATCTTTATATTGAATCGCTTTATATGCTAAGTCTCTTACAGATCTACTGACTCTTATACTATTATTATCTCTTAAATATCTTCTTATTTCTCCAACTATCATTGGAACTGCATATGTGCTAAATTGAACATTTTGTGATAAATCAAAATTATCAATTGATTTTATTAATCCTATACACCCTATTTGAAATAAATCATCTGCATTTTCTCCTCTTCCATAAAACCTTTGTATTACACTTAATACTAATCTTAAGTTTCCTTGTATAAATCTATGTCTTGCTTCTTCATCTCCTTGTTTTATTTTTATAAAAAGTTCATCTTTTTCTTTATTTGTTAGTACAGGTAGTTTTGAGGTGTTTACTCCACAGATTTCCACCTTGTTAATCAAATAAAAAACCTCCCTTTAGAAATATAGTTATTACTATTATTTCCAAAGAGAGCTATTTTATTCTTTTTATGTATTATTACTTTCATCTTCGAATGGTATAAATTTATTAACGATACTTCCTGTTGTAACTTCTATATTTGTTTCTGTTTTAAACATAGCAAATGATGTATTTATTTTATTATCTACTAATTCTTCTACTTCATCTTCAGATGCATGTTCAGCTAAAACTAATTCGCTTACTAAAATTTGTTTTGCATTATGTAGCATTTTCTTTTCTCCTGTTGATAATCCTTTTTCTTTTTGCTTAAAACTTAAGTTTCTTACTACATCTGCTATTTCATATATATCTCCACTTTTCATTTTTTCCATATTGTCTCTATATCTTTTATTCCAGTTCTTTTCCATTTCAGTTTCATCTTGTTCTAGTACATTAAATACTTTTTCTGCTTCTGCTTTATCAATTATATTTCGAATTCCATGTTTTTCAGCAGTTGATGTTGGCACCATAACTTTTACTTCGCCTGGCATTTTTAATATATAATATGATTGTTTCTCTCCTAATACTTCTTTTTCTTCTATTGAATCTATTACCCCAGCTCCATGCATAGGATATACTACTTTGTCCCCTACATTATACATGCAAGTCCTCTCCTTTCAGTCATATTATTTGGTTCGTTTCAATCATTAAAATCAATTCTCAGATTTTTCCAACCTCTTATATTATACTACAAAAAATGGCAAAAGTCAAAGTTTTTACTATTTATTTTTTAATTTTTTACTATTAAATTTATTTACTAGTTGAACCAAAACCGCCCATTCTGTTACCTTGAGCATCATCATTATCTACTATTAAAAAAGGCATAAATATTGCTTGTCCTATACATTCTCCTTTTTTTATTTCTATGTCTTCATCTTTTACATTATAAAATGCAAACATAAAATGTCCATCATTATCTGGATTATTATAATAATCTTTATCTATTATTCCAACACTATTTGATAATATTAATCCTTTCTTTCCTGGGTTGGAACTTCTATTTGCTAACATTAAATATTCATTTTCTTTCATATATGCTTTTAACCCTGTTTTTACTAATGTTGGTTTCATTCCTTTTTTAAAACTAGGAATTACTGTATCTTCTGCAGCTTCAACATCATATCCTGCTGAATATTTTGTTTTTCTTCTTGGTAAGTTTATATTTTTATCTTCAAATCCTTTTGCAATTTCAAATCCTCTTATTTTTTCCATTATATTACTTCCTTTCTTTTTTCTCTTCATAATTTTTTCATAATGCTTATTAAATGTCAAGTTTTTCATTTAACTTTTTTTATTATTTAACATATCATATAGTAGGTGGTTAATTATGGATTCTAACATTATGTCTTTAGACCGATTACCTATAGATCATAAAGGTATTATCATTGAATTAAATTGTAATCCTTCAATTAAAAGGCGTCTTTTGGATTTAGGATTGGTTCCAGGTACTTACATTACTCCTGTCTTTACTAGTCCATTCAATGAACCTACAGCTTTTGAGTTTAGGCAGACAATTATTTCAATAAGAAATGAAGATAGTTTATATATAAAAGTAAAAGATGTGTCTTTTTAAAACACATCTTTTTTTAGTTTATTTTGTTCCATTAACATTTACCATTCCTGAACTATTTGCAGATATTACATATTGCCCTTCATTTGAAAAACTTAATAATGATCCTTTTAATGTCTGGGCTGTAGTACTATTATCATTGGTTACCCCTACATATACTATATCTCCTTCTTTTAATGATATTTTTCCTTGTGCATCAAGTTTTTCATGTATTTGTGTTGTGTAATCTGAATAATATACATTTTCACCAATCTTTGTATAATTTACTTGCTCTGTTTTCTTTCCTGGATTTTCATCTAAATATTTTATTTCCATTTCAATATTATATGCATTTCCTGTTGATGTTAATTTGTTTTCAAAATTTTGATATTTTGTTGTTGTTAATGTTCCAGTATTTTTTATATCAGTAACAAATTCTTCTACTATCATTTTTACATTTTCATTAACAACATTGTCATTTCTATCTGTTAGTGTTACTAATGGAACTACGAACAATAATATTGCTGCTAGAAATAATGCTATTATTGTAGATGTTGTATTTTGCATATTTATCACTCCTTTCAATATTTTAATTATCTGTGTTTGTTGTTATAAGATTACTAGATTTATATTTGTCTAATATATAACTTAAATCTTTAGAAAATTCTTTTAACATTACTATTTTTATTGATGTTTCTTTTCCTACTGTATATTCATCTATAATTTGTTTTAATTTCTTTATGTTTTCCATTTCTGGTTCAATTTCTTTTGTATATTGATTAGCTCTGTTAACTAATTTTTCTTTGATTATTACAATGTCTTCATTGCTTGCACATGATAACCTTTGAAATACTTGTCGTGGATCTTGATATTTAAATATTGGTACATTCATACATTCTTTATCTAATCTATCATAGAATTGTTCCATTTTCATTGGAATACATTTAAATATCTCATCTGTTTTTTCTTTATACATTTTGTCTTTTAATTGTTCATTTAGTTCACAGAATTTTGTTAAGATTTCTTCCATATCTTCTGCTATATCTTGTATTGCTATTTTAGATAATTCTTTTTCTACATTTTCACAATATTTAGATGTTAATGATGATTTATTCATGCCTGTAATAAATAAACTTTTTAATGTTGATAAGTCATATAGTATTAATCCTTTTCTTGAGAAATAGCTAAAATAAGCATATAATTTTACTAAATCGATTAATTCTATTTCTCCTTTTTTTACATTTTCTATTATTTCATTAATTACTCCTAAGAACTCATCATCTGATATTTTCCAATATTCTTCTGTTAGTAATCTTTTATATGCTGGCATCTTTCCAAGTCCTGCTGTATTAAGTATTACTTCCATATTTTCTTTGAATATTTTCATATCAAAGATTCTTGTTCTTACATAGTATTCAATGAATTTGAAGAATCTATATTCTGTCTTAAAATTATAATAATAATTGTTATCAAATTCTTTTATATAAAATTGTCTATTATCCATTAATACTCTTGATGATACTAATATTGCTTTGTATTCATCGTTATTTCTAATGTCTATAAATTTATCCTTAGTTATTTTTCCAGCTTTTATTTCAAATGATATTGCAATCGTAAATATCAGCATTGTTTGCATTACTCTATTGCTTACATTTGGATAGTTTTTGCTTACCATTTCAAAGATCTTTTGGAAATCATTTAATGCATGTTTTAATATTCTTAAATTACGAGTTCCACTTTTATTAAATGTTGATATTATTATGTTAGTATTTTCTCTTAGAAATCTTATTAAGTCTGAATCTGCTTCATATCTCATTAATAGGCCATTTATTATGTAATCAAACTTTGGTGCATATTCAAATGTTTCTCCTATTAGTTTTTCTTTTATCCTTTCATACTCATTTGCTTTATCAAATACATGCTCTATTTGATCTTTTATTTTTTCTACCATGGGTTTATCTGTTTTTAATAATTCCCCTTGTTTATCTAATAGATATGTAGCTATAAATGTTTTCATTTCTAAGTTATTGCTTTTTAGTTTTGTTGATAATTCTTTTTCATTACATATTATTATTGTCTTTATATGGTCATGTTCTACGAAGTTATTTATGTATCCTAATATATCTATTACATCTACATTAGCTCTCTCTAAATCATCAAAACATAATACCTTATCATCTGTAGAGAAAAATTCTCCATAGTTTACTTTGTCTTCATTTTGTGATATTCCAAATAGATTTGCCATATCTATTCCTGTTTTGGCATACTCTGGTATTGTTGTTTGACCATTTGAGTCCATATATCTTCTTAAGTTTTTATCCATTAATTGAGTTGTTTCTATAAATATCTTTTTACTTATTTCCTCTAAGTTTGATATTCCATATAATGACATATATATTGTTGTGTATTGTTTTCCATTTAGTTTCATTGAGTCTATTTTTTTTCTTATTTTATTATTCCAGAAATAAGTTTTACCTGAGCCCCATTCTCCATTTATCATTATTGCATAGTCTGTATAATCTGCTCTTACATAGTCTAATATACTCTCTACTAGTTCTTCCATCTGTTCCTCCTTTTTTAAGGGTATATTTTAATCTTTTGCCAGTGTTAGTACACTTATATCATTTTTACTTATTCCATTATCTACTAAAACTTTTGCACATTCATTTAATGTATTTCCAGTTGTGTATATATCATCTATTATTAGTATTTTTTTATTCTTTGCTTTTTTTATATTTTTAGCAATATATGCACTTTGCACATTTTCTTTTCTTTGTTCTTTATTTAATGTACTCTGTGGCTTTGTATTTATAATTTTGTATATTATATTTTTTTGTATTTTAACTGATATAATTTTTGATATTCCTTTTGCTATTAATTCACTTTGATTATATCCCCTTTGTTTTAGCCTTTGTTTACTTATAGGTACTACAACTATTATATCATATTTTTTTAAAATTTCAAAACTTTTTTTGTTTTTTTCTAAAAAATATACAATTGTTCTATAATTATACGATTTTTCGTGGAATTTTAATGACAAAATTTGACTCCTAATTACATTTTCATATTTGAAGAAATAATGGTGTTCTTTAAAATTTTTGTCAAATTCTGTTGAATAATCATCTGTTTGAAATTCAAATTCTGCTTTTAATTTATTTTCACACTTGTTGCATAACGATTTTGAATTTAATTTTCCACATATACTACATACTTGTGGATAAATAATGTCTAATATTTTTTTTATTATGATTTGCCTCCTTTGTCTATTAATTTTCATATTAAATTGTATAAGTAAAATTTTTATGTTATAATGTGGCTGAAAAGATATATTTGGAGAATGATACTATGTATGAAAAAGAATTTGATAGTTTTGGTAATATTTTAAAAATCGATAATTTCCAAGAAATTTGTTTAAATGAATATGATGATTATTTAGATACTGTTATTGAGTTTAATGGTACTAAAGAAGATATTTTATTAGTATATGAAAAATATAAAGATTGTATATTAAAGATGATTTTAAACAGTAATGAGCTAAAAGACATGGTAATGACCGAAAAAAATTCATCAATTAGACATGATATAAAATTAGAAGAAATTGTAGATATTTCCAAAATAACTAATAATATATTAGATAAAACTAATGAATTAAATCATTTTGAAGAAAGATTTAGAAATATTATATTATTTGAAATTGCTAAATTAATTAATTGTTATGGCATAGAAGATTTAAATTTAAACCAAGAGATTATTTCTAAAGAAATCCGATTAGGTATATTTAGTGCTAAATCAGATAAATACTTTCCTAAAAAGGATTTAGAAAAATTACAGCAAAGAATTGATTTAGATGAAAAATTTGGTTCAGAATCAATTCCTTATATAGAAAATTTTGAATTATTAAAAGAAAGAGTATTATCTTTAAAACATTTTTCGAATGTTCCAGAAGAAATACAGAGATTAGATATACTTCTTGAAAATTTATATAATATACAAACAATGCTTGATGAAAAAAATAGTAATGTTTTGGACTTGTTGAAAGAATCCTATAGTGAATATGAAAATATAAATAGACAAATTCTTTTGAATAGACTCAATATTAATACTGAAAATTTAATTCAAGAGTCAGATGATGAAAGTTTGTTTTTACTACACTTTATTCCAGCTTTTAATGAATCTAGTGATTTTTCACAAGATGACTTTTTTAAACAAGCTGCAAATGATTTGGCAATATCTTATATTGAAAATAAATATAAAAGAAAATATAATCCAGAGGTTGATTCAGAAGAATTTAGCAGGTTGACACATAATTATATGAACTCAAGAAATAATCCTTTTGATTTAAGTTTGAGAATTCCTTTAAAAAACAAATACACTAATTCTTCTTTTCATAGTGTTATTACAGCACCTCATACCAATTTGTCATGTTCTATATGTAAAACTGGTACATTTAATTCTCACTTGAATAGAAAAATTGCTATTGGTTTTTCTGTTGTTCCTTTAGATTCTATTAAAACTATAAATAAAGGATATAACAATTCTTTAGATTGTTTTTCATTTAAAGAAAATTCAGTTGCAATTCCAGAGGTATTGGAACATATTCAAAATGGAGGAATTAACGAAACTTTAATAGATTGGACACAAATTAGTCCTTCTTATATTATGGTTATAAAGGATTCAAAGGATATAGATAAAGAACTTTTATTAAAAGTTGAAGATTTTAATAAATCTTTAAACTTACCAGTTCGAATATATGATGCTTATGAAATTCAAAGAAAAAAAGATGTTTCTGAAGTTATTAATGAAAATCCAATAATAGAAGGAGCTTATAATGTTTCAGATTTGAGTTTATTTTCTAAAATTAACTCAAAAGGAAATTTGCTACAGAAGATTAAGAGTATTCTTAATTTCAAAGAGTTAGGAGGTATGCAAAAATGAATTTAGTATATAGTAATGCTTTTGCAGAAACTCTTTTTATAATTAAATGCTTACCTCATAATGTTCAAATTAAGATTCCTAATGATTTTATTAGTTTTTTGAATGATAATAAAAATAATGATTATGTAATTAGTATTAATCCTAATATTGGTTTGCAAAATCAAAATTTGCTTACAGAAACTAAAGAACTTCTAAAGGAAATATATCTTTCCTATTTTATTTCTAGTGAGGAAAGAAACAGGATTAGTCAATATGATAATTATAGAAATGCTGTAGAAGAAGATTTGAAAAATAAGAAATATAACAATGATATATTTGATAATAAGTCTACTAATGTTTCTGCTTCAGATTGTTTGGAAAATACAATGGTTAAAAGTAAAGAGCCTTCTATATTTAGTAGATGGTTGGATAAAATTAAGAGTTTATTTAAATAAAATCCATAGGTTGCTCTACCTATGGATTTTCATTTTGTTTCTGGTGCAGATGGCCGGAACAATTTTTATAGTTTTTAATGGTTTTTTTGCTTTTCAAAAAGTTTCTACAATGATTGTTATTACGCCATTTCCGACCATTCTTGTATTTCTTGGTTTCAATCATATATTTATGATTTTT
>CANRHQ010000037.1 GCA_947630445.1 uncultured Clostridia bacterium | reverse complement strand
TGTATTAGAATGAAAAAAATTAAAAATAAACCTATTAAATAAAGACAAAATGTGATATAATTCAAACTGAAAAACGGAACAGAAAAAAGGTGAAAAATAAGTGGAAAAACAAGCAGTAAAAAGCAAAAAAATAAGTGATGTATTTAGTGATTACAAAACTAATAGTAATATAACAGATGCAGAAATTACTAAAATGAAACTATTAAAAAAAGAAAATACATTAGAAATTGGATTATATTCAAAAGAATATTTAGATATAAAAGAAATCTGGTATTTTGAAAAGTTTTTAAGACAAAGGTTTCAATTTGAACAAGTCCATATGTTAATCAAATATGAAGATGGAGTTAGACAAAAAGGGATAGAATCAGAATGGGAAAATTTAATTTGCTATATGGCACACAAATATCCACTAATGAAACCACTATTGTTGTTAAAAAGTAAAATAGAGGTAACAGAAACCAAAATAAATATATATATGAAAATAAGAGGAGCGGAATTTTTAAAAGCAAGAAAATTAGACAAAGAATTAGAAAATGTAATATATAATTTATTTGGGAAAAAATATATAGTAAATATCGAGGAAAACATTACAGAAAAAGAAATACAAGACTTTAAAGAAAAAACAAAAAAAATAGAAGAAGAGGCAATTCAAACTGTAATTCAGCAAAATACAAAAAATATACAAGAAAAACAAAATATAGAGGAAATTCCACCAATACCAGAAGGAATATATAATGATGCTGATTATATGATTCCAACAGAAGAAGTTGGATATATGCCAGAAATAGAAGAACAAATTAATGTTATATTTGGAAAAATTTCTAAATCAAAAGAAAAGAAAATGAAAATAAAGGATATTTCATCAAATGATGGAAGAATAACGATTGAAGGTAGAATTGTTAATAGTGAATGTAAAGAAACTAAAACAGGAAAAGGAATGTTGATCTTAGAATTATATGATGGCACAGGTATAATAACATGTAAGTCATTTGCAAAAGACATTGAAGAAGGAAATGGAATTTTAGAAAAAATAAAAACAGCTAAAGCAATTAAAGTAATAGGAAAAGCGGGATTAGATGCATACGCAGGAGATATAACAATAATGGCAAATGTTATAATAGAAATTTCAGATGAAGGAATGCCACCATTACCAGAAGAAGATGAAAGTACACCTTTAATATTAGGCTCATCAATAACAATAAAAGAACCACTTGTAAAAATAATAGACTTAAATGAAGAATCAGGAAATGTATGTATAAATGGTGAAATCCAAGCTATGGAGGACAAAGAAACCAAAACAGGCAAAGTAATATTAAGTATAGACATATATGATGGAACAAGTACAATGACATGTAAGGCATTTTTACCTGGCAATAATGCAAAAAAAATAATAAAAAGACTAAAAGGAACAAAAGGAATAAAATTAGCAGGAAAAGCCCAAATGGATACCTTTTCAAATGAATTAACTATAATGGCAAATACAATAGTTGAATCAGAGGGATTACCAAAAATAACAAGACAAGATAATAGTGAAGTAAAAAGAGTAGAATTACATTTACATACAAAAATGAGTCAAATGGATGCAATGACATCTGCAACAGATTTAATAAAAAGAGCTATGAAGTGGGGAATGAAATCAATAGCAATAACAGACCATGGTGTTGTACAAGCATTTCCAGAGGCACACAAATTGTTGGGTAGAGATAATCCAGATATGAAAGTAATATATGGAGTGGAGGCATATTTAGCACCAGATAGAGATGGAGTAGTATCAAATGGTAAGGGACAAAGCATAGATACTACATATTGTGTATTAGATTTAGAAACAACTGGATTTTCAGCAATAACAGAAAAGATAACTGAAGTAGGAATAATGAAAGTAAAAAATGGTGAAGTAATAGATGAATTTAGTTGTTTTGTAAATCCAGAAAAGCCTATACCACAAAGAGTTGTAGATGTAACAAATATTACAGATGATATGGTAAAAGATGCAGATACTATAGACAAAGTATTTCCTAAAATTTTAGACTTCTTGGGAGATTCAGTAATAGTTGCACATAATGCTGGATTTGATGTAGGATTTTTAAAACACAATGCAAAAGTACTTGGATATGACTTTGATTATACTTATATAGATACACTTGCACTTGCAAAAGATTTATTTCCAAATTTTAAAAAATACAAATTAGGAAAAATAGCTGATGAATTAGGCATAGTAGTAGAAGTTGCACATAGAGCATTAGATGATGTAGATACTACAGTAAAAGTCTTTAATGTAATGTTAAAAATGTTAAAAGACAAAGGAGCAAAAACTGTAGATGAAATAGATACAATTGGCAAAGATGAAAAATCTCAAAAAGAAGAATATAAAAACCTAAATATATATCATGCAATAATTTTGGCAAAAAATTATGTAGGGTTAAAAAATTTATATAAATTGGTATCTATTTCACATTTAGATTATTTTTACAAAAAACCAAGGATATTGAAAAGTTTATATAAAAAATATTCAGAAGGTCTAATATTAGGAAGTGCATGTGAAGCAGGGGAACTATATCAAGCAATAGAACTTGGAAAATCAGATGAAGAAATAGAAAACATTGCAAAAGACTATGACTATTTAGAAATTCAACCGATTGCAAATAATGAATTTCTAGTAAGAGAAGGAAAAGTACCAGATAGAGAATATCTAAAAGATATAAATAGAAAAATAGTTGAATTAGGAGAAAAGTTAAATAAATTAGTAGTTGCAACATGTGATGTGCATTTTATGGATCCACAAGATGAAATATATAGAAGAATATTAGAAGCAGGACAAGGATATAAAGATGCTGATGAACAAGCACCATTATATTTAAGAACCACAGAAGAAATGTTACAAGAATTTAGCTATCTAGGAGAAGAAAAAGCATATGAAGTAGTAGTAATAAATACAAATAAAATAGCAGACATGTGTGATAGAATATCTCCAATATCTCCAGAAAAGTGTCCTCCACATATACCTGGATGTGAAGATGATTTAAGAAACATAGCATATTCAAAAGCACATGAATTATATGGAGAACAATTACCAGAAATAGTTCAAACAAGATTAGAGAAAGAATTAAACTCAATTATAAATAATGGATATTCTGTAATGTATATAATAGCACAAAAATTAGTATGGAAATCTAATGAAGATGGATATATAGTAGGTTCAAGAGGTTCAGTAGGTTCATCATTAGTTGCATTTATGACAGGAATAACAGAAGTAAATTCATTGCAACCACACTATAGATGTCCAAATTGTAAATATTCAGATTTTACAGACTATGGAATTGGAAATGGATTTGATTTACCAGATAAAAATTGTCCAAAATGTGGACATAAGTTATCAAAAGATGGTATGGATATACCATTTGAAACATTTTTAGGATTTAATGGAGATAAAGAGCCAGATATAGACTTAAACTTTTCTGGAGAATATCAAGCAAAAGCACATAAATATACAGAAGTAATATTTGGAAAAGGAACAACATTTAAAGCAGGAACTGTAGGTACAGTAGCAGACAAAACCGCATTTGGATATGTAAAAAAATATTTTGAAGAAAGGCATATACCAGTAAATAAAGCAGAAGTATCAAGACTAGCAATAGGATGTACAGGAATAAAAAGAACAACAGGGCAACATCCAGGAGGAATAATAGTAGTACCAAAAGGTAGAGAAATATATGAATTTACCCCTGTACAACATCCAGCAGATGATTCAACATCTGATATAATAACAACACATTTTGATTATCACTCAATAGATGGTAACTTATTAAAATTAGATATACTTGGACATGATGATCCGACTGTAATTCGTATGTTACAAGATTTAACAGGAATAGCACCAACAGAAATACCTTTAGATGATAAGGAAACAATGTCAATATTTAATTCAACAGATGCATTAGGAATTACACCAGAGCAAATACATTCACAAGTTGGAACATTTGGAATTCCTGAATATGGTACTAAATTTGCAAGAGGGATGCTTATAGATACACATCCTACTACATTTGATGAATTAATAAGATTATCAGGTTTATCACATGGTACAGATGTATGGCTAGGAAATGCACAAACATTAATAGAAGAAGGAATTGTAACATTAAAAGAAGCAATATGTTGTAGAGATGATATAATGGTGTATTTAATGAAAAAAGGAGTACCACCAGATAAAGCATTTAAAATAATGGAAACAGTTCGTAAAGGAAAAGCATTAAAAGATCCAGCAAAATGGGAGGAATTTAAAACCATAATGAAGCAATATGATGTTCCAGATTGGTATATAAAATCTTGCGAAAAAATTAAATACATGTTTCCAAAAGCACATGCTGCAGCTTATGTAACAAATGCGTTTAGAATAGCATGGTTTAAAGTACATATACCACTTGCATATTATGCTGCATATTATTCAATAAGAGCAAAAGCATTTGATGCAGAAGTAATGATAAATGGAAAAGAAAAAGTTAAAAACAAAATGAAAGAAATTGATATGATGGGAAATTCTGCAACACCAAAAGATAAAGAAATGTATGATGATTTAGAAATAGTATTAGAAATGTATGAAAGAGGTTTTGAATTTTTACCAATTGATTTATACAAATCAGATGCAACTAAATTTTTAATTGAAGACAATAAATTAAGACCACCATTAAATAGTATAGCAGGACTAGGAACAGTTGCTGCAGAAAGTATTGCCAAATCTAGAAAAGAAGGAAAATTCATGTCTATTGATGATATGAAAATTCGTTCAAAAATAGGTGATTCTGTTACAGAACTATTGAAAAATTTTGGTTGTTTAGAAGGAATGAGTCAAAGTAACCAATTAAGTTTATTTGGATAGGAGTAGAATATGTTTGAAAATGCAATTAAATTAAGTGAGATACTATCATTAAAGAATATAATAATATATCTGATAATTATAAATATCATAGGATTTTATATTATGTGGTTAGATAAAAGAAAAGCTAAATGGGGAAAATGGAGAATACCAGAAAATACTTTATTTTTAATTACTGTTCTAGGTGGTGGTATAGGAACAATTGCAGGAATGTACACTTTTAGGCATAAAACGAAAAAATTGAAATTTACAATAGGATTACCAACAATATTAATTTTAGAAATTATATTAGTAATTTACTTAAAATTCATATAATAAAGTAGCCGTAAGATTTTCTAATGTTTTTAATAATTAGAGAATTTTATGGCTCTTTTTTGCATGAAGTTACCATAAAAAACAAATAAAAATTGCAAATAAATGTAAGAAATTTTTATCAACATTTAATTGTGAATAATGTGTAAAAAAAATGTGGCTATTTAAAGTTATTCACAAAGTTATCCACATTATCCACACGCTGTGGATAAAATAAAATAAAATAAATGTAAACTAAAAAGAATACATAATGTAAAAACTGAATAGGTATTCAAAAAAATAAAAAAACTTGCATAATTATTTATAAAATTATATAATATGAAAGTAAAATTAAGAGATAGGTGAAGTGTATGAATAAAACCAAAAGGAAAATATTTGAAACCTCAATGAAACTTTTTGCAGAAAAAGGATATGAGGCAACAAGTATTGAGGAAATAACTGCAACCGTAGGCGTTGCAAAAGGAACTTTATATTATCATTTTTCAAGTAAAGAAGAAATATTTAATTTCTTGGTAGAAGAAGGAATAAAATTATTACAAAATAGTATAGATATAAAGACATCTAAACATAGTAATTATATAGATAAAATAAAAGCAATAGTATTAATTCAAATAAAAATTATAGTAAAATACGAAGATATAATAACTATTTTATTAAGTCAGTTTTGGGGAAACGAAGAGAGAAATAAAAAATGCCAAAATCATGTATATGAATATATTAGTAAAATTGAAAAAATAGTGCAAGAAGGAATAGAAAAAGGCGAAATAAAAAATGGTGATTCTAGGGCAATAGCATCAGAAATATATGGACTAATATGTTCAACACTTGTGTATAAAAAGAGAGAAGGCTCACAAATAGATATAATGAAATTATATCATGAATATGAAAATACAGTGATAAATGGATTAAGAAATAAATAAAAGGAGAAAAAAATGGAATCAAGAACAAAAAAAATGAAATTTACAGATTTAAAAGATATGTTACAGCAAACAGAAGAAATATATGGAGATAGACCAGCATATATATTTAAAACAGAAGTAGAAGGACAATTTAGAACGATAACACATAAAGAATTTAGAACACAAATAAAGGCATTAGGTACAGCATTAGTAAAAATGGGATTAAAAAATAAAAGAATAGCAGTAATATCTGAAAATAGATATGAATGGGAACTTGCTTATTTAGCTATAGCAACTGGAACAGGAATAGTAGTTCCATTAGACAAGGCCTTACCAGAAAATGAAATAGAAAATTTAATACTTCGTTCACAAGTAGAAGCAATAATTTATTCATCAAAATATGATGAAGCAATTAATAAATTAAGAGAAAAGAAAAATACTAATTTAAAAGTCTTTATATCAATGGATTTAAAAGAGAACAATAATGGAATATATTCTGAAACTCAATTAGTAGAAAAAGGAAAAAAACTATTAGAAGAAGGAAATAGAGAGTTTTTAGATGCCAAAATTGATAGTGAAGCAATGGGGATAATGTTATTTACATCTGGAACAACTTCAATATCAAAAGCAGTAATGTTATCACATAAAAACATAATTACAAATGTAATGGATATTGTTTATTCATTTGAATTAAATGAAACAGATCGATTTTTGTCATTTTTACCATTACATCATGTATTTGAATGTACAGTAGGATTTCTATATGCTATTTCAATTGGTGCTGCAATATGTTTCTGTGATGGAGTAAAACATATGGCAGATAATTTAAAAGAATATGAAATAACAGCAATGATTTCAGTTCCAGCAGTATTTGATGTAATGTATAGAAAACTTATGAAAACAATAGACAAAAAAGGAAAGACTGAAACTGTAAAAAAAGGAATAAAAATAACACAGACATTATTAAAAGTAGGAATAGATGTTAGAAAAAAAGTATTTCATGAGATACATGATACATTAGGAGGAAAATTAAGAATACTAGTAGCAGGAGGAGCTGCATTAGATCCAGAAACAGAACAAGGATTTAATAATTTAGGATTTAATATATTACAAGGATATGGATTGACAGAAACATCACCAGTAATAGCATCTGAAATAACTAAATGTAGAAGATTAGGCTCAATAGGAAAACATCTAAAAAGTCTTGAAGTAAAAATAAATAATCCGAATGAAGATGGAATAGGAGAATTAATGGCAAAAGGACCATCTGTAATGTTAGGATATTATGAGAATGAAGAAGCAAATAAAGCAACTTTAGAACCAGATGGATGGATACATACAGGTGATTTAGCAAGAATTGATAAAGATGGATTCATATTTATATCAGGAAGAGAAAAAAATGTAATAGTTTTAAATAATGGTAAAAATGTATTTCCAGAAGAAATAGAAATATTGTTAAATAAAGTAGAAGGTATAAAAGAATCTTTTGTATATGAGAAAAAAGATGATGATGGAGATGTTAAAGTTTGTGTAAAAATAGTTTATGATTCAGAACTAATAAAAGAACTTTACAATATTGAAGGAGAAGAAGAAATTAGAGAATTTTTATGGAAAAAGGTTAAAGAAGTTAATAACCTTATGCCAAAATATAAAGCAGTTAGAGAAATGATAATAACAGAAGAAGAATTAATAAAAACAACTACATTAAAAATAAAAAGACATGAAGAGTTAAAAAGAATATTCGGAAAATAAAAATAAAAAATCTTACTTTATAATTTTTAAAGTAAGATTTTTATATCCGTAGAGTTTAGGAAAGAAAATAATATATTCAAAGAGTAATGTTACAATAGTGTTACAAATGTAATATTATTGTAACATTTTTGTAACAAAAAAATAATATAAAAAACTTGTAGTTTTACGGAAGATGGTGTATAATAAAATAGAATTAAAAAATGACCACATAGGAAAAAAGGAGGAATTTGCAATGTCTAGAATGTCTGGCATAGTAAATGTTAGAATGGTTATAACTGAAGAAAAAATACTTTCTAATATTGATAAAGTCCAAAAAATGATAAATCCAAATAGCAAAAAGCAAATTGTTCAATTAGAAGATGACACATATTTTAAAGATTTAATTGAATCAATAAAAGCCTATTTAATAGAATATCCAAAAAAGAAAAACTTCCCTGTAAGTGTTTATAAAGCAGCATATGGGTTAGTTGAATACGCAACAAATCAATTTGAAGAAAACACTAAAAAAGTAGAAGAATTAATTAGACAAAGAGAAGAAAATATAATTTTAGCAGGAAAATTAAAAGATTTAATAGATTCAGTAGAAGAAAAACAAGATGACTGGAAAGATAAAGTAAAAGAAGTAGAAGGATTATTTTCAGAAGATGTAATTGAAACTTTGAAATTGATAGGAAGAGACAAAAGTAAACAAAGTCAAAATTACCAAGATGCATTAAAATTATTAAATGCTAGAGTAAATAACTTAGAAACAAATTTACACATAGAAATAGATATGGAAAGAATAGAAGATAGATCAAAAGCACTAAGTTATATAGGAATAGAAGTAGCAGATGCATTAAAAGTAATACCAAAACCAGTAGATGTTATAACAGAAGAACCAGTTGCTGAAAAAGTTGAAGATACAGTAGTAGCACCAAAAGAAACAGTTTCACAAGTAGTAGCTACAGAAGAAAATAAGGAACAAGCAGAAATTCAAGAATATCAAGAATCTGTAACATTCGACAAAAAACCATCATTATGGCAGAAATTTAAAAATAGTAAATTGGTTAGAACAGTTTCTTATTTGTTTAAAATTAGAATTAGAATCGAATTACCAAACAGTTTACCAGAAGGTAGAGGAGAATAGTATAAAAGAATTAGAGTTAGCTTAGCTAACTCTAATTACAGACTGTTGACAAAGTATATAAAAATATTTTGCTCAATAGTCTTTTTCTTTTTGTATTTTGAATTTTACCAAAAAT
>CANRHQ010000036.1 GCA_947630445.1 uncultured Clostridia bacterium | reverse complement strand
ACATTTTTACATACAAAAATTCCAGCGATTTCTCACTGGAATTTTTGCTTTCGGGTTCCTATTCTAGGACACCCTCTATTTTTTTTCTTGTTTATTTTCTTTGTTTAAAAATTTCATTTCTACATACAATTTATCTGCAAATGATTGTACAACATTTTTTAAAAGATATTGTTCCTCTGTCATTTTTTCTACATTTGGAAATTCTTTTTTAAAAAATACATTTTTTATTGATACCTCTAAATTTGCACAAAATCTATTATATGCTTTACTCAACTCAAAATACTGAATTGTTAATGAAATCAATTTTCCTATATCATTTATACTATATACTTGTTTTAATATACATATTACAATCAAATATGCAATATGTGATCTACTATATTTTTTCTTCTCTGGAGCTGGCATTATTCCTTGCTTTACATAGTTGTTTATCATTGTTTTAGTAATTATCTTATCTTCTTTGTTCCCTGAATATGGCTCTAAATATCTTTCCAAATAATTTACTACTTGGTCTAAATATAGATCTATATCTGGTAATTCATTCCATCTAGGTATATGAAAATTTTTTACAATTTCTTGTTCTTTATTTGTTTCTAGCATCTTTCCACTTCCTTTTATTCCTATATTTTAACAGATTTTTCGCCAAATATCAATACTTATTTTAATATTCGAAGTGTATTAAAGATTGTAATAATTGTTACTCCTACATCTGCAAAAACTGCTTGCCACATTCCTCCAATTCCTATTATACTTAACAATAATATTATTAATTTAACTCCTATTGAAAATACTAAATTTTGCTTAATTATCATACATGTTTTTTTAGAGATTTTTATAGCATCTAATATTTTAGATATATTATCTGTCATTATTACCATATCAGAAGCCTCTATTGCTGCATCTGAACCAATTCCTCCCATTGATATTCCTATATCAGCTCTCGCTAGAACTGGTGAATCATTTATTCCATCTCCTACATATGCTATTTTTCCATTTTTATTTTTATATATTATTTGTTCTAATTCATTGTATTTATCTTGTGGCAACATTTCTGCTTTTATATTATTTATTCCTATTTGTTCTCCAATCTTTTGTGCTATATTTCTATTATCTCCTGTAAACATACTCGTTTCTATTTTCATATTTTTCAATTTTTTAATAGTTTCTATTGTATATTCTTTTATTGTATCTCCTAATATTATTGTTCCTATCAATTTATCATTTATTTTTACATATATTTTTGTAGAACTTGATTCATCATCTTTCATTTCTACCAATGAAGCATTTCCAACTAATACCTCTTTGTCATCATATTTATAGCTTATTCCTTTTCCTGCAATTTCTTTAAAATCTTGTACTTCTAAATTCTCTATATTTTGCCCTTTTAATATAGCTTTTGCTATTGGATGATCTGAATATTTTTCCCCTATTACTGCAAATTTCAATACTTCCTGTTCTGTATAATTTTCAAATGCTTCTATTTTTTGTATTTCAAATTCACCTTTAGTTAAAGTTCCTGTTTTATCAAATACAATATGTTTTATATCTTTAATTGCATCTATATAATCGCTACCTTTTATTAATATTCCTTCTTTTGATGATTTACCTATTCCTGAAAAATAACTTAATGGTACAGATATTGCTATTGAACATGGGCATGATATTACTAAGAATATTAATGCTCTATATATACTTCCATTTACTCCATTATAAGGTACATTTGCCAATATTGGCATAAATACTGCAACCATTGCTGCTAATATTAAAACTATTGGTGTGTATATTGCTGATGCTTTATCTACAAATGTTTCTGTTTTTGCCTTTTTGTCTGTAGCATTTTCTACTAAATCTAAAATTCTATTAACTGTTGATTGTTCATATTTACTTATTACTTTTACTTCTATAATTCCATCTTCAACAATGCTTCCTGATAATACATTTTTTCCTTCCTCAACTTGAAGAAGTTTACTTTCACCTGTTAATGAAGATGTATTTAAACTTGCATTACCTTTCGTAATAACTCCATCTAATGGTATCTTCTCACCTTGTTTTACTATTATTATATCGTTAATATTAACCTCTTGAGGATTGACTTGTTTTATTTCATTATTAACTTTTAAATTAGCATATTCTGGTTTTATATTCATTAACTCTTTTATTGCTCTTCTACTTTTTCCTACTGACTTTTCTTCTAAAATTTTTCCAATTTCATATAATGTTATTACCATTAATCCTTCTATTCTTTCTCCAACTAAATATGCTCCTATACATGAAATTGTAATTAAAAAATTTTCATTTATTTTTTTACTGTTTATTAACATTTTTATTGCATTTTTTGCAGTTCTATATAATAAAACAATATATCCAACTATAACAAATATATTTCCGATTTTTAAAGGAAGTTTTGCATATACTCCTATTATTGCAATTAATATTCCTATAATTAATCTTAAAATCTCATTTGTTAATTTTGAATCTTTTTGATTGTCCTCTATTTCAAGTAATTCTGCTTCTGGTTCTTGTTCCTTTATTGCTTTTTTTACTTCTTCTATTGTTACTGTATCTGTTTCATATGTTATCTTTTGCTTTGCAAAACTTACATTAATATTATGCAAATCTGGATTTTTTTCTAATTTTTCCTGTATTTCTCTAGCACAATTTGCACAGTCTAATCCTTTTAAAATAAAATTATATTTTTTCACTTTAATCACCTACCTATGCTCATAACCTTCTTCTATATGCTTTTTAGCAATTTCATATAATTCAGAAATATGTTCATCATCTAAAGAATAATATACAATTTTACCATCTTTTCTAAACTTTACTAATTTTGCTTGTTTTAATACTCTTAATTGATGAGATATTGCTGATTGTGTAGAATTAGTTATTTCTGCTATATCTCCAACACATAATTCCGCTTCTAATAGAGCACTAATTATTTTCATTCTTGTAGTATCACCAAATACTTTAAATACTTCTGCTATATCAAATAGTAAATCATCACTTGGCATTATTTTTTTTATTTTGTTTACTTTTTCTAAGTCTACTATTCCTTCATTTGTTTCTTGTTCCATGTGTTTTCTCTCCTTCTTTTATATTATATGAATAATTGTTCATATGTTTATACTTTCATATTAACATTTTTATCTATGTTTGTCAATATATTTACACAAAAAAACAGAGAAATATCTTCTATTTCTCTATTTTCTTATTTTGCATTTTGAATGATACCCTTGCAACTAAGTTTGTTGGTGAAATTTTTGAAGCAATTTTAGCAAGTTTTATCTTCCACCCTGGTATTATATAAAACTTCTTTTTAAGCATTTTAGTTATTGCGTATTTTGCAACATATTCACTACTTAACCCCTTAAGTGCAAATCTCACATTTGCAACATTATTAAAATTAGTATTAACAGGTCCTGGACATAAAATACTTATTTGAACTTTTGATTTTTCTCTTCGTAGTTCTTCTCTAATAGCTTCTGAAAGTCTGACTACATATGATTTTGTTGCATAATATGTTGCCATTAATGGACCTGGCATAAATCCTGCTATTGATGCTACATTTAATATTGTTCCAGAATCTTTTTTCTTCATTTCTTGTAGATATAGCTTAGTTAAAATATGATATGCTACCACATTTGTATTTATCATTTGAATTTCTTTTTCAAGTTTTGTATCTGTAAAAAATCCGCAATCACCAAATCCAGCATTATTGATTAATATGTCTATATCTCTATTTTCATCATATAATCTTTTACAATTATCTGCATTAGATAAATCCATACTTTCTACTTTAATGTTAGTTTTTAATTCTAACTTTAATTCATTTAGCCTTTCTATATCTCTCGCAACTAGTACTAAATCATATCCTTTTCCGCTTAATTCTTTAGCCATGTCTCTTCCTATTCCAGAAGATGCTCCTGTAATTAATGCTTTCATAATATCTCCCCTAATTTATTTTTATTTTAAAATCCTTCTTTAAAAGTACTGATAAATGTATCTACAATTGCTTTTATAAGAACATTTTTATTATATATATTTATGAAAAATGTTTTTATCGGAGGCAATTGCAATAGTAATATAAAAATTAAAATCATTGTTATTATAATTATAAATAGTTTTTTGTAGTATTTAAAAGTGCGTTTTTTCTTTTTATATACTTTATTTTTTAAATTTGGTGAATATATATTTTTATACATTTGTCCTATAGTTTCTATTTGCTGTTGCCTAATATTATTTTCTTTTGATATATTAAAATTTAATTTTTTTATTTCTTCTTTTAATAAAATATTTTCTTTTAAAACCTTTAAATATTCTTCTTTTGGCACTATTTTACTCTGTATCTCTTGATTATATTGATCTCTTTTATATGCATCTGATAAAACAGAATATGCTTCATTTATATCTTTCATTTTTTCTTCATATTCTAGTTTTATCTTACCATTTTGCATATCTGGATGATATTTTTTGGCTAGTGTTTTATATGCCTTTTCTATTATTTCGTCAGAAGCATTTTGACTTACTTCTAATATTTCATAATAATTTTTTTCCATTTTTACTCCTATTAATTTTTTATTATTTTAATCTTTCATAATATCTACTATTGAAACATGTAATTCCTGGCATATTTGTATTAATGTATCTAGTCCAATTTTAGTCATTCCTCTTTCAATTCTACTTAAATATAAAATACTCATATTAAGTTGATCAGCAAGTTCTTCCATTGTATAACCTCTTAATCTTCTTGCATTTTTAATGTTTTGCCCAATTATTTCATAATCTATATGTTCAAAGAACTCTCCTTTTCTGTATGTTTTTAAAATGTCTTTTACTTCTAGTTTTTCTAATACATCTTTGATATTTTCTTCAAGCAAGTCTCTTTCTTTGTCTAATAACTCTAACCTTTGCACAATATATTCATTATCTATTTTTTCTTTTTTTATTTTCTTTTGTATATATTTTCTTATAGTTAAATTATAATCATTTTTTACTATTTCATCAATATTAGCAACATGTGAATATTCTTCTACTTCTTTTCTCTCAATATAAGTATTAATAATGATTTGTTGATTTTCAGGATTAATCAAATTTCCTTTTCTAACAGTTTTATACTGATTACTAGCATCAATAAATAAAATATCTTTATTTTCTCTCTTTTTCTTTAATAACATTATAATTACTGAATTTCTTGTTCCTAAAAATATATTTTCTGGCAATCCTATTATAGTATCTATAATATTATTTTCGATTAAATATTTTCTAGCACTTTTTTCAGATTCTCTAAATAGTACACCATGTGGTAATATAACTGCCATTTTTCCATCATCTTTTAGTGAATCTAGCATTTGCATTACATGACCATAATCTCTTGATATTTCTAAGTCCCCATATTCCTGTGAATTTTTTAAATTCTTTTCTATAAATGGTGGATTTGATATTATATAATCATATCTTTTCTTTAAATATATTTCTTTTTTATTATTTTTTATTATTATATTACTATTATCTACATCATTCAACATTAAATAAGTTTTACATATATTATATAAACTTAGATTTTCTTCTTGTCCAAATAATTTGATATTTTTATCATCTGGTATATTAGCTAAAATATTACCAGTGCCACAATATGGATCATTTAATGTGCAATTTTCTTTATCTATGGTTATCCCTGCCATTACTTTTGCTATCCATACAGGTGTATAAATCTCTCCATTTCTTGAAGAAAGATCTTGTATAAGTATAGTTTCTGTTAATGAATGTTTATATGCCATTAATAAATATTTTTTGCTATCTTCTCCATATTCATTTTTTAATTTGATTATTAATTTATATATTTTTTCTATTGTTTTACTTAATATATTTTCTTCACCAATATTTCTATATGTTGTTATTTCATTAAATTTTATTCTAGGAAACAAATAATTATCTTGTTCTTGTATTTCTTTTAAATATGAATCTAACTTTTCAGGTATATAATAATTATTTCTTTTTTTATACAATTCTTCTAGTACTTGTAAATCATCACCTTTAAAAAATATTATATATATAATTGCAGATATATATTCTAAATAATCTTTTTTTATATCTGTTTGACGCTTAAAGTCTAAACATATTTCCCAAAACATTTTGTTTGCATCTGAATCTATACATTTCGTTACCAATATTATCCCTCTTTTTCTATAATTTCATTTATTAAATTATTATATAATAATTCTTTTTGTATTATTGTTTCTTTTAGTACTTCCTTTTCTTTTTCCCATAATTCTATTAAATCTGATATAGCATTTTGCTTTTCTAAACTAATTATTGGTATTTCAAGTTTTCGTAATGCTGACACTGAAATTTTTTGTATGCTTGAGCCTGTAGTATTTAATAATATATTTGCCTTTCCTAAATCACTTTCAAAATACCATTTTAAATATTTAGGATTTAATATTTTACTGTCTGGTGATATTATGCACATTTGTGAAGGTATTAATAAATTTTCTAACTCTTTATCAATATATATAACCCTGTTAGGATATACCAATCTAATTAGTATATCTCCCTCTTTTGTTAGCTTGTCATTTAATATTTTGTCAGTTCTCACTATTTCATATTCTATTTTTTCATCATAATTTTTTAAATTAAATAATTTATATTTATTTTCCCCTTTTTCGTTGAGTTCCCTTGATGTTAATATTCCTATCTTGATTTTTGATATGTTTTCTAATTGCATTATATAATTTCCTTTCTTTTGGTTTTAATTAGGCTGGCTTTACCAGCCTAATTCATTCTTTTAAGTGAATTGCTTTACAACAAATTGCACAGCCATCAACATTAAAAAAATATTTTTTGGCTTCACATTGTGCTACTTTTGCCTCATAGAAATCCCCTAGTTCAATTGTGTTTTCTTTTTTGGGCTTTCTTTTGCAATTACAAGTATGAATCTTGTGATCCCCTGTTTGAATTTGTGCATTTTTATTAACTAAAAAAAGCATAATTCTCACTCCTTTCTTTTATTTTTTTCCAGAAAAGATTAAAACTTTGCTTTTTTTATTTGTTTATGCTATAATGTATACGATACTTTTTAAAGTATCTTTAGATTAAAAATAGTTCCAATATTTTTAGTCTATATCTTTTCTGGTTGTACTTCCCGTACAACCAGTATTATATATAGTAATATTTTCTTTGTCAAGTGTTTGTGCAAAAAAATATTTTTTTGCATACTTTTTTTGTGAGGTGATTATATGAATAGTTTAAATTTCTTGGGTAAAGTGGTTACTGCAATAATTGATAGACCTATTGGAAGTAAACATTCTAATAAATATCCTAATCACATATATCCAGTAAATTATGGCTATATCCCTAATACAATTAGTGGAGATAATGAAGAATTAGATTGTTATGTATTAGGTGTTTTTGAACCTGTAAAAGAATTTACTGGAACTTGTATTGCAATAATTCGTCGTATTAATGATGATGATGACAAACTTATTATAACTCCTGATGGAAAAAATTTTTCTGATAATGAAATATATGCTTTAACAGAATTCCAAGAAAGATTTTTTAAAACAGAAATTATTAGAGATCCTAATTATCTATATTTTAATAAAAATATTCCTGAATTATCTGTTACTAATTTAAAAAATAGTTTGAACTTTTATAAGTCTGCTGGCTTTAAGATAGAATATGAACGACCTGAAAATAAATTTGCTTTTATTTCTTTAGGTGATGTTCAGTTTATGCTTCAAGAATTGTCTGATAATGATAAGTGGAATTTGGCTCCTCTTACATTTCCTTTTGGAAATGGTATTAACTTTCAAATTGAAGTTTCTGATTTATCTACTATTTATGATTGTCTAAAGTCTGCTAATTATCCTATTGCTTTTGATATAGAAGAAAATTGGTATAGAAATAATAATAAACTCCTTGGCTGTAAGGAATTTTTGGTTCAAGATCCTGATGGCTATTTGTTTAGATTTTCACAAGATTTAGGTAGCAAGAATATATAATTTTTATATATTTTGCTACCTTTTTGGTTATATTATTTTTTTAAATATTTCTATCAATTTTATAATTTGAAAATATTAACTCAGTTGATTTAAAACTTTTCTTTGGATTTATTGTTCTCATTAATTCTCTAGCTGTATATTTTTCAAATTTTCCATATATCCTATTGGCTAATTTTGAATCAGTCATAGAGATCATATATTTAGAATATTTCAATTCCAACATACACTCAACAAATTCCTCATGATCAAAAATTTCTTTAGTATATAATAATTGTTTTTGATTAACTATTTCATCCTCTGGTAAATATGGCGGATCACAATATATAAATGATTTTTTCAGAATATTTTTAGATTTTAATAATGCAAAAAATTCTTTATATTCCATACTATAAAATTCAACATTTTGTATTAGTTTTGAAATATATTCTAAATTATTATAATCTATTTTTATATATTCTTTTTTTCCAAATGGTACATTAAATTTTCCATTTTTATTTTCTCTATATACCCCATTAAATCCTGTTTTCATTAAAAACAAAAAATAAGCTGTTCTAATTTTATTATCAGTATTATTAAATTTGTCTCTTATTTCATAATAATACTTTTCTTTTTCTTTTAAATCTTGTAATGAATTATATTTTTTTTCTATTTTTACTAAATTATTTTTTAAATAATTATATTCACTTTTTAATAAATTATAAAGATTAATAATATTACTATTAATATCATTAACTATAAATTTTTTAAATTTAAAGTTTTCTATATTATTAAGCAAATTAATTAATACTATTCCGAGAACCAAGAAACGGTTCTATATAATTTTCATTATTTTTATCAAATGATTCTAAAATATCATTTAATAATCTTTTTTTGGAACCTGCCCAGCGAATAGGGGAAGAAATTACTTCTTTTTTCATTAGTTATCCCTCTCAAACTATTATATTACTTTATTAACTTTATAACATTAATAGTATTTTTTTTCAAGAAGATAACAAAATTTTTTTAAATTTTTGACTCCTGCATTTTAAGTTTAATCATTTCTTCTAATTTTCCATATACAAAATTGTATATGTCCTCTTCTGAAACTGCATCTATAAGTCTTACACTTCCATAAAGTGATATTTGCTTTGTAATTTCTGAGTAAATAGTCCCTTTGCCATCATTGTATTTTATTTTATCAACATCAATAATTCCATTATACTTATCTACTATATCTTTTTCTGCTTTTAAAGCTCCAAAAACTACATTTTTCTCACTTGAATTTGATCTCCAACTTAATGTTCTAAATCTTTCTGGATTTTCTATAACAAATCTTGTTAAATAATACTTGTCCTCTGCACTTTCATCTACTGATAAGGCAACTCTGAAATAACATCTTGCTAACACATTAAAAAATATTCCTCTTCTTTTTCCTCGTCTAAATAACCAATGGTCTTCAAATGTTGTTTTCGAATTTATCTTCATTGCTTGTAATGCTGCTTTATATCCTATTGTAAAATTAAACCAACACCAGAATCTTTCATCTGTCAAAATATATCTTGGTAAATCTTTTAATGTCTCATATATCATAATAGAATTTTGAAAATCTACGTTTTCGTAGTGATCATCTGTTAGTAATGTAATATCATTTATTTTATATTTTTTCTCTTCAAATATATTATTTTTGTATATAAGTTTAAGCCAGTAGGAATTAATTAAGTACACTTTATTAAAATTTGTATTTATAGACAGCTGAAACGATATAAAATATAGTTCTA
>CANRHQ010000035.1 GCA_947630445.1 uncultured Clostridia bacterium | reverse complement strand
GTACCTACACTTATTCCTGCTAATATTATTAGCACTACTACTGTTATTACTACTGCTATTAATGTTATTCCTTTGTTCCTTTCCATATTCATTCCTCCTTTGCTTCTCCTTAATTTATTTAATTAAGGATTTTTTATTTCTTTGGAGGTCTTTATTTATTACTTTTTTTTACTTTTTATTTTTTGTTTAGCATTATTTTTTACTTTTTGAAAATATCTTGTATTTCTTGTCAAAACATGGTATAATTAATTTATAGGTATCTTTAAGTAAATAAATTAAGGATAAAATTTAGTACAAAAAAGGAATTGATATTTTATAAATCAATTCCTTTTTTTATTATGCTTTATTTGCTGAACCAAAAACATCTCTCATTTTATGTGAAACTGTTTGTTTTACTAATTCTCTTGCAGGTGTTAAATATTTTCTTGGATCAAATGCACTTGGATCTTCTACAAATACTTTTCTGATTCCTCCTGTTAATGCAAGTCTTAAATCTGTATCCACATTTATTTTTGAAACTCCTGATATACTTGCTTCATGTAATATTTCATCTGGAACTCCTTTAGCACCTGGAATATTTCCGCCATATTGATTACACATTTCTACTAATTCTGGAATTACTGTTGATGCACCATGTAATACTATAGGTGTATTTGGAATTCTGTCTTTTACTTGTTTTAAAATATCAAATCTTAGTTTTGCCTCTCCTTTAAATTTATATGCACCATGGCTTGTTCCTATAGCTATTGCTAAAGAATCTACTCCTGTTCTTTTTACAAATTCTTCTGCTTGTTCTGGATCTGTGTACATTGCATCTGAACTAGCTACATTTACATCATCTTCTATACCTGCTAATTTACCTAATTCTGCTTCTACTACTACTCCATGTGAATGTGCATAATCTACTACTTCTTTTGTTAATCTAACATTTTCTTCAAAATCATATTTTGAACCATCAAACATTACTGATGTAAAACCTGCATCTACACACATTTTACATGTTTCAAAATCTGGTCCATGGTCTAAATGTATTGCTATTGGTAAATTTGGATATTCTTCTACTGCTGCTTGAACCATTTTCATCAAATAATTTATTCTTGCATATTTTATTGCACTTGATGATGCTTGTAATATAACTGGTGAATTATTTTCTGCTGCCGCATCTACTATTCCTTGTATTAATTCCATATTATTTACATTAAATGCTCCTATTGCAAATCCTTCTTTCATAGATTTTTCAAACATTTCTTTTGTTGTTACTAATGGCATAATCTATCACTCCTATCTTTTAACTAGATTCATTTTATTTCTAATTTATATTTTTGTCAATATATTATAAAAAAGTTAATATATAACTATTTTCGCTATATATTAACTTTTTCTTATTTATTCTTCACATTCATAACTTCCGCACATAGATTCATCTATTTCTCCAGTTTCACAATCTTCTGTAGGCATTACATGTATAGATTGTAATGTACATCTTTTTGTTTCATTGTCTTGGTAAACACAGCTTTGTACTGTACAGTTTATTTTTTGATTTTCTTCCATAATTCTTCCTCCTTTTGACAAGTATCAACAATATTGTTTCCTTTATTAAAAAATTTATTCTTCGTATATTTTTTATCAATTTTAACATACTAATTTTGAAGGAGTTTATTATGATAGCAAAAGTTATTTTGTTTAGCAAAAAAAAATGTGAAATTAATAATTTTTTAAGCAAATTTTATAATACTAATATTGGATTAGAAAATTCTTTATCTTGGCAAAAAGATTTTTCTAATCCAATTGAAATATCTGAACTTATTGCAGCTTATATTGACAATCAAAGTTTATTTGACTTTAAAATGTGGATTTCCCTTGATGAAAATGTTTTTATAAAAATTTCTCATTCTAATGCTAATGAGCTTATAAAATATTTATTTGAAAGATATCCATATTAAAGTTATTTTTCCATAATAATAGTTACTGGTCCATCATTTAAAAGTTCTACTTTCATGTCTGCTCCAAATTTTCCTTTTTGAACTTCAAAACCACATTTTTCACATTCATTACAAAAATATTCATATAATGGAATTGCTTCTTCTGGTCTTGCTGCTTCTATAAAACTTGGTCTATTTCCATCATTGCAATTACCATATAAAGTAAATTGTGATACTATAAGTAATTTTCCATTTACATCTTTTAATGATAAATTCATCTTATCATTTGAATCTGTAAATACTCTTAAATTACATAATTTTCTTACAAGATAATCCGCTTGGTCTTTTGTGTCTCCTTGCTTTATACCGATTAATACTAAAAAACCTTTTTCAATTTTTCCTACAATTTCATTATCTACTTTTACATTTGCATTTGCTACTCTTTGTATTACTAATTTCATTTTTTACTCCTGTGTATTATCTTCTGATTCTTCTCCTGATACTTCCTCTTCTACAATTTCTTTTTCAGTTTCATTGTCTGCTTCTACTTCTGAATTTTCAAGTTCTTCCTTTACTTCCTCTGCATTTGTTATTTTTGCTCCTTCTAATTTTTCACCACAATTTGAGCAAAAATTTGCATTTTTTTCTATTTCTTTATGGCATATTGGACATTGTTTTTTGTCTTTTAGTTCTAGAATAGATTTTAAACATGTTTCAATTTCTGCTGAAAGTACATCTATTTTTGTACACTCTTCTTCTAAATCTGAATTTATATCTATATTTTCTTCTCTTACATGTTTCTCATATACTTTCTTTCCAATTTCTGTATATAGTTCTTTTATATCTGATTTATTTTCATTAATTTTCATTCTTAGTTTTGCTTCTTTTGTAATTTTTCCTGTTTTCTCTGCAGTTGCATCATATGTTTCACTAACCTTTTTTCCTAATTTATTAAAAAAATCCATTTTAATTCCTCCCATTTAATATTATTAAATATTATTAACATTTTTTACAAAATTATTAAAAAACTTATTAATCTTCTGGTTTCTTTGCCCTATTCATCAACATATTAACTGCTTCTTCTGGTTTTAGATTTTTATATAATATTTGATATACCCCTTCTACAATTGGCATTTCTATATTATGAATTTTTCCTAGTTCATAAGCAACTTCTATATTATCTATACTTTCTATTGTCATTCCAACTTCTTTTTTTGCTTCTTCTAAAGTTTTTCCTTGACCTATTAATTTTCCTGCTTTTCTATTTCTACTATGTTCACTTAAACATGTAACTATTAAATCTCCTAACCCACTTAATCCATATAAAGTTTCTTTTTGTCCACCTAATGCTACACCTAATCGTGAAAGTTCTGCTAATCCTCTTGTTATTAATGCTGCAAAAGTATTATCACCTAGTCCTAATCCAGCAGCCACTCCTGCACAAAATGCTATTATATTCTTTAATGCTCCTCCAAGTTCTACTCCTTTTACATCTCTTGAAGTATAAATTCTCATCTGACTAGACATAAAAGTATCTTGTACTAGTTTTAAAACCCTATCATATTTTGATGCTACAACTAATACAGTTGGTATTGCTATTGATACTTCTTCTGCATGACTAGGTCCTGAAAGAACTGCTATTTTTGCATTTGGCATTTCTTCTTGAATTACTTCATCTAAAGTTAATAATGTATCACTTTCAAATCCTTTTGAACATATTATTATTGGTTGGTCTGTTACATATTTTTTATATTCTTTAACTATATTTCTTGTAAATTTAGATGGTGTAACATGTATTATAAAATCAGATCCTTCTATTGCTTCTTTATATGAAGTAGTACATTCTATTCCATCTGGAATTACTACATTTGGTAAAAACTTACATTTTCTTTCTTTATTTATTAAGTTTGTTTCTTCTTCTGTAAATGACCATATTTTTATTTTGTTTCCCAATTTTACTAAATGTATCGCAAGTGCTACTCCCCAACTACCACTACCTATTATTGCTATATTTTTCATTAGTCATTATCCTCCTTATGCATCTGTTTTTTTGAAACTTAATTTATTTTCAGTTCCATTTAATATTCTTTGTATGTTGCTTCTATGATTAAATGCTACTATAACTGCTAAAATTATTCCATATACAAAATAACTGCTACCTTCTGTTACAGTATAATTTGTATGTATAAATATTATTAATACTGGAAATAATATCGCTGCTCCAACAGACCCCATAGATACCATTCTTGTTAAAGCCATTAATACTAATGCAAATACTAAACAGATTAATCCAATCTTCCAGTTTGTCATTAGTACAACTCCTAAAGCTGTAGCTACACCTTTTCCACCTTTAAATCCAAAAAATATTGGAAAAGTATGTCCTACTACAACTAATATTCCTGCTATTTGTACTAATAATGCCTTATCTGCATTTTTTGCAAACAATCCAACTATTATTCCAACTAATACTGCTACAACTCCTTTTAAAGCATCTCCTAATAATGTTAATATTGCTGCTTTTTTTCCTACAGAACGCAACACATTTGTTGCTCCTGCATTTCCACTTCCTTTTTCTCTTACATCAAATCCTGCCATTTTTTTGCTAATTATTACTGAAAAACTTATACTTCCTAATAAATAAGCTGATAATGCTACTATTATATATGCTGCCATATTAATCATTCCTTTCTTTTTTATTCTTGTTTTTCTCTTACTATAATCCTAATTGGTGTTCCCTCTAAACCGAATTCTTTTCTTATTTGATTTACTAAATATCTTTCATATGAAAAATGAAATAAATCTTTACTATTTACAAAAATTACAAATGTTGGTGGTTTAGTTGTTGCTTGTGTACCATATAGTATTTTTAGTCTTTTTCCTTTGTCTGATGGTGGTTGTACTATTGCTATTGCTTCATTTATTACTTGATTTAATAATGCTGTTGGAACTCTTTTTGAATTCTGTTCTGCTACATTATTAATCATAGTAAACAATTTTTCTACTCTTTGTCCTGTTTTGGCAGATATGAAAATTATAGGTGCATAAGATAAATATGATAATTTATTATATATATCTTTTTTGTAATTTTCTAATGTTCCTGTTTCTTTTTCGTATTCATCCCATTTATTTACTACAATGATTATTCCTTTACCTGCTTCATGTGCTTCTCCTGCTATTTTAGCATCTTGATCTGTTACTCCTTCTTTTGCATCAATCATAATTAAACATACATCTGCTCTTTCTATTGCTAATAGCGTTCTCATTATGCTAAATTTTTCTATTGATTCTGACACTTTACTTTTTCTTCTTATTCCTGCTGTATCTATTAATACATATTTACCATGTTCATTTTCATATTCTGTATCAATTGCATCTCTTGTAGTTCCTGCTATAGAGCTTACAATTGTCCTATTTTCTCCTAGTATCTTATTTATTAAAGATGATTTTCCTACATTTGGTTTTCCTATAACTGCTACTTTTATTCTATTATTTTCATCTTCTATTTCATCTTTAGGAGGAAATTTTTCATATAAAGCATCTAATACATCACCTATACCTAATGCATTTGCAGCAGATACTGGATATGGTTCTCCTACACCTAAATTGTAAAACTCATATATTTCGTTTTTATCTTTACTCATATTATCTGCTTTATTACACACTAATACAACTGGTTTTTTGGATTTTTTTAACATTAATGCTATTTCTTGATCTGCTGTAGTTACACCTTGCTTCACATCTGTTAAAAATAAAATTACATCTGCTATTTCTATCGCAATTTGAGCTTGTTCTCGCATTTGAGATATTATTATATCATTAGATTTTGGTTCAATACCCGCTGTATCTATTACAGTAAAATTTCTACCTCTCCAATTTGTTTCTGCATAAATTCTATCTCGTGTTACTCCAGGTGTATCTTCTACTATTGAAATTCTACTACCTACTATATAATTAAAAAATGTTGATTTTCCTACATTAGGTTTTCCTATAATTGCTACTGTTGGCTTTGCCATTCTAATATCCTTTCTATACTTATTTTCACCTGTATTATATCATTTCATTTATTTATTCTCAAGTATTTTAATAAATTTTAAAAAATCCAGTTGTAAAACTGGATTTCTAAATTCTTATTATTCCACTTAGTATTTTACTATCTAAACCTGAAGTAAACATACGTGCACCACCAAGTAATACTACTAAATCTCCTTTTTCAAGTATTTGTTTTTCTTTAAATTTTTCAATTCCTACCTGAATTGTTTCATCAATTGTTTTTTGTGCTTCTACATACACTGGTGTTACATTCCATACTAGTCCTAATTGATTAAATGTTCTTCTATTATCTGTAACAGCTAGTATTGGGCATCCTACTCCAAGTCCTGATATTATTCTTGCTGAATTTCCTGTATTTGTATATACTACTATTGTATCCGCTTTTAAAATATTAGCTGTTACACATGCAGAATATGCAATTTTAGTAACATCATCTGGTAAATGTAAATATTCATTAGTATCAAATCTTTTCCAATATTTTAGTTCTGGTTCTATTCTTTTTGCAATCTTTACCATTGTTTTTACACATTCAACAGGATATTCTCCTTGTGCACATTCTCCTGATAACATGATTGCACTTGTTCTATCATATATAGCATTTGCAACATCACTTGCTTCTGCTCTTGTTGGTAATGGTTGATGTGTCATAGATTCAAGCATTTGTGTTGCTGTTATTGCTGGTTTTGATGACATATTACTTAATTTTATAATTTTTTTCTGCATAACAGGAGGTTCTGTATAATCTGTTTCTGTTGCCATATCTCCACGAGCTATCATTTGAGCATCTGCATATTTTATGATTTCTTCCATATGCTCTAAACCTTCAAAATTTTCTATTTTAGTTATTATTTTTATATCACTTCCACCATTTTCATCTAAAACTTTTCTTACTTGTTGTATATCTTCTTTATTTCTTGTGAATGACATTGCAACATAGTCATAATCATGTTCACAAGCTGTTTTTAAATCTTCTATATCTTTTTCGCTTAGAGCTGGTAATTTTACATTTGTTCCTGGCAAATTCATTGTTTTTCTGCTTCCTAAACCATTTCCATGAATTACTGTACAAACTATATCTTTTCCTACAATTTCATCTACTCTTAATTCTATTGCTCCATCATCTATTAATATTTTTGCTCCTGGTTTAACATCTCTATATAATTCTTTATAACTTACTGATACTTTATCTTTATCTCCAAGAATGTCTTCATTAACTAAAGTAAATTTTTGTCCTTTTTCTAATTGTATTTTTTCACTTTTTCCTGTAACTAACATTCCTGTTCTTATTTCTGGTCCTTGCATATCAAGAATCATTGGAATAGGTAAATCTAATTCTTTTCTTATTTTTAATACTTTTTCTGTTTTTTCTTTTTGTTCTTCCCAACTTCCATGTGAATAGTTTATTCTTACAACATCTAGTCCTGCCTCAAATAATTCCTCTAATTTATCTTCACTTGCTGGTCCAATTGTTCCTACAATTTTAGTTTTTCTTAAATCTTTCATCTTTGTTCCTCCCTTTGTTTTTACAACTAATGGTTATTATACCATATTTATTATATTATATTCAATAGTAACTCTATTTGCACGCAAAAAACGCCTACTTATTGGCGTTCATATGCTTTTATTTTTCTTCTTTTTTTGCAACTACTTCTTTTCCTTTATAGTATCCACAATTTGGGCATACTCTATGTTGCATAACTGGTTCATGGCAATGTGGGCAAGTAGCTAAATTTGGTTTTTCTACTTTCCATGTTGATCTTTTTAAATGTGTTCTTGCTTTTGACCATCTTCTTTTTGGTTGTGCCATATTAATCCCCCCTCATATAAAGATATAATATATATCTATTCATTATTTTCTATTTTTTAGTAATTTTGCCACTATAAAATTATACAAGGATTTTTAAAATTTGTCAACATCTTTTTTCGATTTTATGCATATAATTTAACTATGGAGGCTTTTTTATGTGTGGATTCGTTGGTTTTGTTAATTATAAATACGATATTTCAAGATATACGAATATTTTATCTAATATGAATAATGTTCTTTCTAAACGTGGTCCTGATGAACAAGGTTATTATGTAAAAAATAGAATAGCACTTGGTCATAAAAGATTGATTGTTATAGATCCTGAAGGTGGAAAACAACCTATGATTGAGCATTTTTCACAAAACGAATATGTTATTGTTTATAATGGACAAATATATAATACTAAAGAATTAAGAAAAACTTTAGAAGAAAATGGTTTTACTTTTAATGGGCATTGTGATACAGAAGTTTTACTAAAGAGTTATATTTATTATGGAAAAGATGTTGTAAAACATCTAAATGGTATCTTTGCCTTTGCTATTTGGAATAATAAAACTGAAGAATTATTTATGGCAAGAGATCATTTTGGGGTTAAACCTTTATTTTATACTATGCAAAATAATTCTTTTATTTTTGCTTCTGAAATTAAAGCAATTTTCAAATATCCTGGAGTACAAAAAATTTTAGATTCTCAAGGTATTTCTGAATTGTTTGGTATTGGTCCTGCTCATACACCAGGTACAACTATATTTAACAATATTTTTGAGCTAAAGCCTGCTCATTTTGCTATTTATAATAGAACAGGTTTACATTTTGAAAGATATTGGAAATTGACTAGTAAACCTCACAAAGAAAACTTTGAAGAAACATGTTCACATTTAGATTTTCTTTTAAAAGATGCTATTACAAGGCAATTAGTTTCTGATGTTCCTTTATGTACCTTTTTATCTGGAGGTTTAGATTCTAGTATTATAACTAAATATGCATCTGATTATTGCCATGAAAATGGTCTACCTCCATTAGATACTTATTCTATAGATTATGTTGATAATGATAAAAACTTTGTTAAAAGTGATTTTCAACCTAATTCTGATAATTATTATATTAATTTAATGGTTAATAAACTTCATACTAACCATCACCCTATAGTAATTGATACTCCTGAATTAGCAGACTATTTAAAAGATGCAATGATAGCCCGAGATATGCCGGGTATGGCTGATATTGACTCTTCTTTATTATTATTTTGTAAATATGTTAAACCTACTGCGACTGTTTCTCTTACTGGTGAATGTGCAGATGAAATTTTTGGTGGATATCCTTGGTTTTTCCGTGAAGATGCGCTTCATAGTGGAACTTTCCCTTGGTCAATTGCAATTTCTGAAAGACAAACACTATTAAATCCTTATATTGCTAAAAGAATCGATTTACATGGATATATTGATTATAGATATAATGAAAGTTTAGAACAAGTAGAAATTCTTGATACTGATTCTTTAGAAACTGCTGAAAAGAGAAAAATCTCACATCTTACTTTAAATTGGTTTATGCAAACTCTTCTTGATAGATCTGATAGAATGGCAATGTATAATGGTTTTGAACTTCGTGTTCCATTTTGTGATTATAGACTTGCTCAATATGTTTGGAATATTCCTTGGGAAATGAAAGCTCTTAATGGAAGAGAAAAAGGATTGTTAAGATATATTTCTCGTAGAATTTTACCTCCAGAAATTGTTGATAGAAAGAAAAGTCCTTACCCTAAAACTCATAATCCTACTTATCTTGCAAAAGTAAAATCTATGCTTACTGATATTATGTCTAATCCAAAAGCACCTATTAATAATTTACTTAATAGAGATTATATTTTAAATATTCTTAATACAGATGGCAAGGCTTTTACTAGACCTTGGTTTGGGCAACTTATGACTGGTCCACAGCTTATGGCATATCTTTGCCAAGTAAATATGTGGCTAGAAATGTATCAGCCTAAAATTGAGATATAAAGTGTGTTTGAAGTCGCAAATTGCGACTTCATGTTTTTCATTTTTTGATGTGGTCACAATTTGTGACCACATGTTTTTATATTTATTATAAGGTGACAAATTGACACCTTAAAAATTTATATTACATCTTCCATTCTCTTTATATATTCATTATCTTCCATCTTTGAAATTGCAAAGCACTTCTTTCCTAAGTCTTTTAATGATGCTCCAATATGATATAAATCTTTGCTATCTAT
>CANRHQ010000034.1 GCA_947630445.1 uncultured Clostridia bacterium | reverse complement strand
GTGTTTGTCCATTTTATTATTGAATACTCTATCCTTAAATTTGCTTCTGCTATTGTTGGTATATCTTTATATACATAATGCTCTTCTTTGTATGGACTATCCTCTACTACTATTGTAAATTTACTGTCATCTTCCTCTATTCTATATTTTCCTTCTCCTAGATTTTCATCTAACTCTTTCTCAAGGTTTTCTTTTTTTACTCTTCCAGCCTTATCTTCCGATGTTGCTTTTATCTCTGCTTCTTTGATTTTTTCCTCTTCTTCACTATATACTGACATTCTTTTCGCTTCTTTTGATTGATCTATTATTCCATTTTCTCCTGTTAATGCACCTATACTTATTCCTGCTAATATTATTAGCACTACTACTGTTATTACTACTGCTATTAATGTTATTCCTTTGTTTCTTTCCATATTCATTCCTCCTTTGCTTCTCCTTAATTTATATACTTAAGGATTTTTTATTTCTTTGGAGGTCTTTATTTATTACTTTTATCCTGTTTTTTTGCTATATTGAAATATAATTTTACATTTTGTAAATATCTTGTATTTATTGTCAAAACATGGTATAATTAATTTATGGATATCTTTAATTATATAAATTAAAGAAAAAATAAAACAGTCTATAAAACTGTTTTATTTTTCTAATATTTTTTTTATTTCCTCATTTCTCTTTACTTTTTTAGTTGTTGTTTTTATTAATTCTTCATCTGTTAAAATCATATTTTTAATATATTTGTATGAAGGAAATGTTTTATTTATTTCTTTTATTTTTTCCCATATTATTTTTCTTAATTCTTCCTGTGTAACATTTGGATATTTCTCATTTACTGCATCTTTATTATATACTACTTTTACTGATAATTTTAAATCATTTTTATCTTTTTCATCAGGCATTCCAAATACTATACATTCTTCTACTAAATCAATTCTATTTATTAAAATTTCTAATTCTTCTGGAAATACTTTCTTTCCATTTTTTAGAACTATCATATCTTTTTGTCTACCAGTTAAAAATATATATCCATCTTTATCAATATAACCCAAATCACCAGTATAGAACCATCCATCTTTCATTACTCTTTTGGTTTCTTCATCATTTTCATAGTACCCTAACATAACATTAGGACCTTTTACTCGTAATTCTCCTATTCCGTTTTCATCTTTATTTACTATTTCTAATTCCACATTTTTCATTGGGAACCCAATAGAACCACTTCTTTTCTTCTGAACACAGTTCTCAGCAGCTATAACTGGTGCTGTTTCTGTTAATCCATAACCTTGTACTAATTCTATTCCTAACTCATTAAAACCTTGTGCAACTCTTTTATCTAATGCTGCACCACCAGATACTATAAACCTCATATTTCCACCAAGTGCATCTAACACCTGTTTAAATAATTTTCTTCTTATATCTATATGAAAATTCAATAAAAAATTACTAATTTTTTTTGCATTATTAATTAATTTTGTTTTTCCTTGCTTTTCTATTTCTTTTTCTACATTTTTGTATATAGCTTCTATTAAAAGTGGTACTCCTACAAATACTGATACTTTATATTCCCTTAAATTTTGAGCAACATATCTTAATCCATCTGGAAATGCAGTCTTTAGTCCAGAAGCTAGCATTACAACCATTTCTGTAGATCCAAATATATGATGGAATGGCAAAAAAGCCAAATTAACATCTGTAGGGAAAAATCTTTCTACTAATAACATTGCATATACATTTGATGCAATATTTTTTTGTGATAACATTACAGCTTTTGACTTTGATGTAGTTCCTGATGTAAATAGTAATATTGCCATTTTTGATGAATCTATTTCTGTATTAATATACTCTGTTTTTCCTTGTTTTAATAAGTTTTCTCCATCATTTCTTAAATCATAAAAGTTTTTATAATTTTCATTAGTATCCATACATATATATTCAGTTAAATTTGTGTTTCCTCTTCTTTTTATTTCTGATATATTGGCTTCATATTTTTCATCAAATACTACAACATCTGCTTTACTTCTAGAAATACAACTTTCTAATTCATCTACTTGTAATTCTTTATCAAGTGGAATTGATACAATTCCACCTAGTAAATTTGCAAAATGTGCAACTACCCACTCGTATCTATTTCTTCCAACAATGGCTATTCTTTTGTTTTTAAAACCTAATTCAAATAATTTCGTTCCAAATGCATTTATATCTTCCAAAAATTTTTTATATGTAATATTTTCATATGATACCTCTTTACCAGATTTGTGCTTTATTACAAATGCAACATTATTTGCGAATTTTTGAACAGTATAATATATTAATTCTTTTAAGTTTTCAAATTCTTTTGAATCTAAATATTTTACTTTTTTCATTATATATCCCTTTCGTATCTAGTTTTCGATACTAGATTATCACATCATAAATGTTCTGTCAAGAGACTGACCATACTTTCTAATAATATTTTTTTTATTTCTTTATATATAATTCTTTACTTTTATAAATTAAAAAAATAACACTTCAAATTGAAGTGCTATTTTATATAATTTTAATCTCCCAATATATATCTTACTAGTCTCAAAATAACATCTGTATCTACATCATAAGATGATATATAGCTAGCAAGAGGATATTGAGAATGTATCCACATTTTTGTACCATTGCTAGTAGAAGTTTTTAATGCTCCTATACAATCAGAAGTTACTTCATTAGTATTAAGTGACTGTCCATCTTCTATTAAATTAGTTCCAGTATATCGAGCAGTGTATAAAACCTCTGTACCTTCTTTAAATTTTATTTTCACTTGACCACTATCATCTTTATTTGATAATGGCATTCCAATTTTTTCTTCTCCTATTGCAGTCATTTCTGGTATTGCATTAACCCTAGCTCCTCCGAGGTAATGTAATAGTACTTGATGTTTGTATTATATCTAAAGTTTGATTATTATCATTTCCTATAGTAAATAAATTATTAGTTTTTGCTAAATTATTTGACTTTGCTGCATCTACTGACCAAGCTCCAGCATATAAAATTATTAAATCATAATTGTCACTGCTAACCATAGCATCAAGAGAATTTGTATTCTCTTGGTTAGTATAGTCAATTTTAGAATCTATATAATATGTTTTTAATTTTTCATATATAGCTTGTGCCGTTCCTTGCATTTCATATTTAACAGCAGTAGAATAAATTAATATTTTTCTTACAGGACCTTTTCGTAATAATGTTTCTAAGTTTATATTTTCATTTGTTTTTCTATTTTTAAAACCAACATTAACACTTACAGTTTTTAATATATTTTCATTTTTATAATCTTCGACAGAAATATCAATAGTATATCCATCTGGTACAACAACTCCTAATTCTTGTGCACTCATGTTAGTTGATACACTATCAAAACTACGCCTTTTTATTTTTTCAATAACATCTATAGCCAAATTGGTCGCTTTTGCTTTTCTATTTATCTCTTGAGAAGTTGTTACAATATTAGAAAACATTGCGGTTATTATAGACAAAAATACTATAAATATTGTTACTGCAACAGCTACATCTACACCTGTAACACCTTTATTATTCTTTAGTTTCATTATTTTCTCCTTAAATGACAATTTATATAAATAATATATCAATAATTTTTTATAAAATCAAGTATTTTACATTAATCTTTCATATATTTAATTTCAAAAGTTGTTCCTTCTCCAACTTTTGAAGTACACATTATATATCCATTATCTTTTTCAATTATACTTTTTGCAAGTGCTAATCCTATTCCTACACTATTTTCTGATGAATTTTTGGCTTTATAAAATCTCTCAAATATATGTTTTATGTCTTGCTTATCTATACCTGTTCCTTCATCTCTAATAACAATTTTTGTATAAAAATTATTTTCTTCAAAATTTATAAAAATATTTTTCTTTTCTCCTGTGTGTTCAATGCAATTTTTTACAATATTAGTTATTGCTTCTAATTGCCAATTATAATCTCCTATAAATTTTGCTTCATCACCATTTATAATTATATTTTGCTGTTTTATATCTATAGGTATTGACAAATTTTTTATTACATTTTCTATAAGTTGTTTTACATTAATTTCTTTTTTTACAAAAGTTGCTGTATCTGAATCTAATTTTGATAATTTTAAAAGTGATATAATTAACCAGTTAAGCCATTCAATTTGTCCACTTATTTCATTAATAAATTTTTGCCTAGTTTCTTCCTCCATATTAGGGTTTTCTCTAATATTATCTAACATTATTGATATCGAAGTTAATGGTGTTTTCAATTGATGTGATATATCTTCAAGTATTCTTTGTAGTGTTTTTTTATCGTTTATAGAGATATCCGCTTGTTCTTTTAACATAACAGTAATTTTATATAATTCATTTGTCAAATTGCTTAATTCATCTTCTGTATTTTCATCAATTTTTAAATTATAATTTTTTTGATTTATTGCTTTAATATATTGAGTTATTTCTTTAATTTTTTTATTTTTATTATTAAAATATATTTTTAATAATAAAAATGATATTATAAAAATCACTATTATGCTTGTTATGTTTATTATTAAAATATTGAATTTTTGATTTTCTAGTTCTTTTATACTTGATTCTTTTTGTATATCAATTCCATATTTATTTAAAATTTCTGTTCCTAATGATATTTCATTTTGATCCATATTTAATATAGAATTTATTTCTGAATCATCTATATCTGGATATTGTTTTTCTAATTTTCCTACAATATTTGCAATTACAATATTTATTTTGTCTTGAATTATCTTATATTGTGTTGCTATCATTATAGAATTTAAAATTATAATTAATATTGTTATAATTAATAATGAAAATATCAGTATATTTTGTTTTGTTTTTTTCATTATTTATCTACCACCCTATACCCAATTCCTCTAACTGTTTCAATTATTTTTCCGTCTTTATCATTTATTTTTTCTCTTATTCTTTTTATATATACTGTAAGTGTATTATCATTTACAAAATTTCCTGCAACATCCCATATTCGTTCAAGTATTTTTTCTCTTGTTACTAGTATTCCTTTATTACTAAATAACATTACTAATATTTTATATTCTAAACTTGTAAAAATAATTTCTTTGTCTTTATTGTATACTTTTGCAGAATTAGTATCTATTATTATATCTCCACATTTTATATTATTTTGATTATTAGCATCATATCCATATCTTCTTAGTACACTATTAATTCTTGATATTAATTCTCTTGTTCTAAATGGTTTTACTACATAGTCATCTGCACCCATATCAAGACCTTGTACTGCATCTGATTCATCATCTCTTGCAGTTAAAAATATTACTGGTTTATTGTCTTTTTCCTTAACCTCTTTACATATTTCAAAACCTTCCCCATCTGGCAATGATATATCTAGTAAGTATAAGTCATAGTTATTTTTACTTTTTAGTGTCTTTGCTGATAGTACATTTTTAGCTATATCTACAATAAAGCCTTCTTGTTCTAATGTATATTTTAAACCTAGTATTATAGATTCATTATCTTCAACTAACAATATTTTCTTCATTTTATCACCAGTTTTATTATATAATATTTTATGTTTTTTAGCAAATATAAAAGGGTTCATCATTGATGAACCCAGCCGTCTCTTATAACTCTTCTTCTGGTTTCTTAGAAGAAAAAATGAGTAGTAATGTGCCTATTCCAGTAGCTGCTGATATGATGTACCCAGTTAATTTTACATCTTTACCAGATGATGAGGAAAGTATTAATTCCGACAGACTAATTAGTGCAAGTATTCCTATCAGTACTTGACGTACGAAATCATACACTAAATTTTGGTTTGTCTTATAGTCCTCAAACAATTCCAGCATAAATTCCGAGCAACTACCGCAAATAAGCATAGTTGAAGCAAAAAGTACTATGTGCATTAATACTTTGGCTGGTATCCCAAAGTTAATGTTCCAGACTACTGTTTTGCCAAACACAATTTGCAATACTATAGAAGCAATAATACATTCTATAATGCAAATCCATTTAGTCCGCATTTTTTCTTTCTTTTTGTTTTTAGTTTTCATTTGAAAACCCTCCTGAAATATATTGTTTACGAGTTACTTTATTTTAAATGCTACTTGAGCACAGCTAATTAATTATAACATATTTTGGCTTAAAATGCAAATTTTGTTGCACTTTTGACTTTTTTAATATATAATATTTTTATAAAATGTTACTTATGGGAGAAATATAATGGAACATTGGAGTGTAGAAGATTATAAAAAATTTACTGATAATAAAATAAAAAAAAGTAAATATAGGGCAAATAAAACTTCTGTAGATGGACATACTTTTGATAGTCAAAAAGAAGCTGATTATTATTGTGAATTAAAAATGAAATTACAAGCTAAAGAGATAAATGGTTTTTGTTTGCAACCTACATTTATGCTTGCACCTGGTCTTAAATATAAAGCTGATTTTATCATTTTTAATAAAGATAATTCTTATGAAGTAATTGATGTTAAAGGTATTAAAACTAAAGAATATATCGCAAAAAAGAAAGTATTTGAGGACAAATATAATATGAAAATAACTGAAATTTAAAAGCTGGCTTTTTATTGCCAGCTTTTATCTACTATTTAATATTTGCTCTTTTTCTTCTTCTGTTATGTACTCATATTTCACCATTTTTTCAAGAACTTGTCTTTGCCTTTGCGATGCTAATTCTGGATTTTTATTTGGTGCATATACAGATGGTGCATTAGGTATTCCTGCTAATAAACTGCTTTCATATTTATCCATATCTATTGGATCTTTATCAAAATAAACTTTTGCTGCATCTTTTACACAATAACAGCCACTTCCAAAATAACTTGTATTTAAGTATAATTCTAATATCTCATCTTTTTCACAATTTTTTTCTATTTCAAATGCCATAAAAATTTCTGATATTTTTCTTAATGCTGTTTTTTCCTGTGTAAAATAGATATTTTTTGCTAATTGTTGTGTTATTGTACTTCCTCCTTCTTTTAATTCAAATGATTTTATATTTGTAAAAATTGCTCTACCTATTGCAATTAGGTCTATTGCACCATGTTTATAAAATCTGTGATCTTCTACAGCAACTACAGAATTCAAATAAAATTCTGGCATATCTTCTAATTTTGTATAATTTTCTTTTGATTTTATTTCTGTTACTTTATCTTTAACACTAATTTCATCTAATGCTTGTTTATATAGTGAATATCCTTTGTATGTTATTATTGCTCCTATAAATATTATTATTACTAGTACTATTATTATTATCCTTTTTATTATTTTCATATTATCACCTTTATTTAATTTTATTTTATCAAAGTGACTATAAAGTGACTTGATAATCTAAAATATCTCCAGGAGTACATTCTAAAACTTCGCAAATTTTGTCTAGTGTAGAAAATCTAATGGCTTTTCCTTTGTTGGTTTTTAAAATTGATAAATTTGCTTGTGTTATACCAATTTTTTCTGCTAGTTCTTGTGATGATATTTTTCTTTTTGCCATCATTACATCCAAATTTACTATAATCATATTATTATGCCTCCTTATATTGTTAATTCATTTTCTTCTTTATATTGTGTAGCTTGTTTCATTAGTTCTGATAAAATGTATAATGCTATTGAAACTCCTATAAATAGCAATATCATAAAAGTTAGTACTAATACTATTATTACATCAAAATATTTCACTAAAAATATTTCATATAACAAGTCTAAAGTCCAAAGAGCTGATTCAACAGCAGATGCTATACCTGCTACTTTCAATCTTTTAACATTTTCCATACAAAATGGATTATTGTTTTTTAAAGAATCAAATAATCCTATAAATTGATAAGCAATTACTAATAATGCTATTCCATTAGGATATATTACCATAGCTGTTGCGTTTAAGTGTAGTCCTACCATTTGTAGCTCAAATGGCAATATCAATAATAATATTATTCCACCATAAAAACATGTTTGTAAAAATATTTTTAAAAATTTTCCTATTCCATTTTCACCTAATATTTTCATTTTTTCCTCCTATTTTAACATATTTTTAGCTTTAAATTCTGAAATATTGAATTCTTGAACTGATTTTAGTTTATTATTTAATTCTGTTTTTTTATTTTCTAAATATTCTCTTAACATAGTTTGATTGTTTTCTTTTCCTAATTTATCTTCTGTATATTTAAATTGTGTGTCTTTTAACTGTAATAATTCATCTATTATATCTGTTGTATCTAGATCATAAGTTAAATACATAACATCTATTTTCCCTGTTTTTTCATATCTATTAATATTATTTATTGCTATTATTTTGTCTATATTTACAAAGTTTATTATACAGTACATTGTAACAATTATAATTGAATATATTTTTACCAAATTAATTTTTGAATTTAGAACATATATAAATGTTGGCACTAATAATATTGTTTCTGTTAATAATGTAAAATCAACTAAAACTCTTAATCTAGTATTTCCATATTGTTGTTGATATAGTGTCATTCTTAAAAATGAAGATATTATGATTATTAATGTAAATATAAGCATTAAGATACACATAACCTTTTTATATTTTGATTGCTTTTCTGTCTCAATTATTTGTTTATCTGTTGCTTTCAATATCATTATAATATTTATTAATGAAACTATCATTAATTGGAAAAATCCTTGCCTTGCATATTGGGAATATATAATATTTTTTATTGTAAATAATGATTTTATTTGTATAAAACAGAAAACTAAATATATTAAATTTAAAGCTGTTAACATCATGTAGATTGTTAAATTATCTTTTTTCTTACTTTCTTCTTCGTCAAATTCTTTTAATACATTATATTGGGATAATGCATTAATAAAAAATGCAGATATATAAAAGAACAATAATACTATAATTGCTATTCTTATCACTATTGATGGTATACTAAAATTATTTAATAAATTTCCTATAGATGCAAATACATGTTTAAATATTTTAGCAAACTCTGTATCAGCAGATATTAATAATCCTAATACTATAAATACGATTATAAGTGTAAGAAATATTGGTTTTATAATATTTGTTATATTTTTAAATTTCTTGTATGGTTTTTGTATATGTAATTGTTGAACTACTTCTCCAAAATAATTAAATGGTTCTATAACCATTACAATTATTTTATATATGATTGATTTTACTTTTATTTCTGGTACTAATGCTAACATTATCATTATTACATATAATATTGGTATAATAATTAAATTTAATTTTTGAAATAGTATATTATCAAAAATTAAATAAGTACTTGATAATAATATTATTGGAATTGAAATTAATAATGCTTTTTTATTTTTTATTTTTCCTTTTAATATTTTATAAGATATATATATTACTGGTATTGCAAATAATAAAGCAGAAAATTTTATGTCTTTATTCCAAAATAGTATTGAATGCCATATACTTAAAATTAATGCTCCTATTGATATTTCCATAATTATTCCTCCTCTGATAAGAGCATTATATTATTATATTTATTATTTGTCAATACTTTTTTATCGTTTTTCGATATTTTTATATATTTAGATCATTTTAGGAATAAAAATTATAAATCCTATTATTGCTGATGCAATTGCCATTGCCAATACTGCCGCTGCTGATATGTCTTTTACTAATTTGGCTTTTGGATTTTTTTCTGGGCTTATCATATCAACAATTGTTTCTATAGCTGTATTTATTAATTCTGTTGATACAACTAATACTATTGATATTATACATATACACCATTCAATTGTATTTAGTTTTAATAATATTCCTAATATAATAACTATTATTGTTGCTAATATGTGTATTTTCATGTTTCTTTCTGTTTTAAATGATGATATAAAACCTTCTATTGCATATTTAAAACTATTTATTATTTTTTTACATTCTTGTTTTGGGTTCATTTTTTTCTCCTTTTGTTTTATTTTAACATTCATTATTTCTAAAATCAACAAAAAATGCTAACAAATGTTAGCATTTTTGTTATTGTGCAATGAAAGTCCCCTATTTTACAGAGAGTTCTAAAGGTTTTTAACTATTAAAAGTTTTATAGGCTAAGAACAAACCACCAGGTTTTACTGGTGGTTATGATTAATTAATAAGTTATTGTATAAGATTCTAATTGTCCTTCAGTCTTTTGACAATTTATTCTATACTCTTGACTAGTTATTGTAGCTCCACTAGGTAAAGTAGTTCCTTCTCCGCTTGCCACATGAGAACCTATAAGTTTAGGAGCTGGAAGAGGATACTCATTATCATACCAAACAACATTACCACCACACTGATAACATCTAAAAAAGTCCTTTCTTCCATCATCGTTTAAATCTGCACTACCGTGAACACTATGATCGCAATAATCATTGACTGTATAATTATAATGATAATACTTAGTAGTATAACAACCTCCTCCATTTGTTGCACTTCCACTATGTTTATGTTTGTTTGCTACAACTTTTATCGCCTTTGATATTGTTTCTTTTGGATTGTTTGCATTATCTATTGTTAATACATGTAAATAATATGTTGTTGTTCCTGTTGTAGGTATTGATAA
>CANRHQ010000033.1 GCA_947630445.1 uncultured Clostridia bacterium | reverse complement strand
GGCGGAACTGGCAGACGCGCTGGTCTTAGGAACCAGTGCCAACGGCGTGGAGGTTCAAGTCCTCTCATCCGCACCAACGACTTATCTGTTCGAACTATAAAACAGATAAGTAGAAATATCATTCTGAATAAAAGAATGGTATTTTTTTAGTTTTATTTTCAGAATGTACTACATTATTTCACGAGTTTTGTACCATTTTCAAAACTAATAGGGGATTAGGACTTACGGCAAAGCTAAAGTCATATAAAATTATAGTAAAAAACGAGGTATATATTATCCAAATTACTTTATATTTGACATTTCTGAAAATATAAAGTATAATGAAAATAGGAAATGAATAACCGCAGTGAATGCGGTTACCACTACATAAGAGTATAACAACACATTCGCAATATTGGCATAGTGGAATGTGTTGTTATTTTATTCCTTATTTATTATTGAATTTACATATTTTATGTATAAAATCGTCAATAAGGCTACGTTTATTGTTGATGATACCATTAAGGCACAGATTAAAAATAGTATAAAACTCATAAACACCACCTCACTTTCTGATAACAGAAGTTATCAAGTGTAGTGGCAACACATATCTACTACTATGTTCATTTCCTATGACAATTACTATACAATATTGTTAGATAAAATACAAGCGAACAAAACAAATTTTTTTAAAAAAGTTGTAAATATCTACGTTGTTCGCACCAAACTAGGTGTTTTTATGTGATTTTACATTCTTTAATTATATTAAAAATAACTATGTCATTGCAAAATATTATAAAATTTATAGAATGGAGTTTATATGGAAATTATAAGATTAGAAGATAGTAATAATTATATTTTTGATAAACTATGTGAATGGAATTATAATTGGTGGGGAATAAAAAATAATTATAGTTTTGAAGCAGTAAAATGTAATTTAGAACATTGTCTTTGCAAAGAAAAATTGCCTCAAACTTTTGTGGCTTTAATTGATGGAGAGCCAGCAGGTATGTATCAGTTGTCAATGTCTGATGATTTAGATAGTAGACCAGATATTTATCCTTGGCTTATAAATGTATATGTTGATGAGAAATTTAGGGGAAGAAACATTTGTAGAAAATTGATGAATACAGTAGAAGAAAATGCTAAAAAAGCAAATTTAACAGAATTATTTTTATATACAAAACATATAGGATTATATGAAAAATTTGGTTGGGAGTTTGTTGAAGAAGTAAAGACTTTTAAAGCTGATTCACCAATAGAAAGATTATATAGATTAAAAATAAAGTAATTACTAAATTATAGGCAACATCAACATAAAAAATCATTCATTTTACTGAATGATTTTTTTGTTTATTAATACTGATATATCATGTAATTATCAATTTCCTTTACATCAATACAATTTGTTTGATTCAAATATTGTATAATCTCCAAATTATCAGAATTAATTATAATCCAATTGACATTATATTTTTGTCGTATACTATCAAATTCTTCACAAGTAATTGAAGGTATTTGATTTTTATAAATAATATATATTTTCTGCATTTCTTGTACCGTTTCTGGTGAAAATAATTCATTTATATAATGATCTCTTGACCAAAATAAATTTATTTTTGAAGTCAATTGTCTCATTGTTGTACTATGTAATGGTTCTGGTGGAGCCATTACTGTAGACAATTCATGTGTTTCTTTCTGTTTATCTAATATATATTGCGTTTGATCTATAATATATTGTGGTATTTTATTTAAGTTTTCAAATTTTTCAAATCCATTTTTAGAATATGCAAATTTTCCCATACATATTAATAACATTACTTCTATAGTAAATATTATTCCTTTATATATTTTTCTATTATTCAAATATAGTAATATTATAAAAGAATAAATTATGGAAGCCTCAACTGGTAAAAGCCACAACAACCTCCAAAATACTTCTGAACCTGTAAAATACTTAGTTATCAATTTTGTTAACATTGGATTATATATTGTAACTAAATATATAATAGGTATTCCCAAGAAATATATTCTTGCTTTCTTATCTCCTTTTATAGCTATTATAATAATAGAAATAATATATAAAATGTGATAATATCCTGTTCCAATATAATTTTTTAATATTTCTATCATTTTTATATCAGTAAAACTTGAACCTTGTATATTTTGAGCTATCGCCAAATAAATAGCTCCATATAATACAATAGGTATACCAGATAAAAGCAATAATCCAAATGTCTTCCATCTTTTCTTTAATAATTGAAGTATTCCAAATGGCATATAAGCAAAAAATACCAAGAATATTGCTGTATTTGTAAAAAATATTGCTGAAAAGTTTAATATTGTTAAAAATATTATTTTTCTTTTCTGATTATATTTATTTAAACTAATTAAGTTAGATAGAATTAGTGTCAACACAATATTTAAAAATATTTCTTTTCCTTGCCACATTCTCCATAATAAAATATTTCCCCTTAATCTAGTTGAAAATCCACTAAATAAAAATAATATTGATAATAACAACACAAATGTCTGTGATTTTCTTCTATTAAGAAATGTTCTTGCTAGTGTGTAATATGCCATATATGAAAATAATATCATTATAAATGGAATAATTGTATGGCATAATATTGTACTTGGTATATTAAAAACTTTAGATTCTACAGATAATGCTAATTCATGCCCAGAAATCATATATCGAGAAAGAAATGTAGTATTTTCAATCCCTAAAGATGGTGCTTTAGTATATATTGATGATGAATTTTGATTTTCTTCAACTAAACTAACATAAAATGAATCATCTGCGTTTTCATTAAACAATAGACTTGATGTTACAGCTTGTAAACCAATAATTGTTATTAATATTAAAACATAATATATTTTCTTAGATTTTTTTATTTTTGACAGATTATATTTTAGTAATCTCTTTTCTTCACTAATTTTGTATGTAAAAAATGATACAATTAATAATATAGACAATATAATTATAGTTGTATATAATACAAATTTGAATGATACATGTAATAAAATCATTGGTATATAAATAATTTGTAAAATTGCAACTGTTAATATAAATCCATTTAATAGTATATTCAAATAATTATAGCTTTTAAATATTTTATTTAAAAGTAATCCCATCCTATAAAAGATAAATAGAAATACTATAAATAATAAACTAGCTTTTATTAATGTCATCTATTTTCTCCTTATTTTTTTATTATTTCATAAAAAATAATATTAAAGCACCTATAGCAACTAGCATAGTGCCTAAAATCTTTAGTCCACTAGTTGCCTCATTTTGATCTCCAAATCCAAATAATTTTTTTGTTATTATTCGTGCATCATATATTAATATAACTCCTATTAAAATTATAATTGCATTTATTAATTTTAATATTATTTCAAACATTTTATCTACATCCTTTTAAACTAAATTTCAATTCTTTTTCCAAATTTATCTCTTATTAACATATTTAATTTTTTATTTTCACTTTGTTCTAGTTTTGGATCTTTTTCCATAATATCAAGAGAAATTTTCTGAACTTTCTTTAGAATTCCTATATCTTCAAATAAATTTGCAATTTTAAATTCTGGAAGTCCATGTTGTTCTGTTCCAAAAAAGTCTCCAGAACCCCTTAATTCTAAATCCTTTTCTGAAATGATAAATCCATCATTTGTATCACACATTACTTTCATTCTTTGTCTTATTGTTTCACTATTTCCTTCATATTTTAATATACAATATGATTGGTATTCCCCTCTTCCTACTCTACCTCTCAATTGATGTAACTGTGCCAATCCAAATCTTTCTGCATTTTCTACAACCATTATACTTGCATTTGGCACATTAACACCTACTTCTATTACAGTTGTTGCAATTAGAATGTCTATTTCTCCATCTTTGAATCTTTTCATTATATCATCTTTTTCTTTTGCTTTCATTTTACCATGTAAATATTCAACTTTATATTGACTAAATGTTTCTTTTTGATATTTTTCTGCTAACTCTATGACAGATTTTAATGTCATTTCTTCATTTTCTTCTACTAATGGACATACTATATATGCTTGTCTTCCTTCTTCTATCTGCTTTTTTATAAAATTATTTACTCTTTCTTCCATGTTTTTTCTTACTGCAAATGTTTCTATTTTCTTTCTGTTTGGTGGAAGTTCATCTATTATTGATATGTCTAAATCTCCATATAATATTAAAGCTAATGTTCGTGGTATTGGTGTTGCAGACATTGCAATTATATCTGGATTTTGTGCTTTTGATGCTATTTTACTACGCTGTTTTACTCCAAATCTATGTTGTTCATCTGTAACTACTAATCCCAAGTTTTTAAATATAACATTTTCTTCTAATATTGCATGTGTTCCTATTATTATGTCTATTTCACCATTTTGTAATTTTTCCAAAATTTCTGTTTTTTTCTTTTTAGTTATACTTGAAATTAACAATTCTGTTCTTATTCCAAATTGATTTAATATTCCTTGAAATCCTTCTAAATGTTGAGATGCAAGTATCGCTGTTGGTGCCATTATAGCAACTTGATAACCAGATTTTACTGCCTTATATGCTGATATCATTGCAACTACTGTTTTTCCAGAACCAACATCTCCTTGTAATAATCTGTTCATAGGTCTAGTACTTTCCATATCTCTATCTATTTCTTCTAAAACTCTTAATTGAGCTTTTGTTAATCTAAAAGGTAGTATATTTATTACATCTGACATATGTACTTGCTTATTGAACTGTATACCATTTTCATCATGCTCATAATTATTTTTTAATTTTAATAAAGCTAATTGCATTGATAATAATTCTTCAAATACTAATCTTTCTCTAGCCTTATTAAAATCTGAAAATTCTACTGGAAAGTGTATTTTCTCTATTGCTTCATTAATTCCCCATAAATTGTTATTTTTTAATATATAATCTGGTAATGTTTCTGGTAATTGATTTTTTACTTCAACTAGCCCATTTTCTATTATTCTTCTTAATGTGCTTTGTTTTAATTCAAATGTTAATGGATATATTGGTATTATTTTTCCAGTATTTTTGGTTTGCTCTATCTCATCAAATACTGGTGAATTCATTTCTACTCTATTACCTTTAATAGAAATTTTACCAAAAAATCTATACATTTTTCCTGCCTGAAATTTATCTCTTAAATACCCTTGGTTAAACCAAGTAATATAACATGTTCCTGTTTGATCTTTTACTGTTAATTTACTTATTGTCATTCTACCCTTATGCATTTCTGACATTTTACCAGCCACCATTGCCTCTATTAAGGTTTCTTCTCCATCTACACATTCATATATATTCTTTGGTTTACTTCTATCTTCATAATCTCTTGGGTAATATGTTATTAAGTCTTTTAATGTGTAAATATTTAATTTATTTAAAAGTTTGACTCTATTAGGTCCAACTGTTTTTACATATTTTACATCTTTATTTAAATCTACCATACTTTACCCCATTATTTTTAATAGTTCAAAATTTAATTTATCTGCACTAACTAACTTAAATTCAATTCCTTCTATAGTTCCTTCTACTGCATCTGCAATTGACATCCCATGTAAATGACCATAATAACATCTCTTTACATTATATCTTTTCATTAATTCTACGAATTCTGCTTCTTGATGTGTTATTATTCTTGCTTTTGTAATAGGAGGATAATGCATAAATACTATTTTCTCCTTATTATTGCCATATTTATTTACTGCATCTTGTAATGATATTTCTAATCTTATTAATTCTCTATTGATAAGTTTTTTATCTATTTCTTCATCAACAATACTCCATCCTCTTGTACCACAAATTATCTTGTTTTCAAATTCATAACTATTATTATACAAAAAATCAATATTCGTAAAATTATTCTCTTTTAAAAACTTTCTCATTGATGTTACAGTAGTCCACCAATAATCATGATTTCCTTTTAGTAATATTTTTTTACCTGGTAGGCTATTTATATATTCAAAATCTAATTTTGTATTTTCTAAATATGTTTCCCATGAAAAATCTCCTGGTATTACTACTAGGTCTTCTGATTTTACATTTTTTATCCAATTACTTTTTATTTTTTCTTCGTGGTCTGTCCATTTTTCTCCAAATATATCCATTGGTTTTGGATTTTGGAATGATAAATGTAAGTCCGCTATTACAAATATTGACATTATTATTCTCCTATTTTTAGGTTTGGTACAGCATTTAATACATTATCTGACAAATTTCCATTTATATATCTATAATATCCAGCTGCTCCTATCATTGCTGCATTATCTGTACATAATTTTAAATCTGGTTTATATACTTTTATTCCTTTTTCTTCTAATTTTGTAAATTCATTTCTTATATGTGTATTAGCAGATACTCCTCCAGCTAATACAATTGTTTTTATCCCTGTTTGTTCAATTGCCTTTTGTATATTTTCTATTAATACTTCTGTAACTGCTTTTTCAAAACTCATACATAAGTCGGCTTTATTAATATCTGGTTGTTTATGGTGTAAATTTATTACAGCTGTTTTTATTCCACTAAAACTAAAGTCTAAATTATCAAAATGTGTTTTAGGAAAATTGATTGTTGCTTTTCCTTCTTGAGCTAATTTATCTACTTTAGGTCCTCCTGGATATCCTAGTCCAACTACTCTTGCCATTTTATCAAATGCTTCTCCTATTGCATCATCTCTAGTTTTTCCTAGGACTTCTAAATCACAGTAGTCTTTTACTAATACTATTTGAGTATTTCCACCTGATGTTAACATACATAAAAATGGTGGTTTTAAGTCTTTGTGTGTTATATAATTTGCTGCTATATGCCCTTCTAAATGGTTAACACCTACAAGTGGTTTATTTAGTGCAAATGAAACTCCTCGTGCATACGAAACTCCTACTAATAATGCTCCTACTAGACCAGGTCCATATGATGGTGCTATTACATCTAAATCTTCAAATTTAGTATTTGCTTCTTCTAGTGCTTTTTTGGCTACTCTTGATATTGCTTCTATATGATTCCTTGATGCAATTTCGGGTACTACTCCTCCATATTGCTCATGAATTTTTATTTGTGTATCAATTACATTTGACAAAACCTCTCTACCGTTTTTTACAACAGCTACAGAGGTTTCATCACAACTTGACTCTATTCCTAATACAATTAAATCTTTCATTTTTTATTCCTTTTTATAGCATAAATATTTTCATTGCTAAGTTCAAAATCCATTGAGTTATTTGACTAATTATTGGTGATATTAATCTACCAGCTATACCAGTTATCCAAATAATTAAAAATATAAAATAAAATGTTTGCTCATGTTCTATAAACCATGTTTTGGCATTTCTTGGTAATATTGGTATAAATATTTTTGAACCATCTAATGGTGGTAATGGGATTAAGTTAAACACTCCTAATCCTACATTCATTGTAACAACATATGCAACAATTAGCATTACAATTGTCCCAACATTACTACTAATAAATGTTAAACCTGCAAATTTTAATATTGCACAATATATTAATGCAAATACTATTGCAGTAATAAAGTTCATTAAAGGTCCTGCAAATGAAACTATTGCATCTGCTTTTTCTACACTTATATTTCTATTATAATTTCTTGGATCTATTTGCACTGGTTTTCCCCATCCTATATGTGCAAATAATAACATAGCTAATCCTAGTGGATCTACATGGTCCAATGGATTTAAACTTAATCTCCCTTGTATTAATGGTGTATCATCTCCCAATTTATATGCTGCAAATGCATGTCCAAATTCATGCACTGTTATTGCTAGCAATACTGCTGGTATTGATAATACTAAATCAAATAATCCCTCTGTTCCATATGATAAAATCGAAATAAGTACTAATATACCTATTATTATGTATAATGTTTTTTTATCAAAATTAAATCCAAACATATTATTCTCCTTTAGTTAATTTAATTAATTACTTCATACCCTTCTGAAGTAAATCTTAATGTTATATCCCCTTCATACGCAACAAAACTTTGGGCATGCATTTCTTTCATCCACTCTCGTACTTCTATGGTTTTCCATGGTCCTGTGTTATATCCTGTTCCGCTATCATTATTATATAACCATTCTGGTGAATTGAAGAAACATATTTCTGGTCTAATTGCTTCATATACTTCTTTTGTTACTCCGTTTTGACCATGATGTGCCATTTGTACCGCATCTGCTTTTAATTTTTCTGGTGTCTTTAAAAGTTCTATACTTGCTTGTGTAAAAGCATCTCCTAAAAATATAATACTTTTATTCACATCTGTTGCTGTCATTTTAAATACCATACTACTTTCATTTCCATTATCTGAATTTATAATTTCTGGATTAGCAATTTTTAAAATTTCACATTTTATATTGTCCATTTGTATAATTTGATTTTTGGTACACTCTATTTTATTTTTAATTTTATTACTACTTAATGCATTTATTATTTTTTTCTCTGTTTCAAAATCTCTTGCATCATATTTTTCATACCATTCTAAAGTGTTAAATGAATAATATAAATTTTCTATTATAATATTTGAGTTTTCATCATTTAATAATTTGATTAATGCTCCGACATGATCATCATGTGGATGTGTAATATACCAATGATTTACTACTCCATTGTTATATTCCATAATGTATTTTTGAACTATTTCACTATCGATATCTCTGCCACCATCAACTATTATTAATTGATTGTTTCTAGTTCTAATTATATAGCTACATGAATTTATATTGCCTTTTTCTTTTATATTAGAACCACCTAACATAGTTACTTTTATTCCTTCTATACTTTTTTCATATTCTTTTATATTATAATTATGCCTAATAATATAAAAAATTGTTAATATCAATAGTACAATTGTTATTATTATAAATATTATTTTTTTCTTTTCTTTTTTCATATATTGTTCCTTAATAATACTTGTATTTTGAGTTATTTATTAATGTCAGTAAATGGTTTCATAGTTGGGAATAATAATACATCTCTTATAGATGCTGAATCTGTTAATAACATTATTAATCTATCTATTCCTATTCCAAGTCCTCCTGTTGGTGGCATTCCATATTCTAATGCATTTATAAAATCTTCATCCATCATTCCAGCTTCTTCATCACCATTTTCTCTTGCTGCAATTTCTTCTTTGAATCTTTCATATTGGTCTATTGGATCATTTAATTCTGAGAATGCATTTCCATATTCTCTACCACATATAAATACTTCAAATCTTTCTACAAGTCTTGGATCTTCTTTTGATTTTTTTGCAAGTGGTGATATTTCTATAGGATATTTATATATAAATGTTGGTTGTGTTAATGTTTTTTCTACATATTCATCAAAGAACAAACTAATTATATGTCCTCTTGTCTCTTTTCCTGCTGGAATTTCTAAATTTCTTTCTTTTGCTAAGGCAACCGCTTCTTCATCACTATTTATTTTATTAAAATCAATTCCTGTTACTTCTTTTATGCTATCTATCATAGTGATCTTTTTCCATTTTCCGCCTAAATCAACTTCTGTTCCTTGATATGTTATTTTTGTTGTTCCACAAACCTTCATAGCACATTTCTGGAATATTTCTTGAGTTATATTCATCATATCATTATAATCTTCATATGCAGCATATAATTCTATTGTTGTAAATTCTGGATTATGTCTTATATCCATTCCTTCATTTCTGAATATTCTTCCCATTTCATATACTTTGTCATATCCACCTACTATTAATCTTTTTAAGTTTAATTCTGTTGCTATTCTTAAATACATATCTATATCTAATGTGTTGTGATGTGTAATAAATGGTCTAGCTGTTGCTCCTCCTGATATAGTATTTAATATTGGTGTATCAACTTCTAAATATCCCTTTTCATCTAATATTTTTCTTATTTCACTTATTATCTGACTTCTTTTTATAAATGTATCTTTTACTTCTGGATTCATTATTAAATCTACATATCTTTGTCTATATCTTAAATCCACATCTTTTAATCCGTGAAATTTTTCTGGTAATGGTCTTAATGATTTTGATAATAGTGTTACTTCTTTAGCATGTACAGATATTTCCTCTGTTCTTGTTTTAAATACAAAACCAGTTATTCCTATAATATCTCCTATATCAAATGTTTTAAATGCTTTATAACTTTCTTCACCTAAATCATTTATACTTACATAACTCTGAATTTTTTCATCACTATCTTGTATAGTACAAAATGATGCTTTTCCCATTATTCTTTTTGCAATTATTCTTCCTGCTACTGTTACATCTTTTTGTTCAAATTGCTCATAATTTGCCTTTATTTCTCCAGCTGAATGAGTTCTATTAAATTTTGTTATTTCAAATGGATTTTTACCTTGATCTTGTAATTCTTTTAATTTTTCTTTTCTTATTTGTATTAGATGATTTTCATCTAATTCTATTTCTTGATTTTGATTGTTATTTTCTTCCATATAAATCATCCTTTCAATCTTGTATTTTTGCCTTTTTAATATGAAGGCATTATACCACACTAACTCAATAATTGCAAGAGAAACGGGCAATTCTATATTTTTACTTTTTTATTATTAATACCTTGATTTTGATTATAAAATATATTATAATACAAATAATATTTTGCTTCCATAGCTCAGTTGGTAGAGTGCAGCCTTGGTAAGGCTGAGGTCACGGGTTCAATTCCCGTTGGAAGCTCCATTTTATTCATATTTTTATTGTGCACATTTCTTACATGGAGTTAATCCTCTAGATATTGCAGCTGATAAAGTAGTTGCAGTTGAATTCTTTCCTCCACATGTTGGAGAATAATGATATCTTTTCCCTGTTGGTGTTGTATATACTGTTTTACTATTGCTTTTATTACTTGATGTTTGTGTTGATGAACTTGTTACTTGTTTCTGGGTTTGTGTTTGCTTTTTAGCTTGTTCCTCTGCCGCTTTTTGGGCAGCTAATCTTTCTGCTTCTCTTTTAGCTTCTTCTTCAGCAGCCTTTTTTGCAGCTAATTCCTCTGCTTCCTTTTTAGCTTGTTCTTCTTGAGCTTTTCGTTCATTTTCAATTCTTTCATTATCTACTACTTTTATTTTTACTTTATTACTCTCTATTCCATTTGTTTTTACATATATTTCACATTCTCCCTCTGCAAGAGGTTGTAATTTTCCATATATATTACTATCATTACTATTTTTAGTATCTTTACTAAATTTAACTATTTCAGAATTTGTACTATCAAATTTTAATTCTTCTTTATCAGCTTCTAATGGTTCTATTTTTACAAGTATATTTTTGGTTTCCTTAATATCTATTTCTATATCACTTTCTGATAATATAATATTTTCTACTTCCTTTTTTGTATCTTCAACTACATCATTTTGTGCTACTTCATTATTCATATCATTATCATCAGTTTGAGCTAATATTATTACACCAAATAAAGCAAATATTATAACAAGAACTACACTAATAATAATTATACTAGATCCATTTTTTGATTTCATTCTTATTCCTCCCCTTTAATATTTATATAATATCAGAAATAGAGTTCTTTGTAAATCCTAGAAAATAAAAAAGATTGTCTTTTCAACAATCTTTAAAATATATTTTGTAAATCAAATGTATTTTTATCTTTTATATGCTCT
>CANRHQ010000032.1 GCA_947630445.1 uncultured Clostridia bacterium | reverse complement strand
ATAAAAAAGATTGTCTTTTCAACAATCTTTAAAATATATTTTGTAAATCAAATGTATTTTTATCTTTTATATGCTCTAATATATACTTTCCTTTTTCTAATTCAGCTATAGCAGAAGAAAAATCTTCTGTTTCTATATAACTTTTCATAGTAACAATTGCTGTATTTACTTTTTCTAATTCATTATGTTCTATATAATATGCCAATTTATCTTGTTTGTTTTTCCATTCATCATCAATATTTTTAACTTTTTCTTCTGTTTCTATATTATCATCTAGTATATTTGTCTTTAAATCTTCCAGTTGTTTACTTGTTAAGTCTATTGTCTCTTCTGTAAATTTTTGTGTAAATATATCTAAACCAAATATGAAAACTACAATTACTATACAAATTACAGTTTCTTTTAACATTATTTATCTCCCTTCTTATCTTTGGCTTGACAGAAAAATTTATTATCGCCATCTAAAGTAACAATTAATGCTTCTTCTGGTTTTATTCCAAATTTTTCAGTTTGATTTTTTAACCAAGTATAATTTTTACCCAATTTTTTTAAATTTTCATACATGACTTTTCCATCTACTACTAAATCATATGGTATTCCTTCATATTGTGGCTCAATATTAAAGTCCTCTGGTGTTGTTGTTCTTTTATTAGGTTTTGGTATTACAGTTACTTGTCCACTTGTTTCTAATATTGCATATTCCACATCTCCTATATTAAATATATTATTATCTCTTAATCTTTCTTCAAGTTCATTTATTGTAAATCTCTCTTTTTTTAATGCTTTTTGATCTATTTTTCCTCTGTATATTAGTATTGATGGTTTACCACAAATAATTTCTCTTGCTCTCGTACTTTTCATATTTAACATTGAAATAATTAAATGCATTACAAGCAATCCTAATATTGGCATTATTCCATTTGTTATTGGTACACCTGTTTCTGCCATAGGCGTTGCTGCTAAATCAGCTATCATTATTGATATTGCTAATTCAAATGGTTGAAGTTGTCCAATTTCTCTTTTTCCCATTAATCGCATTACAATTAGTACAATTATATACAAGATTATCGCTCTAAAAAATGTTATTAACATATTTTTCTCCTATAAAATATTTTTATTTTATTTTCTACACTTTTTAGTTATTTATACGATTTTTGTATAAAAATTTTTTTGCTGTAAATAATATTTATATACCTTGAAAAAAATTAATGAAAATTCATTTAATAAAACTAATAAGGAGGTTTTTGATATGTCAAATACTCAAAGTAATAGTGCAAGTGGTACTTCTACAGTTTGGCAAATTGTTGGAAGATTAATTACTGCTGCTATAGTATTAGCAATTACTGCATTTTTTACACCTGGGTTTTCTATAAATAATATTTGGGCTTTAGCTATTGCAGCAATTGTTTTAACAATAATGGACTATCTTATTGTTAAATTTACAGGTTTACATGCAAGTCCTTTTGGTAAAGGTTTTGTTGGATTTGCCTTAGCTGCTATCATTTTATATGTTACTCAATTTTTTGTAGCAGGATATACAATTTCTTGGATGGCTGCAATTATTGGTGCTTTAATATATGGTGTAGTGGATTATTTTATACCTGGAAATCAACAAATGTAACATTTACAAAAGAAAAAAAATATAACTATCTAGTAACCTTATGTTACTAAATAGTTATATTTCGCTTTTATGTTCTATTAAAATATTAAAGTTTATCTACAATTTCATTTTTATTTTTATATATACTATTTTCTGCTATAACTCCTCTAACAGATGATAATGGATATATATTAGTATTTTTTCCAACTATAGTTCCTGGATTTAAAACACTTCCACAGCCTACTTCTACACAATCTCCTATCATTGCACCAAATTTTTTTAATCCTGTTTCTATTAAATTATCTCCATCTTTTACAATAACAAGTGTTTTATCAGATTTTACATTTGATGTAATTGATCCAGCTCCCATATGAGATTTATATCCTAAAATTGAATCTCCTACATAATTATAGTGTGGTACTTGAACATTATTAAATAAAATTACATTTTTTAATTCTGTTGAATTTCCTACTACTGTATTATTTCCAACTATTGCATTACCTCGAATAAATGCGCAGTGTCTTATTTCTGCATTTTCGCCAATTATTGTAGGTCCTTTAATATATGCTGTTGGCATAACTTTAGCTGTTTTTGCAATCCATATATTTTCTCCCTTTTGTTCATATATTTTTTTATCTAGTTTTAATCCTAATTCAACTATAAATTCACTTATTTTTGGTAATACTTCCCATGGATATGTAAATTGCTCTAATAGAGGTTTTGCAATTGTTTCTTCTATATTATATAAGTTTTTTATTTTACAATTTTCCATTTTCTTTATTCCTTTCCCAAAACTTTTCATATAATTCTTTAGCAGTTTTAGGACTATCAACACCATCTTTATTTTTTACTGGTGCAAAATCATCTTCTCTTTTTCCTCTTAAAATTGCAATATCATCAAAAAATTCAAAAGCATCAAATATAAATGATTCAAATTTATAAGAATTTGGTTTTTCAGGTATAACTTCTTTGCCATTTTCATCTATATATGAATTTTTCTTAAATGCACTATGATATATTAATGGTTCTTTACTTATTTTCTCAATTGCTTCTATTGTAAATAAATTGCACATTATATGTGATTCACCATATTTTAATTCACCACGTCTATCTCTTTCTTCTGCCATTTTTTCTGGTAATTCTGTATATTCTATTACTTTTGGGTGATTATCCATTTTGCAGAATACTCCTACTCTTTCAAAAGGATTTGCTTTTACTACTGATTTTGAAGCTATTTGTACCTTTTTTTCTTTTGCTAGACCAAGTAATGTTACATCTGCCATCTTTAATAATGCATTATCTACACTACCAATAAAAACCCATTCTATTCCTCTTTCTTTCATATCAGCTAAACATCCACTTGCTCTTAATGACGAATATGTACCACCATTTCCATCAGATGCTTCTTTTACTTTAAAATCTTTACCTATAAGTAATTTTCCATCTTCATCTACTAGTGGAAGTTCACTTTGTGTAAATATTGTTATATATTCCTTATTATAACCAAAGTATTTATGCTTTTTTAAAAATTTTTCTGTTTCTTTATTGTTCTCTTTACTTGTCATTATATACCATGGTATTGTTGTTTCATATTTTTGATTTGCTTCTTTTAAATTTTCTGCTAATATTTCAAATAAATACTTTCCTTTTCCATAAACATCTAATTTGAATGTTCCTTTTGGTCCAGAATGTCCAAGTCTTGTTCCTTGCCCTCCTGCCATAGTTACAACAGCATATTTTCCGCGTCTTATTATTTTTTCTCCTAATTCATCTAATCTTTTCTTATGTACTTCTGATAGTTTTTCTTTATCTAAATATTTTAATGGTTCAATTTTTCCTTCTTTAAATACTATTTCTTTTTTTGTGTTATTATATAATTCCATTATTTGGTGAAAATCTATCTTTTGTATTTGTTTTATTAATTCTTTTTGCTTTTCTTCATCTAAATTATTTAATAATTTTATTATATGCTCTTGATTATATTCTTTTAATATATCTATCGTATCTTTTAATTTATCCATTTTTCTTTTCTCCTTTAAGTTTTTATATATTATATGCTCTACAATGTTACCATTCTATCATAAATAATTTATTTTAGCAAGTTTTTATTAAAAACTGTCATATTCTTAATAATTCATCCATATATATTAATAAAAGTTTGTCTTAACTAGAACAAAACAAGGAGGTATTATAGATGGAAAATGTAGGCTTATATCAAGATATAGCCAAGCGAACTGATGGTGATATTTATATAGGAGTTGTTGGTCCGGTTAGAACTGGTAAATCCACTTTTATAAAAAAATTTATGGATTTACTTGTTATTCCAAATATAAATAATGAATACAAAAAAGAAAGGGCTAAAGACGAATTGCCACAAAGTGCAGGTGGTCGTACTATAATGACTACTGAGCCAAAATTCGTTCCTAATGAGGCTGTTGAAATTACATTAGATAAAAATTTAAAATTAAAAACTCGTTTAGTTGATTGTGTTGGCTATTTAGTTGATAATGCAATTGGTTATCTCGAAGATGATATGCCAAGAATGGTAAAAACACCTTGGTCTGATGAAGAAATTCCTTTTGAAACAGCTGCAGAGATTGGCACAAAAAAGGTTATTGAAGAACATTCGACTATTGGAATTTTAATTACAACAGATGGTTCTATTACAGATATTCCTCGTGATGATTATGTTAAGGCTGAAGAACGCGTTGTAAATGAACTCCGTGCTATTAATAAGCCATTTATCATTTTACTAAATTCTGCTGAACCATCATCTCCTGTAACTAGAGAATTAGCTGTACAATTATCTGACAAATATCATTCAACTGTTATGCCGGTAAACTGTGAAACTCTTTCTGCTGAAGATATTAACTCAATGTTTTCTAGTCTACTTTATGAATTTCCTGTTGAAGAAATTAAAATTAGTTTTCCAAAATGGATTGATAGTTTAGATTTTTCTCATCCTTTAAAAGCAAAACTATTTGAACAAGTTCAAAATGCTTTTACTGATATTTCTGCACTAAAAGATGTTTCTAATTGTATTTCTTCAATAGAAAGTACTGATATTATTTCTAAAACTTTTGTTAATGAAATATCACTTGGTACTGGAAAAGTTTGTGTTTCTATTCAATTAAAAGATGAGTTATTTTACAGTGTTCTTTCTGAAATGACAGGAACAAATGTTACAAATGAAGGTGAACTATTTAGTATAATGAGTAATTTGTCTGCCATAAAGAAAAAATATGATAAAATATCTTATGCTCTTGAAGAAGTAAAAAATAAAGGATATGGAATTGTTACTCCTTCTATAGATGAGCTTATTTTAGAAGAACCTGAAATGGTAAAACAGGGTTCTCGCTTTGGAGTTAAACTTCGTGCTACTGCTCCTTCTATTCACATGATTCGTGCAAATATAGAAACTGAAGTTTCTCCTATTGTTGGATCTGAAAAGCAGTCAGAAGAATTAGTCAATTATCTGCTTTCTGGTTTTGAAAACGATCCTACAAGTATCTGGAGTTCTAATATATTTGGAAAAAGTCTAAATGAATTAGTTAATGAAGGTCTTCAAACTAAACTTGCCAAAATGCCTGAAGAAGCTCAAATGAAATTACAAGAAACTCTTGAAAGAATTGTTAATGAAGGTAGTGGTGGCTTAATCTGTATAATTTTATAATATAACCAAAAAATCCAGCATATGCTGGATTTTTTTGGAATTGAATAATTTCAATTTTTCTGACAAAGACTTGCCCACTTCTGAGCATATTCTGGATCAAGAATTTCTTCTCCATTTGAGAACGGTACAAAGAACGATTTTCTGACATATCCTGCTGCCCACAGGGCTTTCATGGTCTCATAATTTCTGGTAACATATGTCTTTCCATTTCTGTACACAAAAATACATGTACCATTATTAATGTCATAACATCCTATCTTGCTTGCCGCCCAAACATCAAAGTACCCTTGCACCTGAGGATAATATGTATCTTCTCCCCAATTCCAGTGTCTAACAGCAATACCTTTTTCGGGAATTTCAATACAGCTCTCAAAGAATTTTTCATCAATTGGGAGAAAACCATGTGAATCAGAAAAGTTCTCACAATCTTTAATTAACTCCCTTTCTCTTTCTTCATCTGCTTCTTTTTTGAGTTGTTCCCAGTATTCCTTGCCTTTTACAGGGTAGTCCCCATTCGAAAACGGGACATACATACTTTTTCTCGAAAAGCCTCCTTCAAGAAGTGCTTTCATTGTGCCCATGACATAGGGACACACATACAAAGTGCCATCTGTACAAAAGGCCACAGTCCCATTGTTTGTATCATAGCCATTTTCACAGTCCAGATCATATTCAGATTTGAAAATAACCTGTTCATGTCTTTGAGGCCAATAGATCATCATGGGATGGTCAATTACAAATGACCGCTTCTTCAGTTCCTCTACTGCTAATGTAGTCTTCATCTCTTTTTCCTCCAATAAAAAATTTTTTAGTTGTTAAACATCCACTGTAAAACTATTGGATGCAAAAAGTTACTTCTTACATTATACCACAATTTACATAATATTGCAAATTGGTAACTAATTCTAAAGATTCAAAGATTTTTCCTTTAACTCATCTCTAAAATTATTAATATGTTTATAACATTCATTTAGATTATCAACTGCTATATTTAAGTTTTTATTTTCTTTATGTTTCTCTAATTTCTCATTAAGTTTTCTTATTAATAAATTTAGTTCTTCTAAATTAACATTTACATCAAACCTATTTTCTTGATCATTAAGAAAATTATAAACTTCTATATCTATTAATTCATCATTAAAAGAAAACATACAATTTTCAGCAATTGTCTTTTTTAATTCTATAATTTTCTCATTTATAGTTTTTAGATATTCTATATTTTTATCGAAATCTAATGAAAAATCGTCTAATGAATCACTCATTTCTAGTGCATTTGAAATCGCATCATAATTATTCACATCAAAGTACCAATCTAAATCATTTGCAATTAACTCTTCTTCTCTTTTTAATTTTTCTAATCTTGAAATATAATCTTCTATTTTGCTTATATTAGCTTTAATTTCACTTTCCATTTTTTCACCTATTTTATATAATAATTACGTACAATTATATCTATAATATTATCATAAGATTCTGCAATATTTTGAAGGCTTTGAATACATTTTTCTTGTCCAATACCTTGAGTATTTGCTTTTATTTCATCTGCAAGATTATATAATTCTTGTATAATATCTTGTATTCTTCTTATATATGTATTTATTTGTTCATCACCTGTCATAATTACCCTCCGTTTTTATAGCTAGGTTATTATTATTTTAGAACCATTTTTTATATCTGTTTCATAAACTCTTAAATTCTTTTTAAATTCTTTTCCTTTTTCAAAATCACACAAAATAACTTCTGAGCCTCTTTCGTATTTATTTCCTGTTAAATCTGTTATTGCATCAGCAAGTAATACTGCAACTTCTTCTATTCTACTTTCTAAAGGTATATATGCATCATATGTAATGTTTACAGATGGAACATATACTTCAACTAAAACTTTACTCATTTGCATCTCCCTCCTCTGTAACTCGTGCAGTTTGGAATTCAAATATGTCTTTATTAATTTTAATTAAACCTCTACCTTCATAATGTGGAAGATCTATACTATTAAATCTTGAAAAGATTTTTGTATATTCTATTTCATCATAAAATCTTAAAACAATACTTTGTCCAAAATGTGCAAGGATAGCATTTTTTATTACACCAACCATACTAGCAGTTATTACAAAATATATTCCATATTTTGCTCCCTCACGAATTAAATAACTTAATTCTCTCTCTTTTGAACCATATATTTCTGAATAATTTGCATAATTATTTAATACTACTATTATATTTGGTATTTTTTCAGAACTTTTTTCTACAAATTTCTGATATCTTCCATCAAAATTTACAAATTTCTTTTTCCTATTTTCAATTTCATCTCTTAAGTTTTTAAATAATGTATTTATTTTTTCTTCTTCATAATCTAATATTACTTCTTTTACTTGAGATGCTTTTTCAAATGCTTTTAATGTTTGTGATTCAAAATCTAATAAATACAAATTTACTTCTTCTTTTGAATATTTATCTATAATTGAAGTAATCATTGTATTTAACAACATTGTTTTTCCGCTTCCTTGTGAACCATATATAATTGTATTTCCCTTTTTAGAAATATCTAATTTAAATAGTTCTTGTTTTTGATTTACTGGGTCATCATATTTACCAATAATAGGATTAATATAAAATGGTTTTTTAACTTCTGTATCTTTAGCTTCAAGCTCTTTTAAATATATTTTTTCTTTTAATGGTTCTAACCATACATGTCTTGCTTTTATTTTTTCTTTTTCTGCTATATTATTCAAATATTCTATTATTGCATCTAATTGTTTTTGTTCTCCACCATTATTTGATTTATTTATATCTGGTTTTACCTCTTTTAATACTCTTGCATTTCTGTCAATAATTATTACTCCATTGTCTTTTTCCTTTTGATATTTTTCTTTTGGAATATATTGAGCACCAATCCATGCAGATTGTCCCATCTCAAATATATCATTATATCCTACTTGTAAATAAAATCTTCCTCTATCTTTAAGCATTGCTGCATCAGGTCTTCCAAGTACTTCTATACTATCTTCTTTTTCTTGTACTTTTAAACATACTCTAAATTTTGAATTACTCCATATTTCTTTATCAACTACTCCACTTGGCTTTTGTGTTGCTAAAATCAAATGTATTCCTACACTTCTACCTGTTCTAGCAATAGTATTTAATTCATTTAGATATTCTTCTTTTTGACTTTTCAATTCTGCAAATTCATCACATATTATAAATAAATGTGATAATGGTTCTTCTACTTTTTGGTCTCTATATAATGATTGATATTTATAAATATCCATATGATTTATTCCTGTTTTACTTGCAACTTCATTAAATAGAGTTAATCTTCTATCTCTTTCACTATTTATAGCTATTAATGCTCTCTCTAATGAACAAGTATCAGCCAAGTTTGTTACTATTCCTGCTGTATGTGGTAACTTTTCAAATAATTTTGCCATTCCTCCACCTTTGTAATCTATTAATATAAATGAAACTTCTTGTGGAGAATAATTTACTGCTAGTGATAAAATATAAGTTGCTATAAATTCGGATTTACCACTTCCTGTTGTTCCTGCTATAAGTCCATGTGGTCCATGGAATTTTTCACACAAATCTAATTTGAATAAACCTCCATATTGGTCTACTCCTATTGGTACTGCTAAACTTTTTGTTGGATCATTTTCTGTCCATCTATTTATTACATTTAAATGCTCTATTTTTCCAACTTGTAGCATATCTAAAAATGTTATTGTTGATGGCATTTTATATCCATTTTCTATTCCATTTAGTGGTGTATTTGCTAATTTTTTGCTTAAACTCATTGGATCTGCTGTTATTTCTTCTGTTTTAAATTTTACATCACTACCTTTTATTTCTCCTTCTTTGTCTTTAATTTCAATTATAGTTGTACATTCTTTTGGCAAATCTTGCATTTCTTCAAAAAAGTTTATTACACTAACATTTACATTCTTATTTTTACTATAAATTTGATTTAAGATTTCTGACTTTAATGCTAAACCTTTGTCTAGTGAAAATACTACATAATATGGTAATGCTTCTTCTTTTTGTTTTTTATCTAACTCTAATCTTGCATTTATTTCATCATCCAAGTAATAAGATATTTCTTTTACTTCCTCTAAATTTGTTGCTACAAACCTAAATTGTTTATCATTACTAAATACATGTGGTAACCATTTTACAAACTCAAATTCATTTTCTTCGTTTTTATTATATAAAAATATCATTTTTACTTCATCATAACTATATAAAGCTGCTATTTGGACAATTAAACCTTTTGCAAATTCTATTACTTTTTTTCTTTCTCCTACTACACCTGTTATATACTCATCATATAAAGATAAAGTAATTGGTACTCTATTTAATATTTTAGGTCTTTCACATAATTCATACATTTTATCTAGAAGTTCATCTTCTTTTAATGAGAATTTTCTTTCTGGATATATAATATCTGCATTTAGTGGTAAATTTCCTATTCCAAGTCTTAATTTCAAGAAGTCATCTTCCCATACTTTTCTCTCCCATAAATTTCCACTCATTCTTCCTGTTCTATTTTCGGATTTTTTTCTTAATATTCTTTCTTCACATTCATCTATTGTAACAAAATTTTCTTTCAATATTCTTTCTTGTTCATTTATTTCCAAATTAATCTTTTGTTCAGTGTCTTCTAGGTATTGAAGATATTTTTCTTTTCTTTCTCTTTCTTGCTTTTTCTTTGAAACATTTTCATAAATATTTGTTATCATTGGCCATAAAAGTGTTCCTAAAAGCATACTTGCTGACATTACTATTGTCGGCATATTTGTTTGTATATCTCCTGTTGATAGTGCTCCATTTATTGCTACCGCTGCTGTTGCTAATGAAGCTAATCCCATTGTTATTGATGGTCCTATTGTTAATGCCATTGGCATTTTTTCTCCATCTTGCTTTTCTGGAGGTGTATCTATTTTTATTTTTATTCTTTCTTTTTCTATATTATTTTTAACCCTAGGTGATCTGTAAAAATATTCATTTTTTACAATTTCATCTTCTAATTCATCATCATTTTGAATAATTACTGTTTCTTCTTTTTCATTTGGTTCAAAAATTCCATTATCTCTTACTGTTACCAAATTGTCTGGATTATTCAACATTATAAAATCATAGAATACAATAATTTTCAATCCCATTATATATACAACATCACCAGGATCTAATGATTTACTCTTTTCTCTTTTTCCATTTACAAATATTCCATTTGTACTATCGTTGTCTCTCAATAACCAATATTTGTTTCTATATTCAAGTGTTGCATGCTCATATGATACAAATTTATTTTTAAAGACTATTGTGTTACTTATTTCATCTCTTCCTATTTTTATCTCGGCATTATTTTTTATGATTTTTTTTGTGTACTGTTGTCTATCATCTGTTAAAGGCTCTGAAAACAATATAGCTTCTTCATCCTTTATTTTTATAGTATTTTTCATATTTGGTACTAATTCTAATTTTTGTATCTCTTCACATTTTTCATCTAATATTTTGGCTTTTTTATTTGATTTTATATACCATTTACCTGCCTGAGCTTCTATTCCTATCGCTTGTTTATCATCTTCTGTTTCTAGCCAAAATTGTCCCTCCACTTTTTTTGGAAGTATAGTAGTTTTTAAATGCTCCTTGTAAATTAAAGTAACTATCATTTATATTCCTCCATTTTTACAAAATTTAATATTTATATTTATACATATTTAATATTACTGCCATATCTGCTGTATCAACAATTCCATTTCCATCTAAATCTGCTCTCAATAACTCTTCTTCTGTTGCTTTTCCTCTCTTAAATATATCTCCTGCCATAGAAGCATCTTGTGGTGTAACATTTCCATCACCATCTAAATCACCTTTGATATATACTGTAATTTCAAATTTTGCTAATATATTTGTTCCTTCTACTGTTGCTGTTATTGTTGTTTTTCCTGTATTTCCCACTCCTTTTATAGTTCCATCTTGAGTAACTGATACTACTGATTGATTATTACTTGACCATACTACTTTTTGATTTGTTGCATTACTTGGTGATACTGTCGCTGTAATTTTTGCTGTTTTTCCCTTTTCTATAAATTTTTGTGTATTTCCTAATGTTATTCCTGTTGGTGCTATAACTTTTGGTGTATTTGATTGTGTTGGTTGCTGAGTTTGTGGTGTTGGATTTGTTTGTTGTTGTGTTTGTGTTTGTGTCTGTTGTCCTGTTGGTTGTTTTGGATTTGTTGTTTGCTGTGGTTTAGCTTGTTCAGTTGGCGTTTCTTCTGTTATTTCTTTTCCTAAACTTACTAATAATTCTACTGTTGAATGTTTATTTACTTCTTCTCCTTCTAATGGCATTTGACTTATTACTTTTCCTTGCTCTACTGTATCATTATATTGTTCTGTAACTGTTACATTTAACTCTATTCCTTCTAACATTGTCTTTGCTTCTTCTATTGTATATCCAACTACATTTATAACTTTTACCTTTTCTGGTGATACTGCTACTTTTAATATTACTACTGTTCCTTTAGATATCTGCTCATTTTCATTTATTGACTGCTCTAATACTTTTCCTATTTCTTCTTCATTTTCTA
>CANRHQ010000031.1 GCA_947630445.1 uncultured Clostridia bacterium | reverse complement strand
TTCGTAGCCTGGTACTCTATCCAGTTGAGCTACGGGTGCATAAAAATAAAGGTACATTAAGCTGTACCTTTATATTATACTGTGATTTTGCTCTTTTTTCAAGTATATTTTTAAATTTTTTAATTCATTTCAACTTTTCCAACTATTTCATTTATATCTTCTATATTATATTTTTTCATATAATTTTCAATGCCTTCAATTGTTTTTATACTAGTAGTAGGTTCTATAAAATTTCCTGCCCCAATAGAAACTGCCTGTGCGCCAGCTAACATAAACTCTATAGCATCATCTCCATTAATAATTCCTCCCATTCCTAGTACAGGAATTTTCACTGCTTTCGCAACTTGATATACCATACGAACTGCAATAGGTTTTATAGCCGGACCTGAAAGTCCTCCTGTATTATTCGCTAATATTGGTTTTCTTTTATCTATATCTATTTTCATTCCTAGTAATGTATTAATCAAAGAAACTCCATCTGCACCAGCATCTTCAACTGCTTTTGCTATTGAAGCAATATCTGTTACATTAGGTGTTAATTTTACAAGCAAAGGTTTATCTAAAACTTTTCTTACTTTACTCGCCACTTCTTTTACTCCTTCATATGTATTTCCAAATGCCATACAACCTGCTTTTACATTTGGACAAGAAAGATTTAATTCAACACCATCTATATCTAATGTATTTAAAATTTTACACAATTCTACATATTCATCTATGCTACTTCCACAAGCATTTACAATAATTGCAGTATCAAATTGTTTTAAAAATGGTAAATCATTTTGTGCAAAGTATTCTACTCCTGGATTTTGAAGTCCTATACTATTTAACATCCCACTTGCAGTTTCACATACTCTAGGTGCTTTGTTACCGCTTCTTGGTTTTAGTGAAGTTCCTTTTGTTATAATTCCACCCAATTTATTCAAGTCTATGTAATCATTAAATTCTCTACCATATCCAAATGTTCCTGATGCAACTGTTACTGGATTTTTCATTTTAATTCCTGCTAAATTTACTTTTGTATTCATCTTTTCCCCTCCATTCTTTATTTCATTTTTTCTATTAATTCTTTTAAATCTAAACTGGATATTTCTTCTATAAAATCTATTACTTTTTCTTTTTCTAAATATTTAGGTCTTTCATTTGTTTTTTCCACATTCATATACTGACTTATATTTTCTTTGATTTCTATTTTATATTTTTCTATTAACTCAAAATTTAGGCAATCATAGTCTTTATACAATAAATCTCCTTTTCGTATTGATTCTTCTGTTTCTTCTCTAAATTGATTATTATAAAAATAATAATCTGTTAATAGATGTAAAAAATATCCTTTCCAAAAATCTTCATTTATATCAACTTTTTCATCATTAAAAAATTTTCTAAAATTATTTTCACTATTACACCACATTCCATAATGTGTTTTTAATTTATCTCTTGTTATTTGTGTCATTGTATCATCTAAATCAGGTGCAATGACTCCTTTCATAAACTTTGGTGTATCTTTTATTTCTCGTTCATGTTTAGCAATATATTGTTTTCCTATTGCTATATGTATCGTAAAACCTGGCATTTCTCCTCCTTATATTTCTACATCTTTTGCTTGAAAAACTGGACCTGCTTTACATACATGCCAATATTGGGGTTCTTCTTTTGTACTTTTAGAAGTTTTTACTGCACATCCTAAACATACTCCTAGTCCACAAGCCATTCTCTCTTCTAAAGAGATTTGACATGGCAACCCTTTTTCAATAGCAAGTTTTTGAACTGCTCTTAACATTGGCAATGGTCCACATGCATAAATGCTATCTATTTTTTCTTCTTCAATATCCTTTTTTATAAAGTCTATTGCAAATCCTTTTTCTGAATAACTTCCATCATCTGTTGTAATTATTAAATTATTAGATACTTTTTTAAATTCGTTTTCTAATACTACTAACTCTTTATTTCTAAATCCTAAATATGTATAAACTTGTTTTCCTTCTGTTCTTGCACATTTAGCTAATTCATATAATGGAAATACTCCTATTCCTCCACCTATTATTGCTAAATTTTTATAAGAATTATACTTAAATGTTCCATATCCTAAAGGTCCTATTATATCAATTAATTCTCCTTGTTTCTTTTCTGCTAAAATTTTAGTTCCTTTTCCTTTAATTTGAAATATAAATTCGAGTATCCCATTTTCTTTATCTATGTTATATATACTAATTGGTCTTCTTAAAAATGGTTCTATATCATTATTTACTCTTATTTCAATAAAATTTCCTGGTTTTGCTGTTTTTGTGATTTCAGGTGCTTTTACACTAAACTTAAATATATCTGGTTTTAGTTGTTCACTTTTTAATAGTTCTGCTAATATTTGTGGCATATAATTATTACCTCCTTATTCATTTATTGCCTTATTTAATTCATCTCTCATTCTTATTGCTTCTGCTCTTGTTGCTTGTGCATATTCTCCTTCTTTAAATTCACTTTTCCATAAATCTGATTTATATGCACACATTAAACTTCTTGAAGCATTTACTATTCCACCTAATCCATTTTTATCAAACCCTAGGGCAATATCAGATGCTTTTCCTCCTTGTGCTCCATATCCTGGTATTAAGAAGTATGAATGTGGCATTACTTCTCTTAATTCCTTTAACTGTTTTGGATATGTTGCTCCAACAACTGCAGAAACACTGCTGTATCCATTTTCTCCTATTAACTCTTCTCCCCATTTTTCTACTAATTTCGCAACTTCTTTATATACTTCTTCCCCATTTTCAAGTTTTATATCTTGTAATTCCCCTGAAGAAGGATTTGAGGTTTTTACTAAAATAAATAGTCCTTTATTATATTTTTTACAATCTTCTACAAATGGTTTTATGCAATCTGTACCCAAATATGGATTTACAGTAACAAAATCTACATCATATATAAATTCTTCTTTTTCTCCTATCTTTGTCTTTCCTAAATATGCAGTTGAATATCCCTGTGCTGTTGAACCTATATCTCCTCTTTTTATATCAGCAATTACTATCATTCCTTTTTGTTTTGCATAACTGCAAGTTTCTTTAAATGCTTGCATTCCTGGTATTCCATACATTTCATAAAAAGCAATCTGTGGTTTTACTGATGGTATAATATCACAAGTAGCATCTATTAAATTTTTATTATATTCTATTATTGCTTGTGCTACTCCTTCTAAAGTTTTTGGATATTTGTTAATTACACATTGTGGCAACATTTCGTATCTTGGATCTAATCCCATTACAGTAGGGTTTTTTGTTTTCTTAATCTTTTCTATTAAATTATCTATTTGCATTTTTTATTACTCCTTATCTTGATATACTATTTTTCCATTTACAATTGTATATTTAACTTTTCCTTTTAGTTTTTTTCCAATAAATGGGCTATTTTTAGATTTAGATACTATCATTTCTTTTGTATAAATATATTCTTCATTTGGATTAAAAATTGTTATATCTGCTATTTTTCCTTCTTCTATAGTTCCTTTATCTATTTTTAATATCTTTGCTGGTGTAAAAGATGTTAGTCTTACTAAATCTAAATATCCTATATCTCCTGTATCTACTAAATTCATTATTTCTGCTGGCAATGCTGTTTCAAAACCTATTATTCCATTAGGTGCTTTTGATAATCCTTGTGCTTTTTCATCTTCTGCATGTGGTGCATGGTCTGTTATTATACAATCAATTGTTCCTTCTTTTAGTCCTTCTATTATTGCTTGTCTATCTTTTTCTTCTCTTAATGGTGGATTCATTTTAGCATTTACTCCAGATTTTTTTACTTCATCTACTGTAAATGTAAAATAATGTGGACAGGTTTCACAAGTTATTTTTACTCCTCTTTTTTTAGCATCTCTTACCATATTTTTGGTTGTTTGCGTACTTATATGACATATATGTGCTCTTACATTATTAGTTTCTGAAATTACAATTTCTCTTGCTGCCATTATTTCTTCCGCTTCTGGTAATACTCCCTCTACGCCTAATTCTTCTGCTATTCTTCCAGCATTTATTGCTCCTTTTGCTACTGATTTTTCTTCACAATGTGAAGCGACATAAGTTCCTAATTTATCTGCCATTATTATTGCTTGCCTCATTATATTACTATTTACTACTGGCATTCCATCATCTGAAAACGCTATTGCTCCTGCCTTTTTTAATTCTTCAAAATCAACTAATTCTTCTCCCTTTTCTCCTTTGGTTACTGAGGCATATGGCAATATATTACATAAATTTACTCTCTTGCCTTCATCTATTATTTTTTGTAAAATAATAGCGCTATCTGGGGTTGGTTTTGTATTTGGCATAGGGCAAATTGTTGTAAACCCACCTGCAACAGCGCTTTTTGCGCCTGTTTCGATTGTTTCTTTATGTTCAAATCCAGGTTCTCTTAAATGGCAATGTATATCAATCATTCCAGGCATTATATATAAATTTGTACAGTCTATTATTTTATCTGCTATTTCTTGCATATCTTTTTGAATTTTTACAATTTTATCATCTTGTATAAGTATGTCATATTTTTCAAATATGTTTGTTTGATAATCTATTAATGTACCATTTTTTAATAGAGTTCTCATTCCTTATCTCCTTTCTATTTTTGGTTTTATTCTATCATTGGGTTATATTTTTTTCAACACCTTTGTTGACTTTTTTTTATTTTACAATTACAATATCTTTAGAAATTTATAAGGAGGATTTTTTATGTCTGATATAGTATCATACCTATTTGAAACAAATGCAATAAAGTTTTGTGAAGAAAACAAACCATTCTTTTTAACTTCTGGAATGATTTCACCATATTTTTCAAATACTCATTTTCTTTATGGTTCTGAAAAAGAAGCTGTAGATTTTTTATCATTTATTGATGAATGTTTATCTAATCATTTAACTTTGCCTAAAAAAATTTTTGAAAAAGGTCTTACACAATATAAAACTAACAAAGTTTATAAAGATATTATTGATATCATGAAAAATTATATTGAAAAAAACATTAATCTTGAAGAAGTTGACTATATTTCAGGTGGCGAAAGAAGAGATTGGTTTTTCTCTAATATTATTGCACATCTTTTAAATAAACCACATATTACACTTTTTAAAGATTTATCTTCTGTTGTTAGTGATAGTAATTTTGAAAATAATACTTCTATAGATTCTTTAAAAGATAAAAAAGTTCTACATATAGCTGATTTAATTACAGTAGCTTCTAGTTATAGTCGTTTTTGGATTCCTGCTATTAGAAATTTAGGTGCTGATATTCATTGGTCTTTTGCTTTTGTTGATAGAATGCAAGGTGGAAAACAAAATATTGAAGCTGAAGGAATTAAATCTTTTGCATTAGTTGAGGTTAATATAGATTTATTTAAAAAGGCTCTTGATTTTAATGTTATAAATCAAACTCAATTTGATATGCTAGAAAAATTTTTAAAAGATCCTAATGGAACTATGAGACAATTCTTAATTGAACATCCTGAATTTTTAGAAAATGCTTTAAATTCTGATGAAAAGACAAGAAAAAGAGCTCAAACTTTAATTGATGGAAATTTATATAATTTATAAAAAACAAAAAGATTCCAGTTATCAAATATTTATGAATAACTGGAATTCTTTTTTAATCACCTATTTCAATATATTTCTTTTCTGGAATAACTTTCTTTTCTTCTTTTTTTGGTATCTCTAATCTTAATGTTCCATTTTTGAATGATGCCTTAATATCTTCTTCTTTTATGTCATCTCCTATAAAGAAACTTCTTGAACATTCTCCATAGTACCTTTCTTTTCTTACAAATTTTTCTTTTTCTTTATCTTCATTTTCTGAATTTGTTTTTGCATGTATGTTTAAATATCCATCTTCAATATTAATTTTGATATTTTCTTTTTCATATCCTGGCAAATCGATAGAAATTATATATCTATCACTCTTTTCTTCTATGTCTGTTTTCATTATTTTGCTTTCTTCTTCAAAAAATGGATCAATTCCAAACATATCATCTAATAAGTCAAAGTTCTTTCTTTTTCTAGGTATCATCATCATATAAATCTACTCCCTTTCTTTTATGTGTTGACACCAATATATTTAGGCTATGCACATTATATTTTTGTAAAGTTTTTTTATCTTTACATATATAATTATAATACATATTTTAGCAATGTCAATATGAGAGTGCTAAAATTCACAAAACTTTCACATTTCTCCTAGATATTATTTTTTATTTATAGATATATAACTTTTATAAAATATGCTATAATGGTATAGAAATATAATCTAAACGGAGGTAAAATGGAAAATAAAATATCTCAATTTAAGGAATTGATTAAACAAAGCAATAATATTGTATTTTTTGGAGGAGCTGGAGTATCGACTGAAAGTGGTATTCCCGATTTTAGAAGTAAAGATGGTTTATATAATCAAAAATACGAATATCCTCCTGAAGAAATATTAAGTCATAGTTTTTTTATAAATCATACAGCTGAATTCTTTAAATTTTATAAAGAAAAAATGAATAGTCTAAAATATAAGCCTAATATTACTCACGAAAAACTTGCGAAGTTAGAAGAAGATGGTAAATTAAAAGCTGTAATAACACAAAATATAGATGGATTACACCAAAAAGCAGGTTCTAAAAATGTATATGAATTGCATGGAAGTGTATTAAGGAACTATTGTATGAAATGCCATAAATTTTATGATGCACAATATATATTTAATAGTGAAAATATTCCTAAATGTACTTGTGGTGGAATAATAAAACCTGATGTAGTTTTATATGAAGAAAGCCTAAATGAGGACATTTTAATTAATTCAATTTTAGCAATACAAAATGCAGATATGATGATTGTTGCTGGTACTTCTTTAAGAGTCTATCCAGCAAGTGGATTAATTAATTATTTTACTGGAAATAATTTAGTTTTGATTAATAAAGATTCTACACCATATGATTATAGAGCTGATTTAGTAATTAATGATAGTTTAGGAAATGTTTTTAAAGAAATTTAATAAGGAGTAAAAATGGAAAAAAATATTGATATATATAATGAAAAAGAAAATTGTATTATAAAAGCAAAAGTATTTTCTTATGAAAAAAATAATAAAAGTGATAAATTTTTTATATTTTGTCATGGTTTTTGTAGTGGTAAAGGAAGCAATTCTGTAAAAATAGTAGCAAATAAACTTTTGGAATATGGCATTCAATCTATTTCATTTGACTTTCCTGGCCATATAGATAGTGTTCAAGGAACAGATAAATTAACTGTAGATGTATGTATATCATATATTAATTCTGTAATTAAATATGTTAAAGAAAAATATGGTGATAACATAAAAATATCATTTTATGCTATTAGTTTCGGAGCATATATACTATTGAATAAACTTATAGGAGACACTACAGATTATGATAATATAGTATTAAGATCTCCCGCTTTTAATATGAAAGATATTTTAGTTCACTCTTTATTGAAAATTCCTTTTGAACAATATAAAAAAAGTGGAAAAGCTAAATCTGGACATGATGGAAAAATAGAAATCCCCTATTCTTTTTATGAAGATTTAGAAAATCACAATTTATATGAAACTTATAATGAAAAAAGAAAAATTATAATAATTCAAGGTGTTCAAGATGATACAGCACCAATTAGTGATACTTATAAATTTATTCAGAATAAACCTGAATTTGAACTTATTGAGATGGAAAATGTTAAACACCATATGGAGCCACAGGAAATTGCCCTAAGTACTGAACTAATGATAAACCGATTGAAAATAAAAAAGATTGACATAAATTAGCATGAATGATATAATAGACGCGTAGTTTTACTATATTTTGCTAATTAGTTTCTATCTTTAATTTCATCACATTACCAAAGGAGGTTATTCTATGTTATACAAGATGAAGGAAAAACTTGGTAAATGGGGATTTGTAAATGAAAAAGATGAACCAATTTGTGAGTTTATTTATGATGAAGTACGGAACTTTTCAGAAGGGATTGCTGCAGTTAGAATAAATGACAAATGGGGATACATTAATAAAGATGGTGTTGAAATTTGCGAAATCAGATATGATACTGTAGGAGATTTTCAAAGTAAACTTGGGGTTGTTGAAAAAGAAGGCAAAAAATGTTATTTGAATATGAACGGTGAAGAAGTAGCTGTTACAAATTTCATGAATGAAGAAATGGTTTTTGAAGGTTGTAAAAGCTGTGCCATCGGACATCACGCAATTACAAACTTGCCTGGTGGATATTTATATGAAGATGACTTTATTAATGTAACAATAGATCCTGAAGTTCCAATTCGTGGTTTTATTGTTATAGGAATCAACAAACATGTATCTACAACAACTCAACTTTCGAGAGAAGAAAGAATTCAAATAGAAGATGTTACCAACAAGATAAAACTTGCTCTTGAGCATTTTGGAGTAAAAAATATTCTTTTATTTGAAGATGGATTCTCCGAACATTATAGAAGATGGATTATTGCATCTGACGACTGGATGTTTCAATTTGGTCGTGGAAAAAACCTTAAACAGATTACAATGTATGCAAAGAAAAACATGAACAATGAACAGAAAAAGGAAATTCTTTTATTTGCAGAGCAAATAAAAGGTTTTTTGAAGTCTAATTAGCATAAATGGGGAGAATAATATTCTCCCCATAAAATAATAAAAAAGGATGTTTATTATGAATTTATATGATTATTTTAAAGAAAATATACATATGAATAGGATAAAAGAATTTAATGGTGATATGTACGAACTCGCCATAGTCAGATATGTTATGAGAGAAGCCTCAAGGATTTTTTATCGTGATTATACTTTCTTTTTAAACAAAGAAAATATTGCTGATAGAGATTCAATATATAATAAAAAAATATGTTTAAGTAATGTAAAGGATTTTTCAATTGTTTGTAAAAGTTATTGTGATGTAATTAAAGAATTACTACAATTATATGGAATAGATTCAAATCCATTATCTGCTTCTAATGATAAATTTAGACATGTTGATCTAATGATAACAACTAAAACAGGAAATAAGTATATTGTTGATCCTTTAACAGATTTAATTGAAATGCAAACTGGTATGAGAACAAACAATTTTGCTTCGAAAGAATATTATGAAATTACTTATACTAAAAAATTAGACTCTGTCAGTTTTCTTACAGAAAAAGAATTAGAAAAAATAGATAATAAAATTGGATACAAAAATGGCTCTATGTATTTGAATGAAAATCTAAATAATTTAAAAATGAAATTTGAACATCTTGAGGAATTTTTAAAAGAAGATCCTCATATTGCAGCTACTTTATTAGGAAATGAATATGATGGCAAACCACTTTCAGATAGTGAAAAAGTAGATTTAAAATTAAAATATATTATTAAATATTTGAATAATAGAAAATATCTAAATGGTTTTGTTGATTTAGTTATTTTTTCTGATATCGTAATTAAAAAGATTTTTTCAGTAGAAGAACAAAAACAAATAAGAACTCGCAGTTTTTTTGTTGATGAGACTGACTTACAAAATACAGAATTATCAAATATTCTTACCGGTATAGGAGCTAGAAAAAGAGGAATGGTTATAAATTCTGGTAGAAAAAACTATATATTTTCTTTAAGTCCTGATACATTAGAATATGATGATAGTAAATGGCAAGAACTTGTAAAAATGAATAATATTTTTGTAAGACCAAAATATCCTATTAATTTATTAAAATACTTAAAAATTAATGGTGCTGATAGAAATATTTTGCATAACAATGAGTTTTTAAGATTATTTAATAAATTTGAATCAACTTTATTGAATTCAGGATATTCTTTAGAAGATATCAAAAATAACAATATTTTTATTAAAGATGGTATTATTTTAACTAGATTCGGAGATAAATACATAGCATATAAAATTGAAAATGAGCATTTGGTAGTTAGTGATTATAAAAAGAATTTAGAGTATATAGTTTTTTATGAGGATGAAGGAAGAAATATTTTTTATGAAACAAAACCAATCTTTAAGGATACAAAAAAAATAGAAGAACCAAATATAAGTAGAAATGATTAAATTTCAATAAGGAGAATTATATGAATAAAATTGTTAATTGGTTAGGTCAAACTATGGAATTTGAAGGAAAATTAAGTTCAGCTATTGCCAAACATAAAGTAACAAATTTTCCAGGAGATTATATTTATGAAGATGAATTATTTAATATTGCTACTGATCCAGAAATACCAATAAAAGGATATATGATTTTAGCAATCTCTAAAGATGCTGTTTCAATAGCTGACTTAACAAAAGATGAGAGAAATAGATTAATGGACCTATCAAATAGATTATTAGAAGCAATGCATAAATCAGGTTTTTCAAAAGTCATGATATATCAAGATGAATCAAGTCCTGAAAATTTACATATAAATTTTATTCCAAAACACGAGTGGACATACCAATTTCATAGTAATTTTGGTAAAATGGGTATTTATGCTAAAAATAATCTTAATATAAATGATGAATATAAAATGGAATTACTAGAAAGTATTAAGGACATTAAAAGAAATTTTAAATAAAACTAATATATAAGTGTAAAATATTGACAAAACATATTTAATATGTTAACATAACGCTGTGGGGTTTTAATTGACTTTAGATGTATTTCATTTAAAGGAGGGACAATTATGAATAACACTACTTATCGGAATTTATTTTCACAAAAGGAACGGTTATTTACACCCAAGCGCATAGTAGCAATTAATGTAAAAAATGGTAAAACAGTTTGGCTGACAGATAAGATTTTTCCACAGCATTTTTATCCATTAAGCATCAAAAACTATTGTGAAGCCGTAAAAGTAGCTATAAAATATGGAACAAATAGAATGCCTATTTTATCAGTAAGTTCTAAAGATTTTCCTTATTGTGATTTCAATTGTTTAGACTGCTTAGCATGCCCAAGTAGAAAATGGGCAGTTACTAATAACCACATCAAATATCCAATTATTCCTATCGAGTTATACAAAAAAGTTTTGGATGAAATTTCAAGATATTCCAAAGAAAGAGGTTGTGAACATGTAAGGTTTGAGATTTGCGGTGAAGGCAACCCAGATTTGTATAAAAACCGTGTAGAAATGATTGAATATGCAACTAAAAACTGTGGTATGGGAATTGTATATGTAAGTACTGGTAGTAAAATGACTAATGAACTAATTGATTGTTTAGTGAGAAATAGTTCTTGTATTAGAATAAGTTTTCCAGGAATTACGCCTAATGCATATAATAAATATTCAAACCAGTGGAAATGTTCATTTGGATTTGAAGATGCAATCTCTTTACTGAAAAAACTTACAGAAAAGAGAAAAGAATATGGCAGAGAAGGTGAACTTCTAATAGGTGTAAGAACATGTATTAGACCATTAAATGATGGCAGTTATAAAAAATTTCTTGAGACTATAGGAAGTTTTGGAGTAGATGCTTTTCAGGCTGTAAAGGTTTTGACCCCTGAGTTTAGCCAACATTTAGAACAAACTATGTCTCAGAAAGTAGTAAGGGAATTATTAGAATTGAAGGAAAGTTATAAAGAATTAGGCATTCAAGATTTTCAAATTCCAAACAATCTAAATAAAATCTACAATGATCGTTCTTTGAAAGAGGAAATGAAACCTTCAAAATGTTGGAGTTCGATAGTATCTCCACCTTTATACGGCACTAATTTAATGTGTTGCGTATTATGGGATAGAATTACAGATTTATCCTACCATTATGGGATTATGGAAGGAAAAATCGGAGAGTTAGAAAATATGATGACTGGAGCTAATGCACAGTTTATCAACGAAAATTGTCCTAAAAATTGCAAAGATTGTTGTTCTTATAATGACAATAAATTCATGGAAAGTTTGTGGAAGACACTTAAAGTTCAAGATGATATTGATGATATTAAATTTTTCTTTGAATATTAAATTTAGAGCGACAAATAAAAGAGGCAGTAATTTATTTTACTGCCTCTTTTATATTTATAATTATGAATTGTTATAAATAGGTAAATCAACATAATACTTGATTAATTTTACATAAAATGGTATAATACTTGCGTAACTGTTTTCTATTATAAATTCTAATTGAATTTATTACTTTTCAAAGGAGAGACTATTATGTTGTTTAGCGTAATAATACCTGTTTATAATTCTGAAAATTTCATACGGAGATGCATAAATAGTATTCTTAGACAAACTTATCAGGAATTTGAAGTTATAATAATTGATGATGGTTCAACAGATTCAACTCCAAAAATTCTTGAAGATTTTTCAAAAAAGGATACTAGGATTAAAGTTTTTAACTTTTGCAATAGTGGTGTTACTAAGGCAAGGCAATTAGGTATTTTACTGGCAAGTGGTGATTATATCTTTTTTGTGGATTCAGATGATACTATTAACAAAGAACTATTTTTTAATGTATGGCAAACTATTAAAGATTTTCCAGATGTAGAAATAGTACGATTTAAAGCAAAAATGGTTAATGATAAACCTGGTTATGATCATCAGTTGTATAATACTAATAATTCAAAATATAATACTTTGCTAGATGGTTATACAGCTATAAAAAAGTGGTGTTCTCCAAATAAACGATATGAGGTTTTTTGGTTGTATGCCATAAAAAGGTCTAATCTATCACTCTTACACGATTGTCCAAACTTTAGAAATAGTGGAGATTATGCTTTTGTTCCCATTCTTATAGCTAAGTGCAAAAAGATAGTTATGATTAATTATGTTGGATATAATTATACTTGTAATAACCTTCATAGTTTAACTCATGATATGGGATATGCTAAGGAAAGAAATAGAGCAATTAACTTTTTACATGCATATAAGTATTTAATGGAAAATATGCAACAGATAGAGCTTGAATCTAAACAAGATTTTCACTTTTTTTATGAAGATTGGAGAAATAGATTATTAAAAAAATATAATCTATTATGCGGTTCTCTGAAAGATGAACTTGGAAATGTTTTTGAACAGGAATTAAAAAAGCAGTGAACAAACTTAAATGGAGAAATTAAAATTTAATTTCTCCAT
>CANRHQ010000030.1 GCA_947630445.1 uncultured Clostridia bacterium | reverse complement strand
GGAGAAGACTTTGAAGCTGTAAAGGGAACAATAGATGAAGAAAAATTAATAAAAATAGTTTGGTTTGAAGAATTAACAGGATTTAAAGACGAAGAAACAATAGAACAAATAAAAGCCACATTTCTAAGAGGTAATAATGATTGGTTTATGGCTTTATATTCTTTCAATCCACCCAAAAACAAATTCCATTGGGTTAATAAATGGGTAGAAACTAAACAAGGATTAAAAGATTGGTTAATTCATCATAGTGATTATAGAACTGTAAATCCTAATTGGGTTGGAAGAATAGCAATACAAGAAGCTGAAACCTTACAAATAAATGATGAAAAAAGATATAGATGGATTTATTTAGGAGAAGTAATAGGATTAGATGGGCTTATATTAAATCCAGAACATATAGAGTGGGTATCGGAGGATTATCTAAAAAAGAACAATATAAAGATACTCTATTTGGATTCAGCAATAGATAGTGGACATCAAACATCAGCAGTAGCAGTAGGATGTTATGGATATGGTAGTGATGGCTATTGGTATTTATTAGATACATATTATTATAGTCCAAATGAAAAGTCGGTAAAAAAAGCTCCTAGTGAACAATCAAAAGATATATTTGATTTTAAAATTGCAATGACAAAAGAATATGAAGCAGTAACAGACACAGAAACAATAGATAGTGCAGAAGGAGCATTACGAAATCAATATTTTTTAGATTACGGAATTAGATTAAATCCTGTAGACAAAGGCAAAAATAAAATTGATGGATTAATTGATTTTGCAGATGAATTTTTATCTAAAAGGAAATTTAGAGCAATAAACAACAATAATAATCAAATATTTAAAAAGGAAATAGAAAATTACTGTTGGAAAGAAGGAACAGTAGAAAAAGGAAAGCCGGAACCTGATAAAACAGAAAAGGCTTTTTTAAATGGAGAAAAATATTATAATACACACTCAAAAGATTATGCTTATACATATGGAGACCATACATGTGATGAATTTCAGTATTGGATAAAAGCTAATCTTCAAAAATTAGGTTTAAAATTTTAGGAGGAACAAATGGAACTATACAATAATATAGCAAGTGTATTAAGTAAAAAAAGCATAAACTTAATAGTTGGAAATATGTACGATTTTATGGCTATATGGGAAGAGTGGTACAGAGGTTCAGTAAATGATTTTCATTATTATAAAGCTCAATTAGCAGATGGAACAAGTTGTAATTGTGAAAGACTAACCATGAATATGCCAAAAAAAACATGTGAGGACATTTCAAAATTATTATGGACTGAAAAAACACAGATAAATTTAAGTACACAAAAAGCGACAAAAAGGCTATGGGAAGTATTAGAGTCAAAAGAAAATAGTTTCACTTTAAATTTTCCTATATTCCTAGAAAAAGGACTTGCGATAGGAAATGGAGCTTTAGTTGAATATAAAGATAAAGATAAAACAATTATAGATTATATTGATGGAGGTTTATTTATACCATACAAGTACACTAACAGTTATATTAATGGTATGATAACAATAAGTAGATTTACAGAAGATACTTCAAAAGATAAAAAGATGTATTATACACATATAACTTATCATGAATTTAATGGAGAAGAATATAAGAAATATAACGAATTGTATAAATCAAAAATTGAAAATGAATTAGGAAAAGAAATAGATTTTGAAACAATATTTCCAGATGTTATAAATCCATACATTATAAAAACTAACACACCACATTTTCAAATATTTAGACCTAATTTAGCAAATAATTTAGACATGTCAAGTCCAATGGGAATAAGTATATATGCAAATAGTATAGATAGATTTAAAGCTATAGATTTAAAATATGACAGTTTTATGAACGAATTTGAACTTGGCAAAAAAAGAATAGTAGTAGACTCAACAGCATTAAAGGCAAAAGTAGATACAACACTAGATGGAAAAGTAAGATATGTACAGTACTTTGATAAAAATGACAAAGTATATCAAGCAATTTCGGGAATGGAAAATCAACCTGCAAAAGAAATAGACTTTAAATTAAGATCAGAAGAACACATTAACGCAATAAATGCAGAATTGAATTGGTTATCTAGTAATATTGGTCTTGGTTCTAATTTTTACAAATTTGATGGAAGTTCAATCTCTACAAAGACAGTTAAAGAAGTAATGTCAGAACATAGTGAAGCTTTTAGAACTAAAGAACATCATCAAATAATAGTAGATGATGTTATTTATGATATGGTTAAAGCTATATGTGAACTTGAAGGAATAAAAACAAATAGTATAACAATAGTTCATGATGATAGCATTATAGAAGATAAAGATTCAGAAAGAATAAGTGCTCAACAAGAAGTTGGTCAAGGATTAAGAAGCAAAAAAGATTATATGATTAATGTTAGAGGCATGAATGAAGAGCAAGCAGAACAAGCATTGCAAGAAATTTCAAAGGAAAAACAAAGCAATGCTGAAATGTTTGGATTTGAAAATAGGGAGGAATAGTGTAAATGCTAACTCCAAAGCAATGGGAAACAATATCAAAACAAGCAAGTCAAATATATAATCAATTAGAAGTAGATATAATTGAAGAAATAGCAACAAGAATAGCAAGTGTAGGTTATGCAAATACAGTAGTACATAATGATGTTTTAATAGCACAGGAAATGGGATTATTGTATGAAGATATAATTAATCTAGTAGCTAGATACAATAATACCTCAGTAACTCAGATACAAGAAATATTTGAAAGTGCTGGGGTTAAATCTTTAACATTTGATGACAAAATATACAAAGAAGCAGGTTTAAATCCAATACCAATAAAGCAAAATAAATTAATGTTACAGTTATTAATAGCAGATGCAATAAGAACTAACAGTCATTTAAGTAACTTATGTATGACTACGGCAAGCTCAGGTCAAACGGACTTTTTAAATGCTTTAGACAAAGCTTATTTAGAAGTTTCTAGAGGAGTAAAAAGTTATTCACAAGCTATAATAGATACTATAGACGAACTATCTAAAAAAGGATCTACAGTAGTATATCCTAGTGGATATAAAACAAGTTTAGAAAGTGCTGTAAGAATGAATATTGTTACAAGTGCAAATCAAATGTGTGGTAAGCTTCAAGAAATGAGAGCAGACGAAATGGGTTGGGATTTAATGGAACTTACAGCACATAGTGGAGCAAGACCAGAGCATGCAGAATGGCAAGGAAAAATCGTCAGCAGAAGTGGACAAAAAGGTTATTTAAGTTTAGATGATATAGGATATGGAGAGCCAACAGGCTTTAAAGGTGTAAATTGCAGACATGACTGGTATCCATATTATAAGGGGTCAACTAAAACATATACACAAAAACAATTAAATAACTGGAAAAAAGAAAATGTTACATATAATGGTAAAGAAATGAGTAAATATGATGCTTCACAAATACAACGAAAAATGGAAAGACAAATAAGGCAAGATAAAAAGGATATAGCAGGAATAAAAGGAATTTTAACTAGTAATACTAACGATAATGATTTAATAAAACAAGCAAAGCAGGAATTACTAAATAAAAATAATAAACTTAAAGAACATAATTCGGTGCTTGATGATTTTGTAAAACAGACAAATAGCAGAAAAGATTATAATAGGCTATATATAGGAAAGGCAAAGAATGAAGATGTATTGAAATAATGATTAATTAAGGCACTGTAATATGTGTCTTTTTTATATGTCTTTTTACGGGATAGACGTAAAAGAAACTGGGAATATGTCGACGGACAATAAACGGGAGGTAAAATTTATGGAAGATAGCAAAGAAGAATTAAAAAATAATACAGCAGAAGGAAACGAAGGAGCTGGGAAAGTAGATACTCAAACTACTGAAAAAAATCAAAATGAGGGAAATGTAGATGTTGATGTGAAAGCAGAAGCTCAAAAAATAGCTGATGCAATGGTTGCTAAAAAAATGAAAGGAATGCCTTCAAAAGAAGAATTGAAAGCATTTAAAGATTGGCAAGAAACGCAGAAAACAGAAGCACAAAAACAAGCTGAAAAAGAAACTGAATACCAAAAAACATTATCAGAAAAAGAAAGTTTAGCTCAAGAAAATCAAGTATTAAGAGCAGGAGTAAATTCAGATGATGTTGATTATGTAGTATTTAAAGTTTCTAAAATGGAAGGCGAGTTTGAAGAAAATCTTGAAAAGTTCTTAAAAGATAATCCTAAATATTTAGGAAAAGAACAAGAGCAAGAAAATAAACAAACTTCAAACGGATTACAAACACAAAAACAAAGTAATCAAAGTGAAAGTGGGGTAACAGCTATATTAAAAGCAAAACACCCTGAATTATTTAAATGAAAGGAAAGTGATTTATTATGGCAAATGCATTAGGAACAGGAACTCACAAAAGAAAGGAAACTTATGCTAATGAAGTATTAACATTAGCAAGAGCAGAGACAAATATATATGATGATTTCTCTGAAGATTATGAAATAGATGAAGTGACAGGACAGATTAATGTACCTACAAGAGATGAAGAGGTAAAAGTATCAGATTATGATATTAAAGCAGGAATTGAGCTTCAAACATCAGGAACAGACTATTTACCATTACCTGTAGATAAAGATTATGGAGTAAATGAGTTGGTTGATGGATATGAAGCTGAAGCAGTTCCTGACAATATAAAAGCACAAAGACTTGATAGTGCAGGGTATTCAATGGGATTAAAAAAAGAAGGTTTAGCAATAAAATGTTTATTAACTGGTACAAATTCAGATGATACTGAAGCTTTAACTGTAGATGATGTATATAAAAAAATAGTAAAAGAAGTAAAAAATATGAAGAAAAGAAATATGAAAGTAGCTTCAATGAGGGTTGTTATAACAGCTGATGTAGAAGAATTGCTTTTAACAGATGAAAAATTCTCAAATACTTCTGGAACATTAGGAGCAGAGTTAGTTAGAGAAGGAGTTATTGGTAAAATAGCAGGTGTTCCTGTAAAAAGTAACTACTTATTAGATGATGAAAATTATGGAGACAAAAATATTGAATTTATAGTTTATGACAAGAGATTCTGCCAAAAGTATGAAGTATGGAAAAAAGAACCTTCATTTGAAGACCTCAAAGATGGGAAACATATAGGAGCATCTGCTTTACAAGGCAGACAAGTTGGTGGATTAATGGTTACTAATAAGCTAGGTGTTCAAATTAAAAAGAAAGCTGGAGAGTAGAAGGGAGTAAGGTATGCTTAAATACATAACAGAAAAAGAATATAAAGAGTTGTTAGGTAAAGATAGCATACCTGACAACTTTAATAATTTAATAATAAAAGCAAGTAATTATATTAATCATCAAACGTTTGGGAGAGTTGAATCTAGTAACCCTCCAGAAGAAGTAAAATATGTTACTTGCTTAATTATTGATTTAATAAATGAGCAAGAAACAAATTTATCCAAAATAACAAATCTAAAATCACAAAATATTGAAGGTTGGTCAGAAACATATTCAACACCAGAAGAAATAAAAGCAGATTATGCTGATAAAATGCAAACAGTTTTATCAGATTATTTGTGGAATGTTGTTGGAAGTGATGGAAATCCACTTTTGTATTGTGGGGTGTGTTAATATGAGTTTTTTTATACATCAAATAATGGTTTATCATACAGAAGATGATGAGCATTTTTCAAAGAGTTATTTTAAAGAAGTATATTTTAGACATAATAAAAAGACTAATTTAGTAGATAAAGGACTTGAAAAAGGAAGTACGGGATCAATAATAATACCTACAACAGAAAAATTAAATATTTCGACTGATGATTATATAATAGAAGGAACAGTAGAGAACAATTTACGCGTAAAAGATGTACATAATATGTCAGTATGTGATTTAAATAAAATCTATAACGACTTCGATATTGGATTACTTTCGAAATACATGCAAATATTTAAAGTTGTAAGTGTTGATGATAATAGAAAAGGTGGATTACAACATTATAAAATAGGAGTAGCTGAATAGTGGCAAGTAGTGGATTTAAAGTAAAAATGAAAATGAATTCAATAACAAAAATATTAAAAGATCATGGACTTGATAAAGATGGGAGAGTACAAAGATTTGTAAGAGATGAAGCAAAAAGATTAATGACACCATACGTGCCTACATCAGGAGGAGAAGGTTCTCCACATTTGAATGGAAATATAGTTTATCCTAATAATAGGTCTATTAAATATACAAATCCTTATGCTCATTATCAATATTATGGAAAAATGTATATAAGCCCAAAATTGGGAGTATCTGGAATACCTTTAAAGAGTGGTAGATGGTGGTCACCTTATGGAGAAACAAAAATTAAAACTTCAAAAAATTTAAAATATCATACGCCAAATACAGGACCGAAGTGGGATAAATTAATGCTACAACATAAAGGAAAGGATCTTGAAAAAGATGTACAGAATTATATAAAAAATGGAGGAAAACAATGAATAAATCCAAGATAGAATTGATTAGAGACTTTTTAGAAAAATGCCCATATTTGAACAATGGAAAAATCAATGTAGATTACATAAAGGACAAGCCACAAAGCTATGCAGTAAATGAAACACCATCAACCCCAATTGTAACAAAATTTACAGATGGTGGTAGTAGGCGACAGATATTATTTGATTTTTCAGTTCAAGCCCCATTTAATGCGTTAGAAAACTTAAAAAATTCGATGTTTTGTGATGATTTTACAGATTGGATAGAGAAGAAAGATGATATAGGAAATTTACCAGATATAGAAGGTATAGAAGGTATAGAATGCACAGGAAGAGGGACTATATTGCAAACAACAGAAACAACTGCAATATATGTAATACCTATGAGAGTAATTTATTTAAAAGATTAAAGGAGGAGTGAGAAAATGGCAGAAAATAAAGAAAAACTAGTAAAAAGAAGTGCAAAAATTGCATTTTTGAATATTGGTAATACAGAAGCACCTAATTATCAAAGAATGAAGAAATTTACAGATTTATCTAATTCAAGAAATCCAATAGAGTATAATAGGCAATATGTAGATGAAGATGGAGAGGATACTGATATTGTTGGTATATCATTAGAAAAAGGATTTGCTTTTGACGAATATTCAAATAATCCAGTTCATAAAAAAATTGTTGATATTATAGAAGATGAAGTAGTAGGCACAGATGCAATTGTAGACATTCTAGTTGTTGATACATCAAGACCTACAGAAGATGGAGCATATGAGGCAAGACGTAGAGATTACGCTGTAGTTCCTGATAGTGATGGAGATGACACGAATGCTTATACTTATAGTGGTTCGTTTAAGAAAAATGGACCTTTTGAGAAGGTAACAGCAACAATAAGTGAAGATGGATTAACAGCAACTATAAAAAAAGAATAATGAAGTGCAGGTTTAATTCCTGCACTTAAAAGGAGTTTAATGATGAAAATAAAAAATATTGAAGTAAATTTTGATTTTTTTGATGCAGATGATGCAGAAAGATTTGAAAATGCTGCTAAAGTAGTTGTAAAACAATGTGAAGAAAAGAAACAAGAAAATTTAAGTTATTCAGAAGCAATTAGACAAGAATGTATAGTAATAGAAGATTTTTTTGACAAAGTATTTGGAGAAGGAACTTCACAAAAACTATTTGAAGGAAAGAAAAATTTAGTAGAACATATAAAAACTTTTGAAGATATTGTAAAAGCAAAACAAGAAAAGCGAAAGGATCTACAAAATACTTTTGATAGATATATGCCTAATAGAGAACAGAGAAGAAATAACAAATTTAATAGGAATAAAAGATAATGAAGAAAAATATTTTATTAGATAAACTGCCACAATTTACACAAAATGGTTTGAGAATAAGGACCGATTTTAGAGAAAGTATTAAATTTGAATTATTGATGCAAGATAATAAAATAAGTGAAAAAGATAAAATATTGTACGCATTAAATTTATATTATTATGATACAAAGAAAATTAAAGATATTAAGCTAGCAGTAAATGATATTCTTTGGTTTTATACATGCGGAAAAGAAAAAATAGAAAAAAAAGATGATGAAGAAAGTATAGAAAATAAAACAAAACAAATTTATAGCTATGAATTTGACGATGAATATATATATAGTTCTTTTTTAGAGTATTATGGAATTGATTTAAATAGTATAAAATATTTGCATTGGTGGAAATTTAAAGCTTTATTTAATGGGCTAGGAGAAAAAACTAAAATTGTAGAAATAATGGGATATAGAAGTATGAATATAGGTAAAATAAAAGATAAAGAAATGCGAAAACATTATAAAAAAATGCAACAAATTTATGCTTTACCAGACATGAGAAGTGAAGAAGAGAAAGAAAAAGATTTTGCAGAAAGCCTGTGGTAACATGAAATGGTATATATGTCCATATTGCGAAAAGAAATTAATAAGATATGAAAAAAATGCTCAATCAAGGGGCATTTTTATTTTGTGTAAAAATTGTAAAAAAGAAATAGAAATAAAAATCAAGTCTTTAAATTGAGCCTGTGAGCCTGACTAGAAAGGAAGATATAGTTATGGCTGATGGGTCAGTTACAATAGATGTATTATTGAATAACGACAAATTTAAAGATGGATTTAGTAAGATTAAAAGTATAGCAAGTACAGCATGTAAAGGTGTAGCTGTTGCAATAGGCACGGTAACTACAGCATTTGCAGGATTAGTAACGGCAAGTGTAAAAGCAAGAGGAGAATTAGAACAACAAATTGGTGGAGTTCAAACTTTATTTGCCAATGAATTAGGAGATGCAAGTGAAACAGTAATTGCAAATGCTAATAAAGCTTATAAAACCGCAGGAATGTCAGCAATAGATTATATGAGTACAGCAACAAGTTTTAGTGCTAGTTTATTGCAAAGTTTAGGAAAAGATACTGCTAAAGCAGCCCAAGTGGCAGATATGGCAATTATAGATATGTCAGATAATGCAAATAAAATGGGCACCGATATGGCACTTATACAAAATGCTTATCAAGGATTTGCAAAACAAAATTACACTATGTTAGACAACCTGAAACTTGGATATGGTGGAACTAAAACTGAAATGGAAAGGTTGCTTGCAGATGCCACTAAATTAACGGGAGTTAAATATGACATTAATAACTTAAGTGATGTTTATAATGCTATACATGTAATTCAAGGAGAATTAGGAATAACAGGAACAACAGCAAAAGAAGCAGCAGAAACATTACAAGGAAGTATGGCATCACTAAGTGCATCATGGAGTAACTTCTTGAGTGGTTCTGGAAGTTTAGGAGAAGTAGTAGAAACTGTAACAGATGTTGTATCTAATATAGTAAGAATAGTAAATGAAGCTATGCCTCAAATAATGGAAAGTATTATATCTGCTTTACCTGAAATGTTACGATTAGGTGGAGAAATTTTAAATCAAATTATAACAGGGATAATAACTTATTTACCACAATTAATGGACACAGCAGGACAAATTTTGAACCAATTAATACAAGGAATTTTAGCAGTTTTGCCACAATTGATACCAGTTGCTTTGCAAGTAATACAACAATTTGTAATGGGATTATTAAATTATCTACCTCAAATAGTTCAAATGGGAATGGATTTTATAACGCAATTAATAACAGGAATAACATCTAATACAGATAATTTATTAGATACAATATTTCAAGTTATGGAGCTTGTTATAAATATCTTAATAGAAAATTTACCTAAATTATTAGAGATGGGAATGGAATTAATTGTACAATTAATATTAGGAATTGCACAGAAGGCACCTGATTTAGTTCCTCAAATTATTGATTTAATTATAAAAATGTTGGAAACATTTAATAATCATTTTAATGATTTTTTATTGGCGGGAATTCAATTAATATGGAGTTTAATAAAAGGATTAATAAATTCTATTCCTAATATAATCCAAAATTTACCGACAATAATAATGGCAATTTTAAATTTCATGACAATAGATAAATTACTTTCAGCAGGTATAACATTAATAAAAGGATTAGGGCAAGGACTAATTGAAGGAATACCAAATGTTATAAGAAATATACCACAATTAATAGGAAATATAGTTAATACATTTAAAACTAATGGAGTAAGTAGTTTTAAAGACATAGGAATAAATTTAATAAAAGGTTTGTGGAATGGAATTAGTAGTGTTAAAAATTGGATATTTAATCAAATAAAAAGTTTTTGCTCTGGAATTACTAGTAAAGTAAAAAGTTTATTTGGTATTCATTCTCCATCAAAAATATTTAATAAAGAGATAGGTCAAAATCTTGGATTGGGCTTAGGAGAAGGATTTAACGATAGTTTAAAAGATGTATATAAAGATATGCAAAAAGCTGTACAATATGAGAATGCAAAATTGACATCAAACTTAACAAACACACATCAAATTCAAATACAAAATGAAGATAATAGACAGGCAAGATTGGAAAGCATAGATAATAATAAAGAAATAACTGTAAACACAACAACCAAATTAGATAGTAAAGTAATAGCAAGAGAAACAAATAAAGTAAATACAAGACAAAAATTACAATATGGTTTAGCATAGGAGGTCTAAAATGGTACTATTAGTACATGAAGGGTTTGAGTTTAAAAATATCTTAAGTGGTGGATATATCATAAAAGAAGATGAACCGGATATTATTTCAGAAGTGAAAATGGCAAATGGAAGTATTAGAAGAAACTATGGTGATATGCCAAAAACTTCTATAAAAGTAAAATTTGGAAAATTAAACAAAGATACATACAAAGAATATATGTCTCATTTTTCAAAAAATGAAGATATATATTCTTATTTTTCACTTAAAGAACAAAAAATGAAATCTAAAAAGTTCTTTGTAATCTTTCCTGAAATTTCTGTTGAATCAATTTGCCAAAAACATAGATATGATGAATTTGAAATTGAGTTACAGCAATGCGGGGAGGATTAAGTTATGATTGATGTTATAGAAAAAATAAAACAAGCCTATGAAATAAGTACAACTCAAATTGATAGAATTATAATAGACAATACTCCATATAGAATAATGAATGTTGATTATAGTGATGATTGCTATGATGAAGGTAATATTTTTGGCACAGCAATAGCAAGAATGTTAGAGTTTGAGATAGAAAATATAATAGATTTAGAAAAAAAAGAAATTGAATACCAAACAGGAATATATGTAGATAATGAAATTCTTTGGATAAGCTTAGGAAATTTTATAGTTCAAGATATAGAGCCAAACGATACTACGAATATAAATAAAGTAACATCTATGGATTATATGTTAAAAAGCAATGTGCCTTATGCTTCAAAGTTAGATTATCAATCAGTGAAAATAACTATGCTTGATGTCGCACAAGAGGCTTGTCAAATTGCGGGATTAGAATTAGCAACAACTAATTTTGCAAATTCAAATTTTATAGTTGATAGTAATCAATTTGAAGAAGGAGTGCTAACTAGAGATGTATTCAAAGCAATAGCACAAATGAGCGGAACATTTGCAAAAATAAGAAGTGATAACAAGCTACATTTTGTTACCCCAAAAAGGACAAACTTATTGGTAAAAGAAGTTCATAAAATGAGTGTTAAAGATCTTAATAATTTGACAATGGAAAAAATATTGGCAAATGGCAACAAATATTCAAAAAGCGAATACAAAGAATTGATAATAAAGAGAAAAACTCATCCAATAAATTTAGTAAGTTTAGGAATGAGCGAGATAGAGGGGGAAAATGTAACTTTAAGAGACGAAAAGAGCATTGCAGAAGATGGAGAAAATAGTTTAGTAATAAATGATAATCCATTTGCATATACGCAAGAAAAGAGAGAGCAGTTGATTACTGCTCTTTTTGAAAAAGTAAAGGGATTTGAATATACAGCATTCGAGATAGAAGGACAAGCAAAGCCATACCAAGAAACAGGAGACGAAGTATTAGTTGTAGATAAAAATAATAATATATGTCAATCTTTTTTATTTAGATTTAGATACAAAAGTCCAAATGGATTAGAAAGTGAAATGTCTGCACCATCTTTAACAAAAGCAACTGTAAATTATCAAAATGTACCATCGGCTATAGATATTGCTAAAAGAACTGAAAGATTAGTTGATAAACAAGAACAGAGAATATTAGATATAGCAGAGGAACAAACTGAAACATCAAATAAATTAAGTGAACATGAACAAACAATAGAAGGTATAACAGATACTGTTAGTAAAGTAGAAACAAAATTAGAAAATGACTATTATACGAAAACAGAAACAAATACACAAATAACGCAAAAGTCAGATAGTATTGTTAGTGAAGTAAACAAAAGCATAACATCAGCTAAAGAAGAAGCTATAAATTCAGCTAATAATTCAACAGATGAAAAACTAAAGAAATATCCAACATCCGAAGAAATGAACTCAAAAATAGAACAAACAGCGGAAGAGATTACGTCTAACGTAAATAAAACTGTAGAAGGAATAAAGGATGAGGCGGTAGAAAGTGCAAATGCCTCTACAGATGAAAAGTTAAAAGATTACTATAGTAAAACAGAGACAGACTCAAAAATAACACAAAGTGCAGATAATATAACCACTACAGTAAACAAAAATATAAATACAGCTAAACAAGAAGCAATAGAAAGTGCAAATGATTCGACAAATAGCAAATTAAAAGACTACAGTACAACAATACAAATGAACAGTGCAATCAAGCAAGCAGCAGATAGTATAACAACAGAGGTAAACAAAAAAGTAAATAATAGCGAATTTGGAACAAAGTTACGACAAAGTGCAACAGACATACAAATGGCATGGAATAATATATCTCAATATATACAATTTATAAGTGCTTCATTAAGAATATTAGATAGTAGTGAAAAATTACTTTTAAGGCTTAATTCAAGTGGCTTATATTTATATGAAACAGATGGAAGTACTGTCCAAACAAAATTGGATAGAAATGGACAAAGTTTCTATAATTCTGGAGTTTATACTGGCTATATTGGAGCTACAAGATATATAAATGACAGCTTCCAAAAAGGACTAGCCTTTAATTTAGCAGCAAATGGAAAATTTATGTGTTGGGGCAAAAAAGCAAACGATAACGATACATCTTATATAACAAAATTATATTACGCTACAGCAAATAGTTTTGGAACAGAAAAGGAAGGTGTTTATTTAGGTTCTGATTTCTTTTTAAATACAAGAGATATCATGGTTGATGATAGCACAGCTATAACAAGTTGGACTGATGGTGGAGGATTTAAAGCATGGCATTGTTTTTTCATTTCTGGTGGAGTTAATAATACACTTATGAAAATAGATTCATGGACTCCAGAAGCATTTTTTTATTGTGACTTAGATATGAGTGGTCATAATATAATTAACGCAGGAAATGTAGCATCAGATGGAAGACTAAAAAAGAATATTTACTCAAGTAAAATAAATGCATTAGATAGAACAATGCAAATGAAGATTAGAGATTTCAATTGGAAAAAAGACAATAAAGAAGATTTTGGATTCATAGCACAAGAGCTTAAAAAGATAGATGAAAGATATGTACAACATAACTATAAAGAAGATGAAGAAGGAAATATTATTCAAGATAGTTACGAATTAAGACCTATACCATTAATTGCAACAAATACAAAAGCAATACAAGAGCTAAAAGAAATAATAGATATACAACAAAAACGAATCAATATGCTAATGGAAAAATTAAATATACAACAAGATGTACAAATTAAAAAAGAGGATTTTATTGAGGAGCAAGAAACAGTATTTGAAGGTGAAGTAATAATGGAAAAATCAAAAATATTAACTCCAGCACCAAAATACAATACAGTAATGAAATATGTAAATAACGATGAAATTGAAATACATCAGGAATTAGCTCAAGAAAGTGAGGTGTAAAAGATGGAAGTAGAAGATTTAATTCTAAAAAAACAACAGCTTGAAGAAAAGATAATAGAGTTTATAAATGAGGCAAATTTACCTGCATTTGTAATAAAACCTATTTTAATAGATATGTTAGAGCAAACAGCAATACAGGAACGACAACAATTAGAAAAAGCAATGCAACATAAGAAAGAAAAAGAAAATAATGGAGAGGAGAGAGAGCATGAGTGAAACAACTAATTTAAAATTATTTAAACATGATAATCCAGCAACAAATACAGATCCATTTGATGTAGATAAAGCTTTAAATGATAATTGGGATAAAGTAGATGAATTTGCAGGAGAAACTAATCAAAAAGTATTAAGCATTGAAGAAGAAATTAATACTAATGCAGAAAACATAAGCAATATAGAAACCAAAAACACAGAGCAAGATACAGAAATAAAAGCATTGCAAAATAAAGACATAGAAACAGACAATAAGATTATTGAATTAACAGATAAAGCAGGAAACAAATTAAAATTAGAAATAGATAAAACTAATTACATAATGACATTAGAACTTTTAAATGAAAAAGGTGAAACATTAGACACAAAAACAATAGATTTCCCATTAGAAAGCTGTGTAATTAATGGAAAATACGAAAATGGAAATATAATATTAACATTGCAAAGTGGAACTGAAATAACAATACCTATAGGAGATATAATAGATGGATTAATAAGTCAAGAAACATTTGATGAAACTGTAGCTAGCATAAATGAACAAATAAACAATATAAAAAGTACAATAGAAACAATACAATCGAAATGCCAAGAACTAGAAACCGAAAACCAAAGACTAAGAGAAGACATAGATGGAATAGTACCACCTATAGAAGGAGAAGGAGAAAATATCACATTAAATGGAACATCAGAAAGTAGATTTAAAAAGTTTGAGGTAAGTGGAAATAGTTGGCAGGAGACGAGAGAACAAGGTTCAAACTCATTTGATAGTTCAATATTTGAAGATATTACTAAAGATGGAATTACAATAAAAAGAAATGATGATGGAACTATAACTTTAAATGGAACATATACAGGAGAAAAAAATTGGGATTATAGACTTACTCCAAAAAAGATAATAAAAAATAGTGAAGAATTATTAGTGATGGATAAAATCTCAGGAAATATAACGGGACAATTTAGATTCATGGTTTGGGAAGATAGTCATGAAAACAGATGGGTATCACTTGACAATACAAATTACAGAAAATTATTGTCAGATAGAGTATATACAAAAGCATCTTTAATTATTTACACTGGTGCTACATTTGATAATTTAACAATAGCATTAGCAATTTCGAGTTCAGGTAAATATGAACCTTTTGTACCAAATAAACCAAGCCCAGAATATCCAAGTGAAATAAGAAATTGTGGAGATAATGTGAATTTATTTGATTATGATAATGTAACTATGAATAGCAATACTGAAAAAATACAAATAGAAGGACAACAAGTATATAAACAGAGAATGACTAATAGTTTAGCAAATCAAAATGTATGGCCAATATTTAATACGAATGAAAGTGGATTGAAAGAAGGAGAACAATATACAATAAGTTTTGATATTTGGGCAGATATAGAAACAACATTTAATGCTACAAATATTTATATAAATAGTAAAACATCAGCTGAAATGAATCTTACCAAAATAATAACTGAAAAACAAAGAGCTGAAATACCTTTTATATATAAAGAATTAGGAACAGACACACACATATGCCATATATATCCAAAATACATAGAAGGTAATGAAGTGTATGTAAGTAACCTTAAAATAGAAAAAGGCACAAAAGCAACTCCATATTCAAAATATGGAGAAGGGAATGTTAATTTTAGTGTGAGAACTAAGAATTTATTTAATGTAAAAGATACTCATGATGTTGGTGCTAATACATCTATTAATGACGATGACTTTATTACAACTACAAAGAATAATAGTGAAGGAACAGCTATTAAATATGAAAATTATTATACAAATCCTTCAAATTTAATCAAACCGAATACAACCTATTATGTAATTTGCGAAATACAAAAAGTAAGTGGGACAGGTACTTTAAATATTGTAAGTAATGACAGTAATGAAGGTCAGTTTACTACAAATAAACCTTATAGTTTTACAAATTTAAAGGCGGGAGATATAAAAATCTTTTCTATTCAATCAAAAGAAGATTTAAGTGCAAGTTCAATTAAATCAATGCTAAGAACTTACTGTGTTTTTACTTCTGGACAAAGTGGTTCAATAACATACAGAATATCAGTATTAGAACAACAGCC
>CANRHQ010000029.1 GCA_947630445.1 uncultured Clostridia bacterium | reverse complement strand
TTTTGGTAAAATTCAAAATACAAAAAGAAAAAGACTATTGAGCAAAATATTTTTATATACTTTGTCAACAGTCTGATTAACAAGAGGGATTAATCCCTCTTGTTATATTTTAGATTGAAAGTAAGTCCTTTATATTTTTAGATAATATTTTTTTATTTATAAAAAATGTATTAATAATAATAAAAATATTTAATATTAATGAAGTTACAAATATATTAAAAATATTTAATTTTTGTGGTATTTTCATAACATAATATAATTGTTCTCTAATATTATTCATTGTAATACTAACAGTATCTTTATAAATAACAAAATTAATTATAAAATTAATAAATTCTTGTAATATAAAAAATATTATAATAGAAAATAATATACTAATTGTGCATAATATTATATTTTCAATTATTGTAATTTTTTGAATATCTTTATTGGTATATCCTTCAGTCTTTAAAATTCCAAAATCTACAGAAGATAAATATGTTCGATTTATATTAGTAGTTATTAGGAATATTATAAATATTGTTAAAGTAGAACATAAGAAAAATAAACATAATTTTTTTATAATACTCAAAGTTTCAGTGCTAATGTGCATTACAGATGATATATTAATTTCATTTATGGTACTAGAGGTATTATTATTTTTTTGTGCTTCTTCTTGAATATTGCTATTACTTAAGAGGCTATATTCTTGTAAATCATTTTCTACTTCTTGTAAATTTTCTATTTTATCTACAATAATTTTAATAAAAGAATCTTGAGGAATATATCCAATTTCATTATTAATATTTTTTATTATCGATTTAGAAATATAAAAAGTTTCATTATCATAATATTTATTGCTGTCATATACACCTACAACTTTAAAAGATTTTTGAGTAACTAATTTATCTTTAACTTTAACATTAATTTTTATAATTTGATTTAATAAGTTCTCACCATTTATAAATAATTGATTAATGTTTTGCTTTTCTTGAACAATTGTAGAAAATTCATAATTTAATGAACTATTCACATATATTTGGCTAGGTATTATTATATTATAGTCATAGTTGTTGTTAATTTTAGTTCCTTTTATAACTTCTGGGCAAATGTTATTATCAGTTGGAGCGATTATAATGCTTTTGTCTGAATTTATTTGCTCGCAATAAGTATCAGCATAGATTTTCCTTTCAAGCATATCTATTATACCATCAATATGTTCTATATGCTGTAACTTTTGGATTTTTTCTTCATAATCAATGTCAGAATATCTTATTCCATCAATTGTTCTTAAATCTATATTGTTTTTTATTTGTTTTACATATTCTTGTATAGAATATTGGATCATGTTAACAAACAATAAAAATAACATCATAAAAATTATTGGTAAAATTATTAAAGAATTTCTTTTTCTATTTCTTTTTATTCTTTTAAAAGACAATATAATAATTTTATTTATTTTCATCTATTTCTATATTTCCTTCTTTAAATTTAAAAATAACATCGGCAAAATCCTTTACTCTATCACTATGTGAAACTGTTATAACACATTTGCCATTTTTACTTAAATCTTTTAGAATTTCAAAAATCTTTATTTCATTTTCTTTATTTAAGTTCCCAGTAGGTTCATCTGCTAAAATTATATCAGGTTCATTAGCCAAGGCCCTTGCAATTGCAACTCTTTGTTGTTCGCCTCCAGATAATTCTTTTGGAAAATGCTTTTTTCTATGTGATAATCCCATAAGTTCAATTAATTCATTTGTTTTATCTAAAATCATTTTTTTATTATATTTTTCATTAATAAACATTGGTTGCATTATATTTTCTTCTAAAGTCATATAAGGATTTAAGTAAAAATCTTGAAATATAAAACCGATTTTTTCCATTCGCAAATGTGCTTTTTCATCATCTTTTAAAGTGCTTATATCTATATTGTCTATAAATAATTTTCCATCTGTTAAGTTATCAAGTGTACCAATAATATTTAATAAAGTAGTTTTTCCTATACCAGATTCTCCTAATATTGCATAGAAAACATTACTATTAAAATTTAAGTTTATATTTTCAAGAATTTTTATTTTTTCATTATTTTTTTTATATTCTTTATTTCCATTAATAATTTTTATTTTTTCCATAAATAAACTCCTAAAATTTTAATAAACAATTAATTAGTATAAATAATATTCTAAAGATAATATAACCAGTAATTGCACCTATAAGTGTTAATGTTAATAATTGTATTAGTACAATTTTTCTTATTTGTTTTTTTCTATATCCAAAAATTTTTAGTAATTTAATATTTTCTCTTTCATTATATATTATGTTTTTATAACATAATATAAAGATTATTAGAGATATTAAAAATAATGTATATTTTATTATGTTTGTAAAATTTTTTGTTGTTTGATATTCCTCCAAAATGCTTTTGTCAATATTTGCAATATAGGAAGATATACCTTGGATATCCAAAAATTGCTGAATTTCTTGGCAGTTTTTCCAATCATCAACTATTATACAATAAACTGTTATAGGCTCTTGAAATGTTGGTATATCTATATTATTTGTTTTAATATCTTGAACATATTTCAAGTGTTTTAAATTTTGAATTTGCTCATTAGTTAATTTTTTTCCATCTGAAGTATAAATTGTTCTTACTAATTCTTCGTATTTGGTTTCAGTTGTTATATTTTCTTTTTGAGCTATTTCATAACATTTATCTATATATTTATTAATTTTTTTATCATAATATTTATTAATAAATAGTTTTAGATTAAAAGAGAAATTTAATATGATAAATATAATAAAAAATATAATTAAATAAACTAAATTATTTTTATTTCTAAATATAGTTTTTAATTCATTTTTAAACATTTATACTACTCCATTTTCTATTATAAAATTTATTTTAATATATCATACAAAACTACATTAAGCAATATATCAAAAATTTTATATTTATATAAAGAAAGAGAGTCACTATTATAGGAACTCCCTTGTAGATTATTATTTACAATTTTTCTGAAAAAATTAAATTTTCTAAAGCCTTAATAGCAAAAAAGATAATTTCATCAGAAGGCTTTGATGTGATAAAAAATTGCAAATATTTTAGATAACGACAATTGTTAAATAAACATAATACAATAAATAAAATTATCAAGCCTATTGGAACAAACAAATAATTCCATAAACCTATAAAACAAACTATGCAAATTTCTAAAAAATAGGTAAGACTATGTTTTAATAATGATTCGTAAGGACAATATTTTTCAAAAATAGAAAACTCTTTTACTTCATCAATTGTTGGTATACGATGTAATGCATTATATGCACTTATTACCATATTTTTGGCAGCATAGTATTTTCCAATATTTTTAAATTTATATTTATAAATAATATAAATAGATTTAAAAATATGATCTGCGTTTAACATCGTAATAAACAATAAAAGGTACACTAAATAATTATGAGAGTGAACGAGAAGCATATAAGGCATTAACATTGATATTACCCAAATTACATAAATCTTATAAAAAGTTCTTATTGCTTTTGTGGGAAAATCTGGATAAATCGATAAAGATTTTTCCCAATCAAGCATTTCAGAATAAGTTTTCCCATTTGAATCTAAGTATGTTCGTACACAGATCCGGGGAAAAATAGTGGAATTAATAAAAATTCCATGTTCATTAACACGCGTTTTTCTAATAGGTTTAAATGTGTTCATAATAATCTCCTTTTAAAAAATATAAATAATTATATCAAAAAAAAGTCAAAAAATCAATAAAATAGGAACAGTATATTGAAGCAAGAGCAAATAAATGCTATAATGAAACAAAAAATGTAAGAGGTATATATGAAAATAAATGAACTATCAATTCAAGAAAAAGTAGGACAAATGATGGTAATAGGAATGGAAACAAACTATATAACAGAAAGAATAGAAACAATGATTAAAGAATATAAAATAGGTGGAATCATACTATATAGAAAAAATTTTACTACATATGCAGAAATGATAGAACTTATAAAAAAATTAAAACAATTAAATAGTCAAAATAAAATACCATTATTTATAGCAATAGATCAAGAAGGTGGAAGAGTAAATAGAATGCCTAAAGAAATAAAAAATCTTCCATCAGCAAATCAAGTTGCGACAAAAGGAGGAGTAGAATTAGTAAAAAAATCTACATCAATCACAGGAAAAATATTAAAAGAATCAGGGTATAATTTGAATTTTGCACCTGTTTTAGATATAAAAAGATTCCAAGACAAACATCCTATAGGAGATAGATGTTATGGAGAGAATAAAGAAGATGTTATCAAATTTGGAATAACAGCAATGAAAGAATTACAAGCACAGGGAATAATTTCTGTAATAAAACATTTTCCAGGACACGGAGCAACAAAACAAGATTCACATCAATTTTTACCGATAATAAATCAAAAAATAAAAAATATAGAAAATGAAGATATGAAACCATTTGAAGAAGCAATAAAAAATGGGGCTGATGCAATATTAGTAGGACATTTACTAATAAAAAATGTAACAGGAATTTATCCAGCATCATTATCTAAAAAATTCATTGTAAAATATTTGAGAAGAAAATATAGATATAATGGTTTAATACTAACAGATGATTTAAAAATGAAAGCAATAAAATTTTTATATGGAACTGAAACTGCAGTTAAAAAAGCTGTCGAAGCAGGAAATGATGTAATTATTTTTAGATTTAATAAGGAAGAAGAAAAAAGAGTAATTCAGAATATAATTAATTTAGTAAAAAGAGGGAAAATAAAAGAAAGTAGAATTAATAAAAGTGTAATGAGAATTATGAAAATAAAAGAAAAATATAATATTACTGATAATACTGATATAAAAGGAATTGACTTAAATGTAATTAATGACCAAATAACGGAAGTAAGAAATATATGTGAAATAATCGATAATAAATAAAAACAGGGAAAACCCTGTTTTTATTCTTCCCAAAAGGCTTTATAAGTTTTATAAGCTGAGTAAACATCATATTTACTTGTAACTTCGTAAGGAGCATGCATTGAAAGAACTGGAACACCACAATCAATAACATCTACACCTTTGTTAGCTAGAATGTAGGCAATAGTTCCTCCACCGCCAACATCAACTTTTCCAAGCTCTGAAATTTGATATCTAATATTATTTTTCTCTAAAACATTTCTAATCCAAGCAACATATTCAGCATTAGCATCTGATGCACCAGATTTTCCACGAGCACCAGTATATTTATTTAGACCTATTCCACGACCCAAAAATGCAGAATTTGTTTTATCAGAAACTGATGCGTAAATTGGATCAAATCCAGCATCAACATCTGCTGAAAGCATTTTTGAAAAACAGAAAACCTTATCCAATAAATTAGGTTTGTTTTCACCACATTTATTTAATAATTCAGAAACAAAATAATCAAACATATGAGATTCCATTCCTGTATTACCCATACTACCTATTTCTTCTTTATCAGAAAGAATACATACAGCTGTATTTTTAACATTTTCTAATGACATTAATGCAGATAAAGATGTATAAGCACAAATTCTATCATCTTGACCATATCCAGCAACCATGCTAGAGTCGAAACCTAAAGAACGAGCTTTAAATGCAGGAACAACTTCTATTTCTGAACTTAAGAAGTCAGCTTCTGTAATATTATATTTTTGGTTCAAAATATTTAAAATATTTAGTTTTATTTTCTCATTAGCTTTTTCATTGTCATATGGAATACTTCCAAGTAGTATATTTAAATCTTCTCCATCTATTCCATTTTTTAATTTCTTTTCCATTTGATCTTGAGCTAAATGTGGTAATAAATCAGAAATAGTGAAAATTGGATCATTCTCATCTTCTCCAATATTTATAGTAATCTTTTCACCATTTGGTTTTACAATTACACCATGTAAACTTAAAGGAATAGTAGTCCATTGATATTTTTTGATTCCACCATAATAATGTGTTTTAAAATATGCAAAACCACTATCTTCATATAAAGGGTTTGGCTTTAAATCCAATCTTGGAGAATCAATATGTGCACCAACAATTTGTATTCCATTTTCTAATTTTTCTGTACCAATTACGGCTAAATACATACTTTTTTCTCTATTTACGAAATAAACTTTATCTCCAGGTTTTAAAGTTTCATATGTTGAAATATCTTTAAATCCATTTGATTCAGCTATGCTTTTTGCTACAACAACAGCTTCTCTTTCAGTTTTTGCTTTGTTTAAGAAATTAATATATCCGTTGCAAAAAGAAAATATAGATTCTTTTTCACGAGTGTCAAGTTTTTCCCAACCAATTTCTTTTTTGTTTAGAAGTTTGTCATTTAAATTTTCTTCCATTATTTTACCTCCCAAATATTTTATTGTAGTATATCACTTTATAATATATTTTTCTATAAATTTTAAAAAATATTCTAAAAATTATAAAATTGGTAACACTATAGTAAATAGGAGGGAAAATATGAAATCATTGTGGATAGAAACTACAAAAGGAAAAATTGAATTAGAGCAATTAAATCAAAATGAAGAAACTGAAGTATGTGTAATTGGAGCAGGACTTTTTGGATTAACGACAGCTTATTATTTATCACAAGAAGGAAAAAAAGTAACAGTTTTGGAAAAGGGAGATATAGGAGAAAAAGTAAGTGGCAATACTACTGGAAAAATAACAAGTCAACATGGTTTATTCTATAATCATTTAATACAAGATTTTGGTGAAGATTATGCACAAAAATACTTAAAAGCTAATGAAAAAGCAATAAAAAATATAAAGGATATAATAGATAAAGAAAATATAGAGTGTGATTTTAACATAAAAAATTCATATATATATACTACTCAAGAAGATGAAGTGATAGAAATACAAAAAGAAGTAGAAGCAGTAAATAAATTAGAAAAGAATGCAAAATTTGTAACAAAAACTGAATTACCATTTAAAATAAAAGGTGCAATTGAATTTGAGGGTCAGGCACAATTTAATCCTAGTAAATATATGATAGGTCTATGTAAAGCAATATTAAAGAATAATAAAATATATAATTATACAACTGTTTTAGATGTAAAATATGATGAAGATAAATATATAATATATACAGATAGAGGAAATATAGTTGCTAAATATGTGGTGTTAGCAACACATTACCCAATTTTAAATACACCAGGTTTTTATTTTTTAAAAATGTATCAATCAACATCTTATATAATTGCTATAGAAACGAACCAAAAAATACCTCAAGAAATGTATATAAATGTAAAAGAACCAATATATTCATTCAGAACAGCAGATTATAATGGAAGACAAATATTATTGATAGGAGGAAGTGATCATAAAACAGGTGATGCAATTTCAGATGACTCTAACTATAAAAACTTAGAGAATAAGGCAAAAGAATTATACCCAGATTGTAAAGTCCTATTTAGGTGGAATACTAGAGATTGTATAGGACTAGATAAAATACCATATATAGGTGAATTTTCAAATTTAATGAAAAATATGTATGTAGGAACAGGATTTAAAAAATGGGGAATGACTTCATCAAATATAGCAGCAGAAATTGTAACAGATAAAATTATAGGAAAAGAAAATGAATTTGAAGAAATTTTTAAGGCAACAAGACTAAAACCAATAAAAAATAGGTGGGAATTAAAAAATATGATAAAACAATCAGTAAATTCAATAGCATTAAATAAATTAAAAATAGAACCAGATGATATAAATAAAATAGAAAACGATAATGGAGCCATAATAGAAATTAATGGTGAAAATATAGGAATATATAAAGATTCTACAGGAAAAATATATGCAGTTAAGCCTGTGTGTACACATTTAGGATGTTTATTAGCATGGAATAATTTAGATAAGACATGGGATTGTCCATGTCATGGAAGCAGATTTGATTTTAAAGGAAATAACATATATGAGCCAGCTATACAAAAATTGGAAACAAAAAATTTGTAAAAAAAAGTAGAAAACATATTTACAAAAAATAGTAGATTTGTTATAATAAAATCGTATAAACCTACAAAGGAGAATAAGATATGGATTACGATAATATAGATGAAACTACTATGAGACAAGAAGCATGTAGAAAAGTAAAACAGATAGCAGATGCAATAAAAAAAATAAGAATAAAATACTATCCTAATTTTTCTGCAATATCTGAAACAGATAAATCAATTTATGATGAGTTATATCAACATATAGAAAAAGTTGCTTCTGAAAATGGATTACACAAATTAAAAGCAGAATTAATTAACGATATAACAGATAGATATGATAGTAAAATACCTTCATTAGATAATGATAATCAAGCACAAAATGATAAATTTGATAGTGATAAAATTTTAAAGGCATATTATGGAGCAATAGATGCAGAAAAACAAGCATTATCAGAAGGAAAATTAAAAAGAGCAATGAATTGTCAAGGACAAGCTAATGAATTAATGAAAAGGTTAAAAGATAATGCAGAATTAGTTGATATGGCTATATATTATAAAAGAGAAAAACTTGCAGAATTAACACAAACAAAACAGAAAACAACCAATTGGGATAAAGTGCTAGAAAATTATTATATGCAAGGAAAAGCTAAAGAAAGGGAAGCAATAACACAAGAAATTAGACAACAGACTCAAAAAGAACCACAAATAGAAACAAATGAATATGTGATGGAATAACATAGGAGGAGAAAAGTGAAAAGAGAATATGAAGAGGCTTTTGTAGAAGTTGATGAAATATTAAAAATAATGCCAATAGATTTATTAGTCAAAATACCGACACAATTTAGAAAAATAATTTCAGAAAATAAAGCAACAGACTATGCAGTAAAAATAGAAGAACCATTAGAAGATCAAAAACTAAAAACCGAAACTATTGCAATATTAGGATTAATGTATAGGGACTTTTTGGCAAGTCCAGAAGAAAGAGAAAGATTACAGCAAAAAGATGCAGAGGAACTACAACAAGTAGAAAAAGAAATGCAAGAGCAATATGATATTACGAATGTGTTTGAACAACGAAAAGCTAAAAGATTGAATGAACAAGAACAAACAGGAGAATATTCGACAGATTTAGTAGAATATAAAGAACCAGGATTTTTAAAGAAATTATTTAATTTAGTAAAAGGTTTATTTTCAAGAAAATAAAATTAAAATATTAAAAAAATTATTAAAAATTATTGACTTATTCCAATGTTTCTGCTAAAATAACAGCATAAATCATATATTTATATGTTTTAAAAACCGTTTATTGAACTAGATATGCTATAACCAAGTTATCTAGTTCTCTTTTTTTGTGTAAAAATAAATTATATAATTATTTACAAAAAAATAAAAAATATATATAATTACTGCGAAGGAGGAAAACAAATGGGAAAATTATTTGTAATAGATGGAACAGATGGTAGTGGAAAACAAACACAATTTAATAAATTAAAAGAAAAATTAGACAAAGAGAATATAAAATATAAAGTAGCAAGTTTTCCTAATTATGACAGTCCATCATCATCACTTGTAAAAATGTACTTATCAGGGGAATTTGGAGAAAATGCTAAAAGTGTTAGCCCATATATTGCATCAACATTTTATGCTGCTGACAGATATGCAACATATAAAAAAGATTTAGAAGAATTTTATAATAATGGAGGAATTCTTTTAGCAGACAGATATACAACAAGTAATATGATACATCAATCAGGAAAAATACAAGATAAAGAAGAAAGAGAAAAATTCTTAAATTGGTTATGTGATTTTGAATATAATATGTATGGAATACCTGAACCTACACAAACATTTTTCTTAAATATGCCAACAGAATATGCAATAAAACTAATGGAAAAAAGAGAAAACAAATTTACACATACACAACAAAAAGATATACATGAAAAAGATAAGCAACATTTAACAGATAGTTATAATGCAGCATTAGACTTAGTAAGTAAGTATAACTGGAAAGAAATAAAATGCGTTGAGAATGGTAAAATAAGAACAATAGAAGAGATACATGAAGAAATATGGAAAGAAATTCAAAAATATATATAATAAAAAGAGGCATTTAACAAAATTAAGAAAATTATAATATAAAAAGTATTTGAAAATTTGGATAAATTTGGTATAATATTATAGATGGTGCATTATTCTAGTCATACAGATTATTGTGAGGGTGGGGCTAAAAATCCACTAAAGGGCATACCGATGAAGTTTCTTGTTTGTGCGCGAAATGCCAGTTTTGTGTGTGAATAGGGAGTAAAGAAACTAGGGTATTGTATAATGGCATATGCAAAACCCCTCGTTTCGCTGAGGCTTAAATACATATTTAAGTAAAACCTATGTTGAGTGCCAAGACACAAAATATATAGTGTAGCCTGTCTTGAGTGAAAATATTGGGATTAGCAACGCGTTATGAAATTATTTTTGCAAAAAAGACTAACAATAATTTTAGTATGTTAAGGAAAACTTCTAGAATGCTTGCTTTAATAAAAGCATATAAATCTAAGGATTAAGGTACGGATTTAAGTGGTGATCTAGTGTCTAATGAAATATGTAGATGTTCTTTTAAATGGAAACAGCTATACAGCAATGTATAGTAAAGAATAGAGAAATTCAACTAGACCTAAACCGTAAAATTTACTTAGATTTTACCATCTAGTTTTTTTATTAAGGAGAGATTAATGAGCAAAGATTCAAATAAAAAAGATCACTCGAAAATAAAGTGGTTTATAGAAGTCTTTATAATAACATTTATATTATCAATATTTTTTTCTTATATATCTACAAATGGGGTATCAAACTTAAATTTAATATCTTCAATAATAGTATTAGCAGTAGTTATATTAATAGGAATTATTTTTGATATTATTGGTGTTGCAGTAACAGTAGCAAATGAAGAAGAATTTCATGCAAAAGCAACCAAAAAAGTAAATGGTGCAAAAACATCTATAAAGTTAATAAAGAATTCTGCAAAAGTTGCCAATATATGTGCAGATGTAATAGGAGACATATGTGGCGTATTAAGTGGTGCAATAAGTGCAATGATATCCGCAAAAATAATGGAAAAGTCAGGATCTAATTTGCAATTTATAATTAGTGCAGTTGTAGCATCATTAACAGTAGGAGGAAAGGCATTAGGAAAAGAAATAGCAAATAAAGAATCAACCGCAATAGTACATTTTGTGGGAAAGATACTAAGTTTATGAGGTAGAATATAACTATATTTTCCTGCATAATAATACCTAAAGAGGGTGAAGACATGATAAAAGTATTAGAACTTACAAAAGAAAATGAACCGCAATATTTAGATCAAATTGCGAATTTAGAAGAAATAGTATTAGCCTCAATGAAAGAAGAAGGAAGAGAAGGACAATTATTTGCAACAGGTAAAGAAGATATATCTGAATATATACATTCAGAAGAAAATACAGTAATTGTAGCAACAGATGAAAATGGGAAAGTAGAGGCTGCTACTTATGTAACTCAAGGGCAAAAAGCATTTACATATAATGATATAACAAAATATTTTAAATATGGAGAAGACTATAAGCAATATGTTAAATCCCAATATGTAGATGAAAATGCTTATAAAAAAGATTTATTAGAAATATATAAAATAAAATTAGAAGCATTTGAATATGCAAAAAGCAAAATTTTACAAGAAAATTCTAAAGTAAGAGATATACAACAATTTTTAGAAAAAGAAATAAAAGAAAATGGATTTCATGAAAAAAGTAAATTAAGAGAAGATATAAATAAATATATGTCAGAATATATTATGAGAACATGCGGAAAAAATACTCAATCAAAATATGAACAATTTTATTGGATTACTTCAAAAGATATTGCAAAAGAATTTGGAAAAGAAATAAGAGAAACAAATAAGAGTGTTCAAGAATATGAAAGTATTTTACAACAAGGACCATTAGTAATATATGAAAAAGCAAATTTTGATAAATCTAAATATTATACTGCAAATACTCAAAATGCAGTAGAACTAGATACATATATAACTCTTCCTAGTAATAGAAATGCAGGAGTTGCTAGAATAATTGTATATGAAGGAATAAAAAAACATATAGAAAAATATTTTAGTAATCCACAAAATCAAGAAATATTTTTATGTTCAACACTACACAGAGATAATTTGTCATCAAAATATGTATCTGAATTTTTTGGTTTAACAGATAGTTTGTATGTAAAACGTAGACAAGGAAGAGATAGAGAAGTTCATATTTGTAAAATACAAAGAGAACAAGTTATGGAATATTTAACTTCAATTTCAGATAGATTGGCAGTTTTATATGGATATAATCCAATGCAAAAACGTATATCTGAAGTTACTAAAAGGAAAGTTTTAAAAGAGCAATTGCAATATGAAGAAAAAGAATATAATAGATTAACAAGAGCGAGAGCAACAGACAAAAAATTTAATGGAATTAATTTAAAATTTATAGAAAGTAAATTGCAAAAAATACAAAAATTAAATATAGCAATGAAACAGTTAGATAAAGAAATAGGAGGAGATAGTTATGGAGAGTAATTATATATGGCCTATTAAACCAAAATATAAGGTAGCTGAACATGACAAATATGGGATTAGAAAAAATCACTATGTATTATTTAAAGAAAGGGCTCATTCTGGGTTTGATATAACAGCAGACATTGGAACAGAAGTACATCCAATAGCTTCAGGAAGAGTATTACTAGCAGAATTTGATGGAACTACAACAGAAGGCTTTGATGCATTTAATGATGGATATGGAAATAAAGTTGAAATTTTAAATGATGATGGAAGAAGAGTAGTATATGGACATTTAAGAGAAATCTTAGTAAAACCAGGAGACATAGTAAATACTGAAACTATAATTGGAAAGACTGGTTCAAGTGGAGGATCAAGAGTACCTCATTTGCATTTAGAAATTAGAAAAGAAAATACAGAAGAAACAGGTTTAGCATATACAATAAATCCATTAGAATTATTACCAAAAATAGATTTGAGTTCTTTAAAAGAAGAATTTACTTTAGAACCATATGCGACTTTATGGAGAAAATTAGTTTCAGATAAACCATGGGAATTTACAAAGGAAGACATTCCTTATTCAGAGGACAAAAATTATATAAGATAAAAATAAATATTAAAGTGCATCTTAAAAAATTTGGATGCACTTATTTATTATATTTTTGCTAATAAAATTAATCCTTTTTTGATTAAATCTTCTACAGACAAATTATCAACATCAAGATGTTCAAAAGCCTTTTCAATGTCCTTTTTAGTATATCCAAGAACCATAAGACCAGAAATTGCTTCATTTATATTCTCATTAGTTTTTATATTTTTAACTTTAGATTGATCTTGTTCACTTTCAGTCTGTTCAGCTTTTAGTTTATCTTTTAATTCTAGAATAATTCTTTGAGCAGATTTTGTACCAATACCAGGAATTTGTGTAAGAACTTTTACATTATTAGAAATTACAGCAATAGCAAAATCAGAAGGTTCTATACAAGAAAGCATTACTAATGCAGATTTTGCTCCAACACCACTTACTGATAAAAGAAGTTCAAACATTCTAAGTTCTTCTTGAGTTTTGAAACCGAAAATACTTACATCATCTTCTCTAACTCTGTAGTAAGTATGAACTTTAATTATTTCTCCTATATTTCCAATAGTATTAATAGCTGGTTCAGACATAAATATTTTATATCCTAATCCACCAACATCAATAACTATAAAATTTTTACTTTTCATTTCTAATGAACCTTTTATATATGCAAACATATTAATCTCCTTTCATTTTTTGATTATAAAATTAAAAACAAAAATTGTCAATAGAAAACACAAAAAAATGTTCGAAAACAACTTGACAATTTTTTTGTATGGGAATATAATCAGAAAAAAGGAGAAAACTATGAATCAAGCAGAACCACTAGCATATAGAATGCGACCAAAAACATTAGAAGAATATGAAGGTCAAGAACATGTAATAGCACCTGGTAAAATATTATATAGAACAATAAAGGCAGATAGATTATCGAGTATAATACTATTTGGCCCACCTGGTTGTGGAAAAACATCTCTTGCAAAAGTAATAAGTGAAACAACAAAATATAAATTTTATAAAATTAATGCAGTAACATCAGGAGTTGCTGACATAAAAAGAATTGTTGAAGAAACACAAAATTTTATGCTTAATCCAGCTGGAAAAAGTATATTATTTATAGATGAAATACATAGATTTAATAAATTACAACAAGATGCTTTATTGCCATTTGTAGAAAATGGAACAATAATATTAATAGGTGCAACTACAGAAAACCCATATTTTGAAGTTAATAAAGCGTTAATATCAAGATCAATGGTAATAAAATTAAATCCATTAACAGAACAAAATATCTATAATATTTTAAAAAGAGCAATTACAAGTAAAGAAGGACTTGGAGAATATAATATAAAAATAGAAGATAGTACTTTAAGAAAAATTGCAGATATAGCAAATGGAGATGTAAGAACAGCACTAAATGGTATAGAAGTTGCAGTATTAACAACGAATATGGCAGAAGATGGATATATACATATAACAGATGAAGTAATAAAAAATAGCATTCAAAATAGAAAAGCAATATTTGATAAAAATGGAGATACGCATTATGATAATATAAGTGCTTTTATAAAATCAATGAGAGGTTCTGATCCAGATGCAGTATTATTTTATTTAGCAAGAGCTTTAAATGGAGGAGAAGATCCAGTTTTTTTGGCAAGAAGAATTGTAATTTGTGCTTCAGAAGATGTTGGTTTGGCAGATCCACAAGCACTAGTTATAGCTACATCTGCCATGCAAGCGGTTCATATGATTGGTATGCCAGAAGCAAGGATAATACTAGCAGAAGCAGCAGTATATGTAGCAAATTGTAAAAAATCAAATGCAACATATTTAGGAATAGATAGAGCATTAGATGATGTGGCAAATAAAGATACTGGAGAAATTCCAATGCACATAAGAAATGCACCAATAGAAAAAATGAAAGAATTAGGATATAGTGAAGGATATTTGTATCCACATGATTTTCCTGGACATTATGTAGAACAACAATATTTACCAGATAAAATGCTTGGAACGAAATATTATATAAAAGATGAGAATATAAAATAAAAAATTGGAGAAAATGGTAAGAGAAAACTCTTTCCATTTTTTATATTCTAGGAAAGTCATCATCAAAAATTAGAAAGATGAGGTAGTATGATAAAGAAAATATTGATAGGAATGTTAGCAGGAATAATATGTGGTTTATTTGGAACAGGTGGAGGAATGATACTTGTTCCATCTTTTATATACTTATTGAAAGTAGAACCAAAAAAAGCGAGGGGAACATCATTGTGTTGTATGTTAGCAATGGTAATTGCTAGTAGCTTTTTTTATTATCAATATAATTATATAAATTGGAAGATTGGAGTATTGTGTGCAATAGGAGGAATTATTGGAGGATATACAGGTGCAAAAATACTAAAGAAAGTACCTGATTATATTTTAAAAATAGTTTTTATAATTTTTTTAATATATGTTTCTTATAATATGTTATTTAAGTAAAGGAGAAGAAATGATTCAAATAATTATAGGTGCTTTTTCTGGGATATTCAGTGGTATTGGTATGGGTGGAGGAACAATATTAATATTTTTATTAACAACATTTACAGGTTTAGAACAACATTCTGCTCAAGCAACTAACTTAATATTTTTTATCCCGACAGCAATATCAGCAATAATAGTAAATTACAAAAACAAAAATGTTGATACAAAATTAGCATTATTTATTTCAATGTGTGGAATTATAGGGGCTTTAATTGGAGCAAAAATTGCAGTAAGAACAGATGTATTTAAACTTAGAAAATTATTTGGAATTTTTTTGGCAATTATTACTATTCATGAAATATATACCTTATTTAAAGAGTATAAACAACGGAAAAAAAGATATACTAAATTTAGTTAAGAAATAAAAATATTTGGAAAGGGATGATTTTTATGAAATTTGTTAAAGGTTTAGTTATAGGAGGATTAATAACTACTGGAGTTATGATGATGTGGTCTGATGGTAATATGAATACTAAAAAGATGGCAAAAAAGGGAAAAAGATTTGCTAAAAAAATGGGAATAATGTAAAAGATTTTCTAAAATGGAAAAAATGAAAGTAAACACTAATATAAAGTAAGTGCTTACTTTTTTTATATTAAATTTTATCTTTAATTTATTTAATTAAAGATATCCATAAATTAATTATACTACATTTTGACAATAAATACAAGATATTTACAAAAAGTAAAATTAATATTTCAATATAACAAAAAACAGGCTAAAAGTAATAAATAAAAACCTCAAAAAAAAATAAAAAATCTTTAATTAAATAAATTAAGGATAAGCAAAGGAGGAATGAATATGGAAAGAAACAAAGGAATAACATTAATAGCAGTAGTAATAACAGTAGTAGTGCTAATAATATTAGCAGGAATAAGTGTAGGTACATTAACAGGAGAAAATGGAATAATAGATCAATCAAAAGAAGCCAAAAAAATGTCCGTATATAAAGAAGAAGAGGAAAAAATAAAAGAAGCAGAGGTAAATGCAACAGCTGAGGACAAAAAAGGAATAATAAAAAGAGAAAATCTAGAAAAAGAGCTAGATGAAAATCTAGGAGAAGGAAAATATAGAATAGAAGAAGATGACAGTAAATTTACAATAGTAGTAGAAGATAGTCCATATAAAGAAGAACACTATGTATATAAAGATATACC
>CANRHQ010000028.1 GCA_947630445.1 uncultured Clostridia bacterium | reverse complement strand
AAAGGATTAAGATATAGAGAAGATATTTTAGACAATATGGGAAGTATTGAACTTGCAAATAATCTATTTAGGATTGCACAAACTGAGGATAAGTTAAAGAGAGATAATATTCAAGGGGAAACAGAAGCCTGTAGAACTCATAATAAAATTGGAAAAATTGTAAGAAAAGCAATAAAAGAAGCTGGTGGAACTATGCCAGAAGATTTGCCTACACCTAAAAAGAGTTTAAAGCAATTAGAAAAAGAAAATAAGAAAAGTTTAAAGGAAACGGAAAAATAACTTGTAAAAGTTGAAAATATCAAATTTTTTGATATAATAATTTAAAGACTACAATAAAAGGAGAAAAACATTGGGTAATTATTTAACAAACCTAAACGAAGAAGTAAAAGAATATTTTAAAATATTATCACCCGAATTTCCAGAATGGTTATTAGATTACATAGAGACTCCAGAAATGCAAAGAATAGGAAAAATATCAATGAATTGTGGCACAAATTATACCAAATTATTTAATTTAAAATATTGGTATTCAAATTTAGATCATAGTGTAGGAGTTGCACTAATAACATGGCATTTTACAAAAGACAAAAAACAAACATTAGCAGGACTATTTCATGATATAGCAACACCAACATTTAAACATGCAATAGATTTTATGAATGGAGATGCAGAACATCAAGAATCAACAGAAATAAAAACAGAACAAATAATAAAAAAATCAAAAGAAATAATGAAATTATTAGATAGAGACAATATAAAACTGGAAGAAGTATCAAACTGTCATATATATCCAATTGTAGACAATGATACACCACAATTAAGTGCAGATAGATTTGAATATACTTTTTCGGGAGGATTGAGTTTTTATAGAATTTGGGATTTAGACACTATAAGAGAAATATATAATGATATTAAAATACTAAAAAATGAACAGGGAATTAGCGAATTAGGCTTTAAAGATAGTAAAATATGTGAGAAGTATATAAATATAATATCTAAAATATGGCCAGAATGGATAAGTGACAAAGATGTAGTAACATTACAATTTTTAGCAGATATAGTAAAATGTATGAAACAAAAAAATTACTTAACAATAGATGATTTATATAACTTATCAGAAAAAGAAATTATTGAAAAAATCCAAAATTGTAAAGACAACTACATAAGTGATAATTTTAAGAAATTTCAAAATGCAACTTATGTATATAATAGTGATATACCAGCTGAAGATAAATATTGTATATGTAAAAAATTTAAAAAGAGATATATTAATCCTATTACTAATACAGAAAACGGAATATATAGAATAAGTGAAATTTCTCAATCAGCAGCAAATGATATAGAAAAATACTTAAACATAAAACATCATAAGTATGTAGGGTTAGACTTTGAATTTAAACCATATTGTGAAGGAGAATAAGTATGGAAATTAATCTAATTATAGCAATAATAATATTAATTATATGTATAGTATTAGCATATAAAAATAAAAATAGTGGAAGTCTAGGAAAAATTACTATATTATTAACAGGATTATTTTTTAGTATAGCAATATTAGTTTATCCATTGTCAAAAGAAATGGGAGAAACTACAATACAAAGAATTATATTTTCAATATTGTATTCAATACAATGTATATATGTTGGACAAGATTTTAGTTTAGTACAAGGACAAGAATTATTAGATAACTTTTCAAGTTTATATATGTTAATAATATATGTAAGTTTCTTGTTAGCACCAGTATTAACAACAGGTGTAATTTTAAGTTTGCTAGAAAACTTCTTACATAAAATTATGTATAAACTATCATTTTATGATCCATTAAAAAAAGAAATACATATATTTTCAAGTATAACAAAAGAATCTGTAACATTAGCAGAAAGTATAAATAATCCTAAAACTACAATACTTTTTTGCAATGACAAAGAAAATGAAGTAAAAGAAAGTCTAAAAGAAAGAATTAGAGCAATTGGAGCAATTACTATAAAAGAATCAGAAAATGAGATAAATGTAAAAAATAAAAGAACATTTTTCTATGAAATTTCTGAAAACGAAATAAAAAATATTGATAATGGTATAAAATTAATAGAAAAATATCAAGATTGTGAAAATGTAAAAGTAACAGTATTTTCAACAAGAAAAGAAGCGGAACTATTACTAGATTCAGTAAATAGGAGAATGAGAGTAGCATTAGTAAATAGAGATAATTATGCAATGTATAATTTATTAAGTGATAGACCAATTCTGAAATGGACAAAAAACAAAAAAATATCAATTTTAGTTGCAGGAGAAGAAAACAGAACAATAGAAATAATAAAAATAATATTGTGGAGTATGCAATTAGATGAATATGATTTAGAGATACATGTAGTAGGAGAAAATGCAAATCATATAAAAACAATGTTTTATCATCAATGTCCAGGAATTAAAGAAGAAAAATATAAAGTAATCTTTCATAATGCAGATTTACAAACAGAAGAATTTGATAAAGTATTAAATGAAGAATGTCAAGATGTAAATTATATAATATTAGCTATGAAAGAAGACGAGCTAAATATAGAAACAGGTATCTTTTTAAGAGAATATTATTTATATGCTGATAAAGAAAGTTATTCAAATAAACCAGCAATAAATATATGGTTAAATGATGAAATAAAAGGAATAGATGATTTAGGAATAAGTGAAAAGAACTATGTAAGAACTGCTGAAAAAAATCCAAAAATATATTATGAAATACATTCTTTTGGAACAACTGAGCAAATATTTAAAGAAGTTTCAATATTAAATTCAAAATTAGAGGACTTTGCGTTATTATGCCATTTAGCAAATGTAAATGTTTTGCATAAAAGCAAAAAAGAACAACAAAAAGATATAGATACATATAACAACAGAGAAAAAACAAGAAAATATTCAATTTCAGCAGCTATTCATATGAAATACTGTTTATATGCTAAAGGAATAGACTTATTTAAAAATGAAATAACACCTGAATTAATAAAAGAAGTAGAAAAATTAACAACAAATGATGAAGAAGTTGCAAGTTTCATGAGAAGTTATGCAAGAATGTGGAATGTATTTTGGAGAACAGAAGGATATAGAAGAGTAAGTTTTGAAGAAGCAACAATATATTATAAAAAAGGAGTAACAAAATCACAACAACATGCAATGGCAAAATTAAATCCATGTCTATCAGATGCAGAAGAATTTGCAGAAAATGCAAGAAAAATGAGTGAAATGTATGGAAGACCAGTTGATTTAGTAGGTGCAGATAGAATATATATACAATGTTTCCCAGATATTTTAAAAAAATTATCTAAGTAAATAAGAGCCCGTGTAAGGATTAAACCTACACGGGTTCCATATTTTAGGCAAAATTCAAAAAATTGACTTTTAATAATTATTATGTTATAATATAAAACAGGTTGCCAAGAGGGCAAAAAAAGAGATTTTATTTTAATGTATTAAAGAGAAATACTGAGCGAATAATAACAAGGTAAAGAACGGAAAAAATTATAAAAGTTTAAAAACATGAAATGACCGGTAAATTCATGTTTGTTAGGCTTTACTTTGTGTGTATGAGCATAAAATGAAATTGAACAAAATTGAGAGGAGAGAACTATACAAAAATGACAGATGAAAACAATGTTCTAGGAGAAGTAAAAGGAACAAAGAGAGTAAATTCAAGAAAGAAAGGAAATAGAGAAAACAAAACACAAAAAAGGAGTTATCAAAAAAATACGCAAAAAGAAAGCATATTTAAAAAATCAAATATAAAAATAATTCCATTAGGTGGATTACATGAGATAGGAAAAAATATTACAGCATTTGAATATGAAGATGAAATAATCGTAGTAGATTGTGGAATATCATTCCCAGAAGATGATATGCTAGGTGTAGACTTAGTAATACCAGATATAACATATTTATTAAAAAATCAAGAAAAAGTAAAAGGATTAATAATAACACATGGACACGAAGATCATATAGGAGGAATACCATATTTTTTAAAACAATTAAATATTCCAATATATGCAACAAGATTATCAGCAGGATTAATAAATAATAAATTAGAAGAACACAAAATTTTAAGAAGTACAAAAATGCATGTAGTAAATCAAGGAGATACAATAAAACTAGGAAATAAATTTAAAATAGAATTTATTAGAAGTTCACATAGTATCCCAGATTCAGTAATGTTAGCAATAACAACTCCAGTAGGAACTATATTGCATACAGGAGATTTTAAGGTAGATTATACACCAATAGATGGACAATTAATGGATTTTAATAGAATTGCACAATTAGGACAACAAGGAATATTAGCATTAATGTCAGATAGTACTAACTCTGAAAGAAAAGGATTTACAATGTCTGAAAGTTCAGTAGGAGAAGTATTTGACAAATTATTCTTAAATTGTACTAAAAGAATAGTTGTAGCAACATTTGCATCAAATGTTCACAGAATACAACAAATTGTGAATTCAGCTGTAAAATATGGAAGAAAAATTGCAATATGTGGTAGAAGTATGATAAATATGATAACAACATCTATAGAATTAGGATATATAAAATGTCCAGAAAATATATTTATAGATATTGATATGATAAGTAGTTATACAGATGAACAACTTGTAATTATAACAACAGGAAGCCAAGGAGAACCAATGTCAGCATTAACAAGAATGGCAGCAGGAGATCATAGAAAAGTAAAAATAACTCCAAATGACTTAATAATAATATCTGCAACACCAATACCAGGAAATGAAAAATATGTATCAAAAGTAATAGATGATTTAATGCAATTAGGAGCAGAAGTTGTTTATAGTGCATTAGCAGATATACATGTATCTGGACATGCATGTCAAGAAGAACAAAAATTAATATTAGCTTTAACAAAACCAAAATATTTTATACCTGTACATGGCGAATATAGGCAATTAAGAGCACATCAAGAAACTGCTATGTTAATGGGAATAGATAAAGAAAATATATTTATGCTAACAAATGGTAGAATATTAGAAATAGGAGAAAATGAAGCACAAATTACAGGATCAGTTCCAAGTGGTAGAATTTTAGTAGATGGTTTAGGTGTAGGAGATGTTGGAAATATTGTATTAAGAGATAGACAACATTTAGCACAAGATGGCCTAATAATAGTAGTATTAACAATGGACTCACAAACTGGAGGAGTAGTAGCAGGACCAGATGTAATATCAAGAGGATTTGTATATGTTAGAGAGTCTGAAAACTTAATGGATGATGTAAAGAGTGTTGTAAAACATGAAATATCAAAATGTGAAGAAAGAGGAATTCGTGATTGGGCAACTATAAAATCTGCGGTAAAAGATAATTTAAGAGATTATATATTTATAAAAACTAAAAGAAATCCAATGATAATTCCAATAATAATGGAGGTATAAAATGGACTATAAAGATTTAGCAAATTTAATCTTTCCTAATGCGAAAGACATATCATATTATGAGGAAAAATATCCAGAAAGAAATTTACCAGAAGGAGCAATTGTAACAAGGTTTGCTCCTAGTCCTACTGGTTTTATGCATATAGGTGGTTTATATCAAGCCTTAGTTGCAAAACAAGTAGCAAAAAAAACAGGAGGAGTATTTTTCTTAAGAGTTGAGGATACAGATCAAAAAAGAGAAATAGAAAATGGTGTTACAGATATAGTAACATCATTAAAAGATTTTGATATGGCACCAGATGAAGGGATGATTACAGATTCTCAAGAAATAGGAAATTATGGACCTTATAAACAGAGCTTAAGAAAAGAGATATATCAAGCATATGCAAAATATCTAATTGAGCAAGGAAAGGCTTATCCTTGTTTCTGCACACCTGAAGAAGGAGAAGAAATAAGAGCAAAACAAGAAGCAGCTAAAATAAGACCAGGATATTATGGAGTATGGGCAAAATGTAGAAATTATACAGTAGAAGAAATGATACAAAAAATAAAAAATGGTGAAAACTATATAATAAGGTTTAAATCTCCAGGAAGAGAAGATAGAAAAATAAAACATAAAGATGTTATTAAAGGAAATGTAGATTTTCCAGAAAATGATTTAGATATAGTAATAATAAAAGCAGATGGATTACCAACATATCATTTTGCACATGCTGTTGATGATCATTTAATGAGAACAACACATGTAATAAGAAGTGATGAATGGTTGTCATCAGTACCATTACATTTACAATTATTTCATGAGTTAGGTTTTAAAACACCAAAATATGCACATATATCACCAATAATGAAGAATGATAATGGAAACAAACGAAAATTAAGTAAAAGAAAAGATCCAGAAGCGGCTGTATCATATTATGAAGAAGAAGGAATACCTGCATTAGCTGTTAAAGAATACTTATTAAATATTGCAAACTCTACATTTGAAAATTGGAGAAGAGCAAACCCAAATAAACCAATGGATGAATTTGAATTTCAATTATCAAAAATGAGTGTAAGTGGTGCATTATTTGATATGATAAAATTATTAGATATTGGAAAGACAGTTATTTCAAAAATGACAGCAGAAGAAGTATATGCTAAATCTTTAGAATGGGCAAAAAAACATGATGCAGAGTTAGAAGAAATGTTAAAAGACAAAGAATATGCTTTAAAGGTATTTGGAATAGAAAGAGGAAATCAAAAACCAAGAAAAGATATATCAAAATGGTCAGATGTTAAAGAAAATATAGAATATATGTATGATGACAAATTTTATAGTAAGAAACAAGACTATCCGTATCAAGTTATTTCAGATAAAAAAGATATAGAAAAGATTTTAAGATTATATATAGAGAAATACTACAATGAAGAAGATGACAAGCAAACATGGTTTAATAAAATAAAATCTTTAGCAGGAGAAATGGGATATGCAGAAGAAGTAAAAGTATTTAAAGAAAATCCAGGAATGTATAAGGCACATGTTGGAGATGTAAGTACAGTTTTAAGAGTTGCATTAACTTCAAGAACAAATACACCAGACATGTATGAAATAATGAAGATTTTAGGTAAAGAAAGAATAATAAAAAGATTTGAAAGAGCTATAAAATAAGCATGACAAAATTTAAACCAGAAGGTAGGGGTTAACATGCAATACCAAATTGGAGATATAGTAAAGACTAAAAAGGCACATCCTTGTGGCAGTAAATTATGGGAAATTATAAGAGTAGGAGTCGATTTTAAATTGAAATGCCAAGGATGTGGACATGTTGTAGTTTTAGAAAGACCTAAAGCATTAAAAGCAATTACTAAGAAAATAGAAAAACAGGAAACATAAATATCAATTTTGACATTTTATGTTAAATATGATATAATATATATAGTTACTTGTAGTAAACCCTGTTTGTAAACGGGGGAAAGCAACTAAAGAAAAAATTAAATAAGGAGACAAAAGAATGTTCAGAGAAGTACAAGTGAAGAATGGGAAACTACTTGGAGGCCGGTTCCTTAAAAATGGGGTGGACAAAGATTCGCTTCAGTTTGTAAGGAATATAGGCGTCATAGCTAACCTTAAGGGGGAGGCGGCTGACTGCAGCGTGCAGATACCAGATGGCGAGTACATTTTATGGTTTCGCAGATTTGGTGTTAGCCAGATAAGTGAATTTTATGCTGGTTGTGTGCTGTACATGTTAGCTGCATAAAAAGGCGAGCCGAAGATTATCTATTAAATAGGATCTTCGGCTCGTCATTTTATTTTTCTAAATATGAATCAATAATATTCCAAACATCATCACTATAAATCTTTCTTTCAGAAGAAAACGGAAGAGAAGTAATATCTCCAATAGGATTAAGTATTTTTTGAATATTTTTTACACAATCATTAACTTTAGTTTTTGCAATTTTATCGGCCTTATTTGCTAATATAATACAAGGAAGACCACTTTTTATAACATAATCATACATTAAAAAATCATTTGAAGTAGGTTCATGTCTAATATCAACTAAAAAAATAATCAAACAAATTTCAGAACGATTAGATAAGTAATGTTCTATAAATTCTCCAACTTTAATTTGTTCTTGTTTAGACATTTTACTATATCCATAACCAGGTAGGTCAACAAAGTAAAATAAGTTATCTATATTATAAAAATTAAGCTGACGAGTTTTACCAGGTTCACTACTTGTACGAGCTAATTTTTTTCTATTAAGCATTGTATTTATAAAACTTGATTTTCCAACATTAGATTTTCCAACTAAAACGATTTCAGGTAAACCATTTGATGGATATTGATTTGGATTAACTGCGGAAATTTCAAATTTTGGGTTTTTTACAATCATATATAAACCTCCGATTATAAAATAAATAATAACACGAGAGTATTAAACTCTCGTTTTGTATTATTGTTCGACAACTTTAAAAATAATGGAGCGGTTTAAATCAACTGTTAAATCAAACATTGTTCCGACAGGGATGTTTAAGAAATGAAGAAATTCTATAGGAATAGAAATTTTCTTAACATTATCCAGTTTTCGCATAATACCAACTTTTTCCATTAACTGATAATGAGAAGGATCTAATTTTCTTAAACAAATATTGCCATAGTTCAAAGTGATTTCCAATAAATCATAAGGCCTCCAATCAATTTCATAAAGGAGTCTATGTGGAATAGTTACAGTGTAATTTTTGTTTAGTTTCCGCAACATATAGTTGTCCTCCTAAATAATATTATGACAATAATTATAACATAATTAACATAAAATGTCAATTATTAGGAGTAATTCTATCTTTACCACCCATATAAGGTTGTAAAACTTTAGGAATATTAATACTTCCATCTTCATTATAATTACATTCAAGTAATGCGATTAAAGCTCTTGGTGTAGCTAAAACGGTATTATTTAAAGTATGAACAAATTTATTGCCATCTTTAGATTTATATCTTATACCTAATCTTCTTGCTTGTGCATCACCTAATGTAGAACATGAGCAAACTTCAAAATACTTCTTTTGTCTAGGACTCCAAGCCTCTATATCACATGATTTTACTTTTAAATCAGCCATATCACCACTGCAACAATCAAGTTGTCTTACAGGTATATTTAGATTTCTAAATAAATCTATAGATAAATGAAACATCTTATTATACCATTCCATAGAATCTTCAGGCTTGCATAGTACAATCATTTCTTGTTTTTCAAATTGATGAACTCTATATAAACCTCTTTCTTCAAGACCATGTGAACCAATTTCTTTTCTAAAACATGGTGAATATGAAGTTAGTGTTATTGGCAATTGTGATTCAGACACAATTTGATCTTTAAATTTCCCAATCATACTATGTTCAGATGTACCAATTAAATATAAATCTTCACCTTCAATTTTATACATCATTGCTTCCATTTCATCAAAAGACATTACACCATTTACAACATTACTTCTAATCATAAATGGGGGAATACAATAAGTAAATCCATTATCAATCATATAATCACGTGCATAAGCAAGCATTGCTTCATGAAGTCTTGCAATATCTCCTATTAGGTAGTAAAATCCTACACCGCTAGTTCTGCCAGCACTTTCTTTATCTAAACCATTAAATTTATCAATAATATCTGCATGGTGAGGTATTTCATAATTAGGAACAAAAGGTTCACCAAATTTTTGAACTTCAACATTTTCAGAATCATCTTTACCAATAGGAACTGAAGCATCAAGAATATTAGGTATTTTATACATTTTTTCTTTAATTTCTTCTGAATACTGTTCTTCTAAAGCCTCATTTTCTGCAAGTGCATCATTAAGTTTATTAACTTCTTGTCTAATTACATCAGCTTCTTCTTTTTGATTAGATTTCATTAATTTTCCAACTTGTTCACTTAATTTTTTTCTTTCTGCTCTTAAATTATCACCATTTAATTTTGCTTCTCTATTTTTTCTATCTAATTCAAGAATTTCATCAACTAATGCAAGTTTATGATCTTGAAATTTTTTCTTAATGTTTTCTTTAACCATATATGGATTTTCTCTAATTAATTTTATATCTATCATGTTTATACCTCTCTTTATAATTTAATAGTAACATTATACAATAAAAATCGAGAAAGAGCAATAAAATTCGTATATTTTGCAAATAATATATTATAGAGGAGATTTTATGGAACTATTATTTGAAATAATTCAATTTATATTTTTTTCAGGATTAATAGTACTAATTTCTGAAAAAATTCTTGTAAAAACTTTAAGAAATTTAGCAGAAAATTTAAGTTTGAAACCTAAGACAATTGGTAATGTAGCAGGGATAGCAACATCTATACCAGAATTATTAACAATTGGAGTATCTAGCTTTAATGGACTTATTAGTGCTAGTATTTATAATGTCTTAAGTTCAAATATTATAAATTTTATTCAATATTATGTATCTATCATATTAAATAAAAATAAGAAAATATTGAGGAATAAGGCAATAAAGGTAGACATCATTTTAGTAATATTTACTATAATTCTTCCTGTAATATTTATATTAATAAAAAGTGAATTAAAAATTTCAATGGTTCCGATTCTTGTTTTGTTATATTTTGGGTTTAAGAAGATAAATGATAATGCACATAAATTATATTTAAAAGTAGAAGATAAAAAGAGGGAAAGTACACTAAATAAATGGGAAAGAGGAAATAAAAGAAAAGCTACAAAAAACATAGTAATTTTAATTATAGTAGGAGTAATATTATTTTTTATAGGAAATTTATTAGGTAGTACACTACAAAATCTTTGCAATAGATTTAATATTCCAGAAATAGTAATAGGAGTTGCATTAGGGATTGTTACAAGTTTACCAGAATTAATAACTTTTTTTGAATCACAAAAACATTATAAGAAAACAGAAAATAATTTGCTAGGAGTAATTGAAGCAACAAATAATTTATTAATGTCTAATATATTAAATTTGTTTATAATTCAATCTATAGGAATTTTGATTTTCGTATTATTATATGGATAAAAATAGATATTCTTGCATAAAATAATAGCAAATTATGTTAAAAGGAGAAAATATGCAAGAAGAATATTTTATGGAAAAAATGGTAAAAGGAAAAACCGAAGAGGAAATTAAAATTGAATTAATGCAAACAATTATTGATACAAGAGAAAAATTAAAAGTAGCTATATCCAATTTTGAATTTGCAGAAGAAGAGTTAATAGACTATTATACTTATCAAATTAAAGCAAATCAATCAAAATTGGATTATTTAATAAAATTAGCCAAAAGAAATGGAATAGTGCTAGATAGAGTAAATGAATTAGAATATAGATTATTTAGAAAAAATAATATGGCAGTATAGAATATTTGTCCAAATAGAAACATACAAATATAGTAAATTATTATATTGAGGTGTTACATGAATATAAATTTATTAATATTTGTATCTTGTATATGTATGTTATTCATAATAGGAAAAATATTTATAGTTCCAATAAAGTGGATATTAAAATTAGTATTTAATTCTATATTAGGAGGATTATTAATTTATGTAATAAACTTGTTAGGAGCTATGTGGGAATTTCATATAGGATTAAATGTATATACATCTATTTTAATACGGAATTTTAGGAATACCAGGTGCTATTTTCTTAATTATTTTAAAAATAATAATATAAAAGAAGGTCCTAATGGACCTTCTGCGAAGGATACACCTTAATCGTCAATAAATTTTTCGTCCCAGAGATCGTTAATGTAATTCAATTTTGCAATTAACCGTATCTTTTCATTGCAATAAAGAGATACCTGCAAATGATCTACTCTGGTACTGAACACTCCTGCTAAATGTTTCCTTATTTCAGAAGTATCAGCAAACCGTGGACTGATTAAGGTAGATGTGGCTACGGTTGAGATTGCACCAGATTCGGTGTTTTTTAACCTAAAGCCGTCTTTAGTTGCTATTACTTTGACGTACGCATCCATAAAAGAATCCTCCTTATATTGTTAATGTAAACATTATACTATAAAATTGTCAAAAAAGCAAGAATATGCTAAATTTCTCTATTAAAGTTGCCATTTGTATATTCAGTTCCTTCAAATCTATTTCCTGATTTTACAATTTTAATTATATTATTTATTTCATCAATAGTTTCATCTAAAATATCAATTCTTACAGAATCAACTGGAATTTCTTTAGGAGATATTGATGTTATTTTACTATTAAAAATAGTTGTTACTGTTTCAATATTGTCTGGTAAAATTCTAAATAAAAGTCCTAATCTATCTTTTAAAAAGTATTTGTTGGAAGAATTACATTTATGCTTGCAAGAATTGTAACATTTATTAGAAGTACCAAGCAAACAATAATTAGAATTCATTAATGGAGTTCTACCATAAACAATTAATTCTTTTTTACTATTTCCATTGATTGACTTAATATCAAAATCATTAAGTTCAGGAGATAGTGTTATTGTATCTACATTTAATTCATTTATTGTTAAATCATTAAAAATATTAAAAGTATAATTACAAATAAACTCATATTTATTAGAATAGTTTTTTAATAATTCTAAATTACCAATATTAGAAATGACAAACCCTTTAATATTATATTTTTCTAGTATTTCTGGAAGATTATTGTTAATTAGTTTATGATAATTATTTCTAATAATTGTTGGAAGATAAATATAAGTGTTAAACTTTTCAGTAATTTGTTTTAAAGTTGGAAAATAATCTTTTAAAATAAAATATTTAAAAGGAATGTATAATTTATTTATATTTTCTAACTTATCATAATTGAAATCTGTATTTAAAATATTTAGTAGTAAAGAAATTTGTTTATCAATTATAGGAGTATTACAAGTATTATAACTAAATTTTGTAACACTATTACAAGTTCTTTTAAAGGAACTTATAAGAGTTTCTTCGTATTTAGATAAAATTTGTCTTCTTAAATCATTTAATTTACTAATACTAGGAATATATAAGTTATCATCTAAATCAATTTTGAAGTTTTTAAATTCATAAGGTGTATCATTGGTTTTAGAAGATTGACTTATTATTCTTTCTTTTGTAATAGGTGAGTTAATTGCATCTATAGGAATGATATCTGATGTCATATTAATTTTAATATTATTATCATCATATAAACTAATAGATATAGGTGAATTTTTTCTTATAGAAATATTACAATTTAATTGTACTTTACGATTTTCTTTATTAAGAGTCATAAGAGCAGAAGAAGTAAGAAATTTGTTAGAAACTTTATAAATTTTATCTCCAACAGATATATCACCTTTCATTCTTCCGATTGTAATATTATCACCTTTTACAGCACATTTTATGTTTTGATTATTTTTCATAAGCTCTGATATTGTATATGTTGCAGTTTCATGTTTTTTATTTTCTAAACTTACTTTATCTCCAATATTTAATGTATCCTTAGAAATAAAAGAGATATGTCCATTTTTATTATTAAAATGAGAAATAGTACCAAGGGAAATTCCCATATTATTTGGCTTCTGTTTATAAATTAATTCGTGGTTACCATCTAAATCTAAATGCCCATGAGAAAAACCACCACGATTAAAAACCTGTAATAAGTCATTTTTATCTTGTTCTTCAATATTAAATTCTTTTCCACTTGACAAAATATCTAAATATTTTCTATAAATTCTAGTTACAACTGCAACATATTCAGGAGTTTTCATTCTACCTTCAATTTTTAAACAAGAAACGCCTGCTTTGACAAGTTGTGGTAAATTTTCTAGTCCACAAAGATCTTTTGTACTCAAAAGATACCCTTTGTCTATTGATAAATTATTTTCTAATAATTCATATTTTAGCCTACATGGTTGTGCACATTTTCCACGATTACCAGAACGACCACCAATCATACTAGAAAATAAGCATTGACCTGAATATGATATACATAGAGCACCATGTACAAAAACTTCTATTTCTATATTGCTATTTTTACAAATATTTTCAATTTCTTTTATATTCAATTCACGAGAAAGAACAACGCGTGAGAAACCTAAATCTTTTAGTTTTAAAACACCTTCAAGATTATGCACAGACATTTGTGTACTACCATGAACATGAAGATTTGGAAAGTTTTTTATCAGATAGCGTGCGAATCCTAAATCTTGTACTATAATTGCATCAATTCCATAACTATATGCTTTTTTAGCAAGTTCAACAGCATCTGCAAATTCGCTATTTTTAATTAAAGTATTTAAAGTAAGGTTTGTTTTTACACCACGAATTTTAGCATAATTAATTGCTTTTTCCAAAGTGGTGTCATCAAAATTAGATGCAAAAGCTCTTGCACTAAAAGAGTTCGCACCAAAATATACAGCATCAGCACCATTTTGTACAGCTGCTTTTAAACATTCAAAATCACCAACAGGTGAAAGTAATTCAATCATAATTTATTCCTTTCGTGTAAAATTATATCATAAACAGGTGAAATAGTAAACATAATTGACAAAATGCACCAAAAATGGTATCATATATAATGTGTGGAGGTAGAAGAAAGTTATAATAATAAATAAGGAGGACAACATGGATCGCAATATTATTATTTTACTCTGTGCATTGTGTTTAGCATGTTTTATTGTTTTAATACCAGTATTGAAATTTTTTAAAGAAGATTTTAAGAGACTTAGAGCAAAATGGGAATACGGGAATGAGAAAAATCATTATGAAATTGAACCATTTGAAAAAGAACCCATACCTGGTTGGAAAAAACTAAAAGATATGGGAAATATGGAAAAAGCAGAAATGCTTGATTTAATTAAAATAATGAAAAAGAATGAACTTGTAGGAAATTTTTATGTTAAAACTCCAAATGCCTATTGCAAACTCTATATAATTGGAAATGGTGGAAAAAACATTCGGCTATATTATGTAGAGGGAAAACACTTTGACATTATTTCGAGGAAAGTAACTTTCTTAAAATGAGGAATAAATATGCCTCTAATGGCTAAATGCCAAAGTCCAGTTTTTAAAGCTGGGCTTTTTTATTTATTGTAACACAATAGTAATAAAAATGTAATAAAAAAAATGCTGTCCAATGTTGACTTAAAAAGAAGAATAATGATATACTAGTGTCGAAGAAGTGTGGAAAAACAAAAGAGGTGAATATAATGAAGATACATATAAGAAAAATATTATTAATTTTAATATTATTTATAACATATATAATAGTAAGTTTTGTTTGGAGTAATAAATCATTTGCAATAACACAAACAGTTACAACAGATGTTAATTCAATAGATTCTAGTCAATATCCACAAATTAAAGAAATGATAACTACATTAAAAAATGCACATCCTAACTGGAATTATAAAATATTATATACAGATTTAGAATGGCAAGATGTATTGGCTAATGAATATTATGGACATGGTGCTTCACCAAGAAATTTGATACCAGCAAATAATTCTAATTATGATGGAGAATGGATATGCCCAATATGTGGAAGTACAAAAAAATATGATAATGGAAAATGGTGTTGTGCATCAGAACTTGCTATTGCATATATGATGGATCCAAGAAATTCTTTAAATGATTCTGATTTATTCCAGTTTATGGAACTATCATATTATGATTGTAATATGGACACAATTAGAGCAATGGTAGCAAATTCTTTTTTAAACAATGATTCTTATTTATATACATTAATAACAGCAGCACAAAAATATAATGTAAACCCATATTATGCAGTTGCTAGATTATTGCAAGAACAAGGTAAAACTGGATCTGTGTTGGTATCTGGAAAAGGATATAATGGACAATATTATGGCTATTATAATGCATTCAATATAGGTGCAAATGGAAATACAAAAGAAAAAGTAATACTAAATGGACTAAGTAAAGCTGAAAAAAATGGATGGACTACATTAGAAAGTTCTATTGATGGTGGGATGAAGATAATTTCATCAGATTATATAGCAAAAGGTCAAAATACTATTTATTTTCAAAAATTTGACGTTGAAAATTCAGATGGAAATTTATATTGGCATCAATATATGCAAAATCTTATAGCTGCACAAAATGAAGGAGCAGAATTAAGAAAAACTTTTACAGAAGTAGGTTCATTAGAAGGAGCATATACTTTTGTAATACCAGTATATAAAAATATGCCATCTGTATCTTCTAGAAGACCTTCAACTACATCTGTTTCAGTTCCAAGTGATGGTGAACTAGTAAGAATAAATGTAACTAATTCATTAAGATTAAGAAATGCACCAAATGGTTCGACTACAGTGGGATGGGTATATAAAGATGAAATTGTTACAAGATTAATAAAGGCAACTCAAAAAGAAGGTGGAACTTATTGGGATTATGTAATGAAAGCAGATGGAACAAAAGGATATGCTGCTAGAGAAACATATGATAATGAGGCTACATACAAATTATATTTAGTGCCTTTGGTAAGTGAAAGTACACCATTAGAACCAGAAGATCCAAATTCAGTAATAAAAAATGAAAAAGTCAAAATGAATACATCAACTAATAAAATTTCTACAGTGCCATCTGCAACAGTAGATGATGTTAAAAATCTTTTAGGAGCAGATATTGTTATAAAAGGTATAAATGGAGAAGTTTTAACAGGAGAAAGTAAACTTGCTACTGGTTGTACAATAAATGATACATATACGATTTCTGTTTTAGGAGATATTAATAGTGATGGGGAAGTTGATACAGCAGACTTATTATCAATACAAAAACAATTATTAAAAATAGCTTCAATACCACAAAATGAAAAGTCAGTAGCGGCAGATATTAATTATGATCAAAAAATTGATACAGCTGATTTACTTGCTATTCAAAAGAAATTATTAAAAATATCAGATATACACATATAGATTTGAAAGGAGAATTTATGAAAAACATTACTAGAAAATTATTATACATAATTATAATGGCACTTTTTCTAATAATTTTAAATAATACAAAAGTAGATGCTTCAAGTGCTTATTTAACATCAAGTATCGCAGAACCTTCAGAAGGAGAAAGTGTAACAGTAACTGCAAATGTTACTGCTGGAGCTTGGAATTTAACTTTAACTGGAGCAGGTCAAAGCCAAGTTATATATGGATATACACAAACTAATGCAAATGCTTCTGATAGTAAATCTATAACATTTGTAGCAGGAAGTGCAGGGACTACATATACATTTGCATTAATAGGAGACATGACAGATATTTCATCTGAAAATTCAGAACAAGTAAATCAAGTTCTTACAATAACGGTAAAAGGTAATAATACAGCACCAAATGTAGAACAACCACCTGTGACATCTGAACCTCAAGCGAAATCATCAGAAGCAAGGCTTAGCAATTTAGGAATAAGACCAAATGACTTTAAAGGATTTAAGAGAAATACTACTACATATAATGTAGAAGTACCAAATAATGTAGCAGAAGTAGAAGTATATGCTGTACCTGTAGATAAAAAAGCAACTGTTACTGGAACAGGAAAAGTTGCTTTAAAAGAGGGAGCAAATAAAGTAAATGTTGAAGTTACAGCAGAAGATGGAACAACTAAAAAAACATATACATTAAATATTACAAGATTAACAGTAGCACAAGAAACAAGTTCAGCAACTGAGGCAAGATTGAAAAATTTAGGAATAAATCCAAAGGAATATGATTTTTCAGGATTTAAAAGAGATACAATGTCATATGCTGTACAAGTACCAAATAATGTAGCAGAGATAGAAGTTTATGCAGAAACTGTAAGTTCTAAAGCAACTATTACTGGAACTGGAAAAGTAGCATTAAAAGAAGGAGTAAATAATGTACAAGTAGAAGTTACTGCTGAAGATGGTAAAACAAAACAAATATATACTATAGAAATTACAAGGGCAGCAAGTGAGGTTGTAAGTGAAACACCAAGTACAGATGAACCAGTATCACCAACAGGAACTTCTGGGTTAGCATCATTGCTAGTTAAAAATGGTAATTTAAGTCCTAAATTTAATACAAATACTTATGAATATACTATAGGAATTACAGAAGATATTAGTTCGTTAGATATAGAAGCAAAAGCTAATAATGAAAATGATACATTAGAAATAATAGGAAATGAAAATTTACAGCAAGGTGAAAATATAATCACTATATTAGTAACTAATTCTGAAACAGAAGAGACAACTACATATCAAATTATTGTAAATAAAAATATAATAAAAGAAGTTGTTGGTAAAGTTAATTGGTTAAAACCATCAACATGGGGATATAGAGAAAAAATAATAGTATCTGCAATTGTAATTTTAATAGCTGTAATAGTTGTGGCAGTTATTGTAAAAGTAAAATTATCAAATGAAGATGATGGATTTGATTTACCTGGAGCAGATGAATTAGATAAAGCACTAATAGAACATCAAGAATTAGCTGAAGAAGATATTGGAAATCAACAATTTGAAGAAGATGAAGAAAACCAAGAGACTCAAGAAAATGAAGATATGCAAGATGATTATGGAGAAAAAGCAGAGTATTTACAAGCAAATACAGGTTTTGAACCATATTCTAAAAAAAGAGGTAAACATGATTTTTAAAAAATGCATCTAATGAGATGCATTTTTTATATTTGTTTTCTTGATTTTTGCATAAATATAAATTATAATTATATAGTATAATTTTTATTTGCCACTATAGCTCAGTTGGTAGAGCAACGGATTCGTAACCCGTAGGTCAGCAGTTCGATTCTGCTTAGTGGCTCCAATTTAAGACAGCTTACGAACTGTAAAGGTTTCGTAAGTTTTTTCTTTTTAAGAAAATAAATCTTTATAAAAATGTTCTCTTAAATCAAAGGAAAGGAGGACATTTTTTATGCTTGAATTT
>CANRHQ010000027.1 GCA_947630445.1 uncultured Clostridia bacterium | reverse complement strand
ATAAGTATATTAGAAGTAGCAAAACAAATAAGTGAAGGTCTTGCAAGAATGGCAACATGTGCAGAAGTTGATGGAGAAATAAAAGATTTAAGATATGAATTAAAAAAAGATTGTGAATTAAATATTCATACATTTGAAAGTAGTGAAGAAGGTAAAAAAGCATACTGGCATACAACATCACATATATTGGCACAAGCAGTAAAGAGATTATTTCCAAATACAAAATTAGGTATAGGTCCAGCAATAGAAAATGGATTTTACTATGATTTTAAAGTAGAAAAACCATTAACAGAAGAAGACTTAAATAAAATAGAAGAAGAAATGAAAAAAATAATAAAAGAAGATTTACCATTAGAAAGAAGCTCATTACCAAAAAATGAGGCAATACAATTAATGGAAAAAAGAAAAGAAGATTATAAAATACAATTAATAAAAGAATTACCAGAAGGAGAAAAAATATCTTTTTATAAACAAGGTGAATATATTGATCTATGTGCAGGACCACATATAGCAAGTACAGGAAAAGTAAAAGCAATCAAATTATTATCAACATCTGCTGCATATTGGAAAGGAAATCAAGAAAATGATTCATTGCAAAGAATATATGGAATATCATTCCCCAAAGCAAGTCAGTTAGAAGAACATTTAAGATTATTAGAAGAAGCAAAAGAAAGAGATCATAGAAAAATAGGAAAAGAATTAGAACTATTTATGACTCATGAATTAGTTGGTTCAGGACTTCCAATGTATTTGCCAAATGGTGCAAAAATAAGAATGTTATTAGAAAGATATATAGCAGATAAAGAAGAAGCATTAGGATATACACATGTATATACACCATCACTTGCAAATGTTCAATTATATAAAACAAGTGGACACTGGGATCACTATAAAGAAGATATGTTTCCTCCAATGAAACTTGATAATGAAGAAATTGTATTAAGACCTATGAACTGTCCACATCATATGCTAATATTCAAAAACAAAACTCGTTCATATAGAGATTTACCAATTCGTATAGGAGAATTAGCACATGACTTTAGATATGAGGCAAGTGGAAATGTATGTGGGCTTGAAAGAGTAAGAGAAATGTGTCAAAATGATGCACATTTATTTGTAAGACCAGATCAAATAAAAGATGAAGTAGGAAGAGTAGTAGAATTAATATTATCAGTATATAAGGATTTTGGATTTAAAGATTATACATTTAGATTATCTTTAAGAGATCCAAAAGACAAAAAGAAATACTTTGATGATGATAAAATGTGGGAAAGTGCAGAAAGTCAATTAAGAGAAATATTAAAAGAATTGAACTTAAACTTTTACGAAGCAGAAGGAGAAGCAGCATTCTATGGACCAAAGTTAGATGTTCAAATAAAAACAGCATTAGGACATGATGTAACAATTTCAACATGTCAATTAGACTTCTTACTACCACGTAGATTTGAATTATCATATGTTGGAGAAGATAATAAAGACCATATACCAGTTGTAATTCATAGAGCAATACTTGGAACATTTGATAGATTTATTTCATTCTTAATAGAAGAAACAAAAGGAGCTTTTCCAGTATGGTTATCTCCAATACAAGTAAAAATATTACCAATAACAGATGCACAAAATGAATTTGCAAAAGATTTAGTAAATAAGTGTAAATCAGAAGGCATAAGAGTAGAACTAGATGATTCAAATGAAAAAATAGGATATAAAATAAGAAAAGCTCAACTTGAAAAAGTACCATATATGTTAGTAGTAGGAGCAAAAGAAGTTGAGGCAAATGCAGTTGCTGTTCGTTCAAGAAAATCTGGAGATATTGGACAAATGTCAGTAGATAATGTTATAGCAAAAATAAAACAAGCTATTGAAACAAAAAGCATAGATGAATAAAAAAAACACCTAATTTTTAAATTAGGTGTTTTTATATAAAGATATTATATACTAATGTAGTACACATACAAAGAAGAATGCCACATATTGTTGGAAGTGCAAAAGCTAGCAAAGTCCATTTCCAACTACCAGTTTCTTTTTTTATAGAAAGTAAAGTAGTACCACAAGGAAAATGTAAAACTACAAAAATCATAACATTAATAGCTGTCAAAATGGTCCAACCATTATTAATAAGAATATTACCTATAGAAAAAGTATCACTTAAATTATTTAAAGAATTACCACCTAAATATCCCATTAAAATAATAGGAAGTACAATTTCATTTGCAGGTAATGCCAAAATAAATGCAGTCAAAATATAGCCATCTAACCCCATTAATTTTGCAAATGGATTAAGGAAATTAGCTACAATTGCTAATAAACTATTACCACCAATTACAATATTAGCAAATAACCAAATTACTACTCCAGCAGGAATTGCTATACTTAAAGCTCTACCAAGCACGAAAATTGTTCTATCAAAAATAGATCTTACTATTATTTTTCCAAACTGTGGTTTTCTGTATGGTGGAAGTTCTAATACAAATGAAGATGGCATTCCTTTAAGAATAGTATGTGATAACAAATTTGAAATTAATAATGACATTACTATTCCTAATATAATTACACAAATTACTGCTAAAGTAGATATCAAAGAAGCGGAAAAACCTGTAAAACTTGCTGCAATAAATATAGTAGCAATTGTTATCAAAAATGGAAATCGCCCATTACAAGGAACAAAAGCATTTGTCAAAATAGCAATTAATCGTTCACGAGGAGAATCAATAATTTTACAACCACAAACTCCGGCAGCATTACAACCAAATCCCATGCACATGGTAATAACAAGATGGTAAAATGGTATATGAACAATAGTAAATGAATAAAGATATATAAGGTGATAGCTAATGGAAGATAAGTATATAAAACTAAAAATGGAAATGGTTGTAAACAAAATATTATATAATAAAAAAATTATTAATAAAGATATTTTTGAAAAAGCCTCAAAAGAACTTGAAAAATTATTATTTATAGAAAGACAAAAGGAGCATCGAATTTGACTATACAAGAAATGAAACAAGAATTTTTTCTTGGAAAAACAATATTTGATTTAAAATTAAAAGTTACCTATTATGCCAGAGTTTCAACAGCCAAAGAAGAACAAATAAATTCTTTAGAAAATCAAATAACTTTTTTTGAAGAATATATAAAAAAGAATTCTAATTGGATATTTGTACAAGGATATGTAGATGAAGGTATAAGTGGAACAACCTCATTAAAAAGAGAGAATTTTATGAGAATGATAGAAGATGCTAAAGAAAAAAAGTTTGATTTAATAGTAGCAAAAGAAGTATCAAGATTTTCTCGTGACACAATAGATAGTTTATTATATACAAGAAAACTTTTAGAATATGATGTTAGTGTATATTTTCTATCTGACAATATTATTACATCATCAAATGATGGAGAATTAAGACTTACCATTATGTCAAGTATGGCACAAGATGAAGTTCGAAAAATTTCTGAAAGAACAAAATTCGGATTTAAGAGAGCTATAGAAAAAGGAACTGTGCTTGGAACAAATAATATATGGGGTTATAAAAAAAATAAAGGAAAATTAATAATTGATGAAAAAGAATCAAACCTAATAAAAAGAATTTTTGAAATATATGCAAATGATAATAAAATAGGATTAAAAGGTTTAGCAAAGAAATTGCAAGAAGAAGGATATCTTAATCATAATCAAAATCCGATCCATCAAAATACACTAAAAAAAATAATTCAAAATCCTAAATATAAAGGTTATTATACAGGAGGATTATCCACTGTAATAGACTATAGGACTAAAAGAAGGAGTATAAATAAACAAACAGAGTGGAAAATCTATAAAGATTATGAAAAAGTTCCACCAATTGTTTCAGAAGAATTATGGGAAAAAGCAAATAATAAATTAATAAGCAGGAGTAAATCAGCCAAAACATATAGAAAATATCAAAACAAATATCCTTTGTCAGGAAAATTATATTGTAAAAAGCATAAATGTGGATATGTAAGAAAAGTAAGACATTATAAAACTAAACAAGATGAAGTATATTGGTATTGTGGAAATTTTCATAAAACTGGAAAAAAAGATTGTGAGCAAGCATGTTTAAAAGAAAAAGAAATATATGTAATGATACAAAATAAGTTTAAAATATATGAAAAATATAAAGAAGATGTTTGTAGAGAATTACTTTCTGTATATGCTAAATTCATTGATAATAGTAAAGTAAAATTAGAAAAAACAATATTAAGAGAACTAGAAATAAAATCTGATAACTTAGAATTCTATATAGAAGAATTATTAGACAATATAACAATATAAAATAAAAAATTAAAAAATCTATTTACTTTTTTTGTCTAATGTAGTAGAATTCAAATGAAACATATAGAAAAATAGGAGGAGTACTTATGACGAAATTAAGAAAAGTAATACTTATTGTTTTATTAATTGGAGTTATTTTGGTAGGAATATCAACAAAAAGTTATGCAGAAGTTGAGGTAACAGAAGAGAAAATAAAAGCATCTTTAGAAGAAATATTAGAAGCATATTCTGAAAGTAATAATTATGAAGTAACAGTAGCAGATAATGTAATTTCATTAAAATCTGGTGGTTCTACATATTCATTCAAATATGATTTAACAGATAAACCAACATTTACATATGAAATACCTATTACAAAAGGAATGACTTATGCAGAATTTGAAAGTAAAAATAAAAAAATTATTTTACCTATAGCTGGTTATTTAGCTGTTGCAAATATAGAAGGTGCCAAAGTTGATAGTTTATTTTCATATATGCTAATACCTTATTTAACAGGAAACTTTACTAATTTAGAGAATAGTACTTATACAATAGTTGATGATATAAGTACAAGTGTTGAAAAAACAGAAGATCCTAATAAAATATATGCATCTGAATTTGGAGATAAGGTAATGGACTATGTAAATTCTATATATAATAACACTATGGTTACTGATTCAGAAGATTTAAATTCATATACATTTAAAGTAGAAAAGAAAGATGTAGAAGCAGAATCATGTACAATAGTATCAACAGTTAGTGTTAATGTAGATGCTGATTTTGCATCATTAAATGCAGGAGAGGAAGAAGTTCCACCTCAAGGAGGAGGTCAAGAAGGAACACCAGATCCAGCACCTGCACAGGAAGGTGCAAAAGAAACTGGTGAAGTACCAGAAGTTAAAGCTGAAGCTCCAATAGTAAAAGTAGAAGATGGTTCTATAGCAAAAGAACCATTGCCAAAAACAGGAACAACTAGTATATTATTAATATTATCAATAATAAGTATATTATCAGCAATAATATTAAAAGTAAAAGTAAAAAATTATAAAGATATAAAATAAAAAATATTATTGTAAGTGAAGTGATAAAATAAATGTAGATACAAAAAGTGTTTACATTTATTTTTTATACAATATTGTCATTGCTATGCACATGGTAATCATCTGTTTACCATTGGTACAAGCCTTTTTAAAACATTTATCCATATTAAATGCAATACGAGGTAAATATCCTAAATCCTCCAAAATAGTAAACAAAGGAAAAAATATTGCCATAGGAGGAAGCATAACAGCAACAATCCAAGTAACTGTTTGATAAACACCTAAAATAAGCAAAGAAGATAACCATTCTGGCATATGTATGTAATTAGCAAATTCAATTAATTTATTTTGAAGTGCACCAAAAATATTTGATAATAAAGAAGATGGATAATTAGCACCTACAATAGTAATCCAAAAAATTAATCCTAAGAAAAAAATCATAATAGGAATACCTAATGATTTAGATGTTATAATTTTATCTATCTTTCTATCAAAAGAATTATAATTTGTATTTTCAAAAATACATACTTTATTTGATATAGTTTCACAATGTTTCATAACAGTAGAAAACTGTTCAGTTTCAGAAATATTAGAAGGTAGATCAATTTTTTTTGGTTTAACAACAATATCACCAGTACAAACCTTATAAACTGTATTCATTAAACTTTGTAGAGTTTTCTTTTTCCTAGCAATAGTTCCAACAACAGGAACACCAAGAAGGTTAGAAAGTAATTTTAAGTCAATTTTAATATGCTTCTTTTTTGCCTCATCTAAAAGATTAACACAAACAATGATATTTTCTGTATATTCCATAATTTGAAAAACTAGATTCAAATTTCTTTCCAAACAAGTAGCATCAACTACAACAATTGTTGCACCAGAAATATTAGAGCGAATAAAAGTACTTGCGATTTCTTCTTCTTGAGAATGAGAAATTATAGAATAAGTACCAGGTATATCAACTAACAAAAAATTTTTTCCACAATATTTACAATTTCCAGCAGCATTAGAAACAGTTTTACCAGTCCAGTTTCCAGTGTGTTGATTTAATCCAGTTAAACCATTAAAAACAGTAGATTTACCTACATTTGGATTTCCAGCTAAAGTGACTGTAAAATCAGAAGAATCTTTTAAAAAATTAAAATCATCATTTAGTAAATTAGAACCAGTAGAAGATGATGTAAGTCCCATAAAAAGCCTCCTTAAAACAATATATGAAAAATAATAAAAAAAGTTAAAAAATTAAAGACAAAAAAATATTATTATGATATAATCAAAAAAACAAAAGGAAAAAAATAAAGAGGAGAACTATAAAGTGGAAGAAAGTAAATGGATGATTGTAAAAAGAGAAAAGGCATCAACTAAAATAAAAAATTGCATAAAGAATTTCTTTTCAAAAATATTTGGAAATCAATCAAATAAAAAAACTAAAGAACAAATAAAAAATAAACAAGAACCAAGAGAAATAACAATAGAATACATATATAAAAAGAGAACCTTGCAATAATTGCAAGGTTTTTTCATTTTATAGTATAGCACCTAAAACTAAAATACTAATATTATCATTATAAATTTTATCAAATTGAGAAAGAGGTAATGGGTTTTCACCTAAACCAACTTCAATTGTATATCCAGGTCTATTATAGTCTTGAATAAACCAGTCCTTAAATCCTGCAAAACTAGAATTATAAGGAGTACTTTCAAGTGAGTATCCACTAAAATTAGAAAATTGAGTACCAATAAATAAGGCATCAGGAGGGTTATAATTTTGAAATTGCCAATATATGACTTCACCTTGTGAATGATATGCTAATACTAATCTAAAATTATGTTGAAGAGTAAAATTATATACAGCAAGGGATTCAGGTTCAGTAAGTGGACCAAATCCAACAAAGTCTCTAGGAGCTGGTTGAGTGTATCCTTGAGCAAATTTGATGTTACGAGCATTTAACCATCCAGCAGGAAATTGTAAATTTAAATCCACACCTCTCGTGTTTTTTAACTTCCAGTATTAAAAAATATTAACAATTACCTGTAAATACTAGAAAAAGAGACAAACGGCCCAATAAAAGATTTTTTGTTTTTTACTATATAATAATTTGTAATAAAAATGTAATATAAAAATAACACAATTGTAACATGGAAAAGATTGTAAAACAAAATCACTGAATGCCAGCATTTGTGCGAAAAAGATGAAATAAAAGTATAAATGTAGAAAAATGAATAGATTGAAGTTTGAAATTTTATATGATATAATTAAAAAAAAATGTAAGGAGAAAAGCAAGAGAATGAAAAACCTTGTAGCCCTTGAGGCTGTACACACACACACACACACACACACACACACACACACACACACACAAATAACTTTATAGAATCAATAAAAAATAAATATAAATAAATAATGACTAATAGGTAAGTATTATTATTTTATACAGGTATAGTAATGTATTTGTATAAAAATGATGGCATACTTGCCTGTTAGTCTTTTTTTTGTATTGGGGGAAATACAATGAATAGAGTTTCAAAAAAATCAAAAAAAGGTCACCGATATGCTAAGAGTAGAACAAAAAAATTGAATATAAAAAAATTATTAGTATTTGGAATAATTATTATATTGTGTATTACATTTTCTTCTACTGTAAAAATGATGAATAGGTCAAAATCAGATAAATTTTTAGCATCTATGTCAAAACAAATTGATGATATTGAAGCAAATTATGATAAAACAGCAGGACAAAAAGCAATTGTAAAATCAATAGAAATTGCAGAAAGAAAAACAGGAGAAGGAGTATTTGATGATGATAATGATGCAGGAAATGATGAAAATGATACTAATAACATAATTCGTACTTTAGATATATTAAAATATTCTATAGATGCAAATATTGATTTTAAGGAAGGAATAACCAGTATTGATGCCGAAGAAGGAACCTTAAAAGTAGAAGCTACATTAGATGATAGTTGTTCTGGAAAAGTCAGATGGGACTTACCTACAATGACTTGGGTTAATCCTGAAAGTATTGTTTCAGATGATGGACTAACATTTGTTGGATATTATACTATGAAGGGAAGTAATTTGTCTGTACCTGGAACTCAAGATCTTTTGCTTGTAGCAAAGGTATTATATGCAGAAAATGGTTTTGAATTTAAACCAAATTTCAAAATAAGTTTAGTGGGAAATAATGAAGATGAAAAACAAACTATAAGTGATAATGAAAACATAAAAGTTAGTGCAACTGATAAATATGACATGGTATTAACAAAGAATCTTCATAATTATTCAATATTAGTAGATGGACAAGAAAAAAGATTGTTTTCATATTCATTTGGGTTTAAATTAAATGGAGATACTGTAGAAAAAGGGCTAAAAGGAATCGCTAAACCAATTGGAAATATATCTTTTGATATAGATTATTCATTATTAACACAAAATGAAGATATATCAAATTATTTAAGGTTTTATAATTATAAATATAATATAGGTAGTACAGAAGTGTTAGGAGATCCTGCTAATTCGGTTGATGATACACCATCTACTACTTGGAACTCATGGGGAAAGTTTCCATATTCAAATAATACTACCACAAATGATCAAAGAAGAGTGGTTCATCAAAATGGCGAACTAAAAATGGAAAGCAATAATGGTAATAAAATAAATGTTACTATTAAGGATTGGAACATTTCAGAAACATTTCCAGATAGGGTAGATCAAGGAAATTATTCTACTGATGAAGATTATACTATCCAAAAAAATGAGGGATATATATCTACAGGAATATTTTATCTAGTACTTGATATGGATGACAATTTATATGAAAAATACGAAAATGCAGAAATCGATGTAAAAATTGAGAATTTAAAAATCGGAGAAAATATTACTAATGACATATTACAGGGAAATAACGAAGTAAGAGAAAATGTGGAAATTAATCCAATAGCGAAATATTATAAAGAAGTAGATTATATTAAAAATGATTTTACTAGTTTAGCTTCTACGTATGGAGCAGGAGATGCAAGTTTATATAGAAATAGAGATTTTTATATTTATAGTGTAGCAGAGACAAATCAAGAAAATTCTGCTAAAGATTGGATATATGGTTTAGATAGCTTAATTAAATTTGATGATAAAGCATTAAAAGTAAAAACTACTTCGAGTGGAGAAGAATATGTATTAACAATAGATTATCAACAAAGAAAGGATGTAACCTGTAATATTTTATATGCAGCAAAAAAAGATGGAACAGGATGGGATTCCGATAAAGAAATGCAAGATACAACGATGTATGATTTGAAATATTATAATACAATAGAAGATTTGGAAAACGACAAAATGACGTGTGTGGCGGTATTAATCGAATCAGAAGAGGGATATATAAAAAGTGGTCATATAGTTAGGGTTGCGATTCCATTTGCCGTTAGAGATGATGCACCTGTAAATTATGTAGCACAAGCATTAATTCAAACAGGAGTATATAATCAAGAACATAAACCAAATAGAGAAGTTCAAACACATTTAAAAACAACAGAAGAAAGTGCCTACGAAGGAATAGTTTTTATTGGAAATTCAAAAAACGATAATTCTGGTTATATAAAATCACAATTTGATGATGATGGAAAAGTAAAAGAAGGAACACATTATCCACCATTAGAAGAAGGTGATAGTTTAAAAATATTAGCAGGAAATTTAGGAGTTTCTATAGACACAATACAGGGCAATAATAAAACTAAAGATACATATGATATAGGAAATTCTGAAAACGAAATAGACTATAAAATAATAACAGATTTAAGTAAAGCGGATTCAAGTGATCCAGATATAGAAGGCGTTAAAGTTAAACTTACTGTAACATTGCCTGTGGGATTAACATATAAAGTAGGAAGTTGTAATATATATGAGCCAACAATTAGTAAAAATGAAGATGGAACAACAACTTTAATTTGGCAAAGAGATGATTGTTCAACCATTGAAAATATATCAGATATTACTTTCTCAACATATATAAGTGAAAATACTGAAAATAACCATATATACACAATAAATGCCAAAATAGTGGAAATGCCTGGAAAAGATGGTAAATATAAAGTAGGTAATGATCAAAGAACTTCAACAATGAATGCAAATTATAATATCACTGTTGTCAATTTATCTTCATGGGTATTTACGATAAAAAAAGAGCAACCTTCAATAGAGGTAGGAGGTAAACTACACTATATACTAACATTTTGTAATGTTTCATCTTTAGATATAGAAAATTTTCAGATTTTAGATATACTACCATATAATGACGATGCAAGAAATAGTATGTTTAGTGGAACATACAATATAGATCAAATAAATGTAAGTGTGCAAGAAGGTGATAATTCAAAAGAATTTGAAGTTTATGTAACAGATGATAATAGTGTGATTCAAGATGGACTAACAGCAAAGGATAGTGATTTGCAAAATAAAGCTAATTGGGAGTTAATAAAACAAAATACTACAATAGGAAAAAATGGCAAAGCATTCATGATAAAAGGAAATATAAAAGCAAACGAGGTTATTATAGTAGATTTATATTTAAAAACTCAAAATAATAAGCCATTAGATGTATATGCAAATGATGCAATGGTAGGAATACCATCAACAAGTTCTGAAATAAAAACATCAACAGAGGAGATATCAGTTATAGATAGACAGATAAAAGGTAAAGTATGGTTTGATCAAAATAAAGATGGAATAAAAAATGAGAGCGAAAAATATTTAGAAGGAATAGAATTAAGTTTAGTAACTGAATCAGGTGGAAGTGTTAATGATGTTCTAAATGAAAAAGTTAATAATATAACTACAAATGAAAACGGAGAGTATATGTTTACAAAACTTCCACAAGGAAAATATAAAGTAAAAATTATTTTAGATGAAGAAGATTTTAAGTTAACAGAAAAAGAAATTGGAAATAATACAAAAATAAATAGCAAGTTTAATAAAGAAACAAAAGATACAGATGTAATCAATTTAGATAAAGCAGATGATACAATTATAATAGAAGAAAATGTAAATGCAGGATTAACATCAGATACATTTTCATATGAAGATCAAAATATAGAAGTTCAAAAGTCTGTTATAACAAAAGATGGAAAAACACAGGTAAAAGAAGGAGATAAAATACAATATGAGATAAAAGTAACAAATAATGAAAATAATCAAAAAGATGTATTAATCAAAGATATAATTCCAACTGGAACAACATATGTAAATAATTCAATAAAATTGAATGGAAAAGATACTAATTATAATCAAGAAAATTTAAAAAATGGAATACCAATAACTTTATCAAAACAGCAAAATATGTTGGAAACAATGACCAATCCTCCAACACGAAAAGAAATAGAACAGAACGAAATTGCAGATGGAACTTTTGAAATAGTAAATTTAATAGAAAATGGACAAGTATCAAATAAAATTACATCGTATGATTCAAAATTAATGGCAAACTACAATACATATATTAGTGGAATTAATATGAGTGAAGATACATATAATCAAAACTTGTATTCGATGGAGTTTTCGGCAACAATAAAAAAATTTGCTATTCAGTTTTATGGTGGTAATTTTAGATTATATGTAGATGAAGGGGATGGATATAAATTAGTACAAAAAGAATATTGGACTACTACAACAAATAAATGGCAACTAATTGAATTTAATGAAAGTAAAAAAAGAAATATTAAAATAGAATTATCATCTGCAATTTTGTCGACTATTGCATTGGATAAAGAAGGTGCATCAACCTTAAAAGCGGTTGAAAGAGAAAAAGGAAAAACAGCAGTATTTATAGGAGATAGGTATACCAGTGGACAAAAAAATACTGCAGAAGTTAATGTATGGACAGGTGAATCTTATTCAAATATTTTGTCTAACATTTTAGGTTTTGAATGTATAAATGCAGGTTGTTTTAATGGATCTTATAGAAAAGATGGTATGGCTGATTATCAAGCAGGATATTGTAGTGGTGATTACCAAAAGATAATAGAGTACACAATTAGCAATTTTAAACCAGATGTAATGTTTATATCAGGAGGAATGTATGATGCAATAGCAGAAAAAACAGCAGATGAAATAGTAAGTTCAGCAAGACAATATTGTAAATATATAAAAGAGAATTCACCAGAAACTAAATTAATTGTACTAGGTATTCAATTTCCTGGAGAAAATCTTTATTTAGGCTTAAAACCACCGGCAATAGAAGAAGCAAATAAATTATTAATACAAATGGCAAAAGAAGAGCAAATACCATATATAGATTTACTTAATGGAGATACATATAATGAACAAGGAACAAAAATAACACAGGGTACAGGAGCATATATAAAAGATAATTATGTAGTTCAAAATACTCTTTATATGACACTAGAAGGAAATGAAAATGTAGGTATACAGTTAGCTGAAGAAGTGAGAAAAATATTAGGAGACAATTATATAGGAGGACAAAGTGAAATTGTACTTACATTTGAAGTAACAATAAATAATTTAGAAGATGGAACAGAAAGTAAAGATATAACAAATATAGCACAAGTTAATAACAAAAGTACAAATGAGACTAAAATTACAGTTATAAAGGATTCTAGTAAAAATTATGACATAGAAGGTACAAAAACAGCAACAGTACTAGATAATAAAGAAATTGCAGAAGAAGGGGATACAATACAATATGAAATAAAACTAAAAAATAATGGAGATTTGTCTGGCATTGCAAATTTAAAAGATGTTATACCATCTGAAACTTCATTTGTAGATGAAAGTTTAGAAATAGATGGAAAACCACAAACATACAGAAAGGAAGATTTGGAAAAAGGAATTGAAGTAAAGATTCCAACTGATGTTAGTATTGATGAAAGTCCAATAACTGAAATGGAAGATCCACCGCAAATGGCATATGGTTCAACTCCATATGATAGTAATGTAAATATAGAAAATTCCAAAATATATTGGGCAGGTAATGATACTATACAGTACTTTACATCATATAATTCTAATCTTGAAGGTGATAGCGGATTTTTAGGAAAAAATTTGTTGGCGAATACTGAAGAATGGACAAACTCATACGCTTTAGAGTTTGCAATTGATTCTAAAGAATTTTCAATTACCTGTTATGGAACTTTTAGAATATCTGTGGATGAAGGGAATGGATATAAAAAAGTTACATATAATCCTGTAGGAAATTCTGAAGGAGGTCAATGTGCAAAAATAACATTTAAAGAAAAAAAAGTAAGAAATATAAAAATTGAATTAGTAAGTTTTTTTGTAGCTTTAGTGACTGGTCAAAATGACACTCTATACAATATAAAAGATTCACCAATACATAGAGAAGTAAATCCAAAAATAGCATTTATAGGAGATAGTTGGACAGCAGCATCTGATATAGGATCATTTACGTCATATTCAAATATTTTATCAGATATATTAGGGTTAGAAGTAATAAATGAAGGAATTGGTGGAACTGGATATTTGACGGAAGGAAGCAATTCTAATACATATTATAAAAGATTAGAATATGTCATTGAAAAATTTCATCCAGAAATAATAGTATTATCAGGAGGAGGAAATGATGTAGGAACTAACAAGTCTGTAGCTGATGTTGTAGAAGAATTAAAAAAATGCTGTAATTATGTGAGAGAAAATGCAAAAGATTCTAAATTAATAATATTTGGACTTGAATGTCCACAAGGAAGCCAATATTTAAGTGACGCTATAAAAAACTTTAACACTGAATTTAGAAAAGTAGCTCTAGATTATAATGTACCTTATGTAGACTTCATTACAGGGGAAACAATAGCTGGAGATGGTACAAAATTATCTGAAGAAAAAGGATCATATATAACAGGTAATGGAAATGTTGGAAATAAAACAAATAATGGAAATGCAGATTTATATATACAATCAGATGGGCAACATCCTAATATGGAAGGACATAAATATCTAGGTAAAAAAATAGCAGTAGAAGTAGCAAAAGTATTATATAAATATGGAATTAAAGTTAATAATGTAAATTTGGATAGCCAAGAGGTTAGTGTTAAGTTTAAAGTTACAATAAATCCAACCCAAGATACACAGTATGAAAAAGAAATATCAAATACAGCTCAAGTTAATGGACATAATACCAATACAGCGAAAGTAACAGTAAGAAAGGTTTCAACAGAACATTTAAATACAATATATATATCAAAAGTAGATGAAAATGGTAATAATTTATCAGGAGCAAGATTACAATTATTAAATAGTGAAAATAAAGAAATAGACCAGTGGATAACAGAAGATAGTGTACATATTATAGAAAATCTTCCAGATGGCACATATACTTTAAAGGAGTTAGAAGCACCAGAAGGATACGATATCGCAGATGATATTTCAATAGATGTAAATGAAAGCCAAGAAACATCGAATATTATAATGCGAGATAAATTAACAAAAGTAACTATTAAATTAACAAAAGTAGATTCTTGGAATGCAGACAAGCTATTAGGTGGAGCAGAATTTAAATTAGTAAAAATGAAAGAAGTAAATGGAGAACTTGTAGAGGATGAAAGTTTTGAACCTATAGTTGCTACAACTAATACAGATGGAATATTGAACTTTACAGACATAGTGTATGGTACATATAGATTATATGAAACAAAAGCACCAGAAGGATACAATTTACTAAATAAGTATGTTGAAGTTAATGTAGATAATGATAATGTAGAAGATAAAATAGTAAATGTTAAAGTAAAAAATACAGAAAAATTTGTATTACCAGATACTGGCTCAATTGGATCAGGTTTGCTTATCTTAATAGGAATGTGGTTAATAGGCAGAAATTTACTAAAAAGAAAAGTAATGATGCAACAAATGAGAAACAAAAATAGGATGAATATAAGTACACAAAAGATAATAAGAAAAAATAAAAATATCATTAGACGAAAAGGCAAACATTACTAATAGTTATCAAAATTATCTTACTATTATTAAAAGTAAGATATCTTAAAATAAAAAAATTACTTATAAATATATAAGCTAAAAATAGAGATAAAGAGGGGGTAATTAATGTAATAATTATTATATAACATAAAGCATAATGAAAATGTAGCAGTAATAAGAAAAATTAAAAATAAAAAACGAAAGGAAAGAGAAAAATGAAAATTATAAGAAAAGTTTTAGCAATTTTAATGATTTTAGCAATTATTATTTCTAGTGGAATGTTACAAATTGTTGATGCTGTAACTTTCCCAAGAGAAGGCCAAAAAGGATCATTACAACTTACAAAATATGAAGTTATTGATGGAAAGACAGAAGATAAGAAACCATTGAAAGATGTAACATTTACAATATATAGAGTAGAGGATACTCATGTGGATCCAGAAAGTATACCAGAAAAATATAATACGCCTCAAGAGAATGGAAACGGATATTATAAAATGTCTCAAACTACAAAGGAAGATGGTATTGTTAAATTTGAAGATTTAGACTTAGGAAGATATTTGGTAGTTGAAGAAAAAGCACCAGAAAATGTTGTTCAAAAAATATCAAATTTTTTAATAGATATACCTATGACTAACCCTGAGGGTAATGATTTTGTTTATGATGTTAAATTAGAACCTAAGAATGATGTTGTTTATGGAGGAATAACATTAACCAAATATGGTAATGACGACGAGTTATTGGAAGGAGTAGAATTTAGACTACAAAAAAAACAAACGGAAGAAGAAGAGACTTGGGTTGATTATCCTGATGCTAGTAATTGTACAAGAAAAACAAGCAATGATGAAAGCAAAAAGGGTAAAATAGAAATTACAGGATTACCAGAAGGTGAATATAGATTAATTGAAACTGACTTAGGAGAAGCAAATGATGGATATATTTTGGATAATGAAAAAGCTCACACATTTAAAGTATCAAGAGTAGATGGAAAAACGAAAGTTGAACCAGAAAAGTTAGACGTTCATAATGAAAAACCAGTAATTACGAAGGAAATTACTTCAATTACAAAAAATACATCAAGAGAAAATACTGTACAAAATGGTTTAAATAGTGCTGATATTGGAGATACAATTAAGTATAAAGTAACAGTAACTATACCTGAAGTGATAGATAAATTAGAAACATATAATTTAGAAGATGTAATGGATAATGATGATTTAGAAATAAAATCAAATACATTTAAAATGCAAGGTATACCAAGAGTAGAAGGAGAAGCAGTAGAGTTAAGTGAAAGTACTAACTATGAATTACAAAATGAAAATGGTAAATTGACAGTAACTTTAGTAAATGATTCATTAAAAAATTATAAAAGCATTGAAATAACTTATGATGCAGAATTAAAAGCCGGAAGTAAAACAAAAGAAGGTTATACAAATACTGTAACTTTAACTTATTCTAATATAGTAGAAACAAGCTATCTAGGGGTACAAAATGCTAAAGATACAACTACTTCTACAGTTGAGGATAGTGCAACTATTAAAACAGGTGGAATTAAAATAAGTAAAAAGGCAAAATCAGATTCAGGAGATCCTTTAGGAGGGGCAGAATTTAAAATAGCAGATTCCGAAGCAAATGCAAAAGCAGGCAAGTTTATAAAAGATGAAAATGGAGAAGATATAACGCTAAAAACAGTAGAAGGAACAGGATTAGCAGAGTGTTATGGATTAACTTTTGGTACATACTATTTAGTTGAAACACAAGCACCACAGGATGAGGAAACGGGAAAATATTACAATTTATTGAATGCACCAAAAGAAATAACTATTTCAGAGGAATCTTACGATAATGAGCCTACTGTAATAGTTAATAAGTTAGGGTTCGAATTACCAGGAACAGGTGGAATAGGAACATTAATATTTACATTAGGAGGAATTATATTAATTACAATAGGAATTATATTCTATAAGAAAAATAGTAAAGAAGAACAACAAAGATAATTTCTAACGTATTAAAAGTTTTATCAAGGTGAAGACACTAATCTTTAAAGTTCTTTGCCTTGATAAAAACATTTTTATAGCATAAAGTATGCCTATAATAAACCTTTTATCGAAGTGAGAAGGGGATGTTAATTTAAAATGAAAAAGAAAAGCATAAATATCTTATTTATTTTTATAGGCATTGTTTTATTCATGTATCCAATTATTTCTAATTTGATTGGAAAATATACACAAACAGTTGTCATTTCAAAATATAAAGAACAAACAGATAATTTAACAAATGAAAAAAAACAAGAAGAAATAGAAAAAGCAAAGGAATATAATGATAAGTTAATTAACAATGGAGAAATAACATACAATAGTTACTTAAATGTACTTAATATTGGAGAAATAATTGCATATATAGACATACCTAAAATAAATGTTTATTTACCAATTTATCATGGAGTGTCAGAAAATGTTTTACAATCTGGAATTGGACATATGGAAAAAACATCATTACCAGTTGGAGGAAAAGGAACACATTGTGTACTTACAGGCCATACAGGTCTTGTTAGAACCAAAATGTTTGATGACATAAAAAAATTAAAATTGGGTGATAAATTTTTTATTCATGTTTTAGATGAGGTATTAGCCTATAAAGTTGATAATATAAAAGTGGTTTTACCAGATGAGGTAGATTCATTAAAAATAGATGAAAACGAGGATTATATAACATTAGTAACTTGTACACCTTATATGATTAATACTCATAGATTACTAGTTAGAGGTACAAGAACAGAACTAGAAGCTACTGATGAAGAGATTATAAATGATAGTATACCAAAAGAAAAACAACAAGTTCAATTATGGAAAATTGTAGTATTTATAGTAATTGTTTTATTTATATTTATAATATTACTATTGTTGTTAATCAAAAGAAAAGAAAAGCATAAAGGAAAGCATATGAACGAAGGAGGGAAGAGCAATTAAAAAGAAAACTAAAAAAAGGTTATCTATAATATTTATTGTATGTGGAATATTCTTATTGTTCTTTCCAATGATAATAAATTATATAACCAATAAAGAGATGGATTACAAAATTAATAATTTTTTTGAAACAGTAGAAGATTTAAATAGTGATGAAAATGATAATTTAACGCAACTATATAATTTATTAAAGGAGCAGAATCAACTATTAAGAGATGGTAAACAGCAAACTTTTTCTGATTCATTTGAACAAGAAAGTTTTAACTTAATTCCATTTGGATTTGAAGAAAATATTATAGGTAGTCTTTATATTGAAAAGTTGAATATAGAATTGCCAATTTATCTTGGTGCAACAAAGGAAAATTTATCAAAAGGTGCTACACACATGATTAATACATCATTTCCATTAGGAGAAAACGATTCTAATGTTGTTATTGCAGCACATAGAGGACTTATAAAGAATCAAATGTTTAGACATATTGATAAATTAGAAAAAGGTGATGAAGTAATAATTACTACACTTTGGGATGAATTAAGATACAAGGTGTGTGAATGTCAAATTATTAGTCCATATGATTTTGAAAAACTAAAAATACAAAAAGATAGAGATTTAGTAACTTTAATAACTTGTCATCCATTTAGAATTAATTATCAGAGATATGTTGTTTACTGTGAAAGAGAACAGTAGATATAAGAGATAACAGAATATTTGAAAGTAATATTTAAAGGGAGCTACTTTAAGAAGTAGTTCCTATTTTTTAATAATCTAAACAAAGATACTATCGAATTAGAACTTATAACTGTTTATGCACAGATGGCGCTTTTTTTATATTTTGAAGAACATTCGAACAAAAAATACATAATGAAAAAACAAAAAAATATATATGTATTAATAGGGAAAAACAGTATGCTATAGATCAAAAGATAAAGCAGGATCATATACAAGCAAGTATAGAATATTATGAATTAGATAAAAGTATTACTGTTAGTTATGATTTCCCACAATTGTAAAATAGGAGGCAGTTTAAATTGCAAAATAAAGATAAATGCTACAATAAAATATATTGCAGTTTTGAAGAAAATGGAAAAGATACAATAGATATTTTAAAAGAATGTTTTATAGATTATATAAAAAATACAGAAAATAAAGTAAAAACTCTTGATAAAAACTGTCAAGGGAGTTAACATCAAAGCAACAGGTAGTTGCTGAATTTAGGAGGTAACAATGCTAAATTTAAGCAATGAACAATTTAAAGTAGGAATGTACATAAGGTTATCAAGGGAAGATGGCGATAAACAAGAAAGTGAAAGTATAGGAAATCAAAGGTTAATAATAAAAAGATATTTACAAGAGAATGATTTAACTTTGATTGATGAATATGTTGATGATGGTGTATCAGGAACAACATTTGATAGAAAAGATTTTAATAGAATGATTCGAGATGTAGAATCTAAAAAAATAAATATGATAATAACAAAAGATTTATCTCGTTTAGGTAGAGATTATGTCAAAACAGGATACTATTTAGAAAATTATTTTCCTGAAAAAAGTGTAAGATATGTTGCGATATTGGATGGTATTGATACATATCTAGATAGTACAAATAATGATATAAGTCCATTTAAAGCAATAATGAATGATATGTACGCAAAAGATATTTCTAAAAAAATAAAAAGTGTTCTCAGGGAAAAACAAAAAAATGGACAGTTTTTAGGCTCTATACCACCATA
>CANRHQ010000026.1 GCA_947630445.1 uncultured Clostridia bacterium | reverse complement strand
TTATTCCTGCTAATATTATTAGCACTACTACTGTTATTACTACTGCTATTAATGTTATTCCTTTGTTTCTTTCCATACTTATTCCTCCTTTGCTTTTCCTTAATTTATTTAATTAAGGATTTTTTATTTTTTGGGAGGTATTTATTTATTAATTTTTTTATATATTATGTCTTGTTTTGCATTATTTTTTACTCCTTGGAAATATCTTGTATTTGTTGTCAAAACATGGTATAATTAATTTATAGGTATTCTTTAAGTAAATAAATTAACGAAAAGAGTAAAAAATAAAAAGGGATGAACCATGTATAATACAGAGTTCATCCCAAATTTGTCTAATAAATATTAAAAAATATCAAATTTTTTATTAAGTACAATTAGATATAATTTTAGTTGGTAAATAATTGTACCCAATAAAATCTTCCATTCAATTTAAATGCTCCTATTCCTATTTTTCCAAAAAACTCTCTTACCATATTAGCATAATGTCCTGGTGAATTTCTCCACCATTCTGCTGCCTTTTCTGGAGTAGCTTGTCCCCAAGCGATATTCTCTCCCCATGCATATGGAAAAACATTTACCTCTTCCAAAACTGTATCAAAATCTCTTCCATCTGGTCTAGTATGTGCAAGCACTCCAGAATATGCCATTTCGACTGCTCTCATACATGCTGCAGTTGTTAATGTTTCATCTAATACTAGATTAGGTAAACCTTTTTCCTGTCTATATTGATTTGTACAATTTAATACTGCATTTATTTGACTTCTATAAGTACTTTTAGCAGTGTTTGCTTCTGCCTTTAATTCTTCTGTAGTAAATGTTCTTTTTTCTACAACAGAATTACTGGTATTACTATTTGTAGCACTATTTCCTGTTTTCCCAGTTTCTTTTTTATTTGTTTGACTTGATACTGATACTTTTGGTTTTGGCTTTTCCTTTACAGTGACTGTAAAAGTTGCAGTTTCAGAGTTTCCACTTTTATCTGTTGCTATAACTTTTATACTATATTCTCCTGCTTTTGTATTATCTACTGTTCCATCTATTGTTACTTGTAAATTTCCATCTATATTATCTGTAGCAGTTATACCAGATGATAAATCTATTGTATCTCCTACTGTTATTTCTTTGTTTGAAACTCCTGTTATTACAGGCTTTTCTGTATCTTCAATTTTTATCTCTATACTTTTTTCATTTTCTATCAATTCTGATTTTGATTTAATTATTGGATAAATATATGTATATTCCAAACTTGTATTTATAGTATAAGTTCCTAATTCGTTAAATATAAATTTTTCCCCTTCAATTAATTCTTTGTCATTAATTTTTATAGTTATATTAGTATTTTCTTTCAATTTACTTGTATCTACTAATTTTATTAATAAATCTTCATATGTAATTTCATATCCATAACTTATATTTTCTGACATTTCACATAAGGCTTGTTCTTGAGAGTTTTTTATTTCTTGTATTTTATTCTTTTCACTTTCTAAAAAGTAGTAACCTCCAACTGCTAAAGCTCCTATTATTATTGCCATTATTAATAAAATACTTATTATAACAATTAATTTCTTTTTACTTTTCTTTTTAGGTTCTACATTATTTTCCATAATTACATCTCCAATTTATTATTGTTGATATGATCTTAAATCAATTCCATACATTTGATATATCCAATCATAATAATTCCATGTTTCTAATGTTTTAGGCATTCCATAATCTATTCCATAGGTTTCTACTGTAACTTTAGATATAATTACATCATTAACTGGTATACTTTTTTCTTCTTCCTCTCCTTCTGTTTCTGTTGTTTCTTCTGCATTTTCAGTTGTTTCTTTTTCTTCTGCTTTTACTTCTACTTTTTCGATATTATGAACTATATCCATTCCTTCTATTACTTTTCCAAAAGCTGCATAATATCCATCTAAACTTGAATTATCTGCTGTCATTATAAAAAATTGTGAACCTCCTGAATTATAGCTTTCTGTAGTTAGTGAAGGAGAATAAGAAGTATAATCAGCTCTTGCCATTGATATAACTCCTTCTTTATGTTTTATTTTGTTGTTATATCCATTTGCTAGAAATTCTCCTGTTATACAATATTCTCTATCTTCATTTTCGCTAATTTGTTTATCTAAATTACTTAATTTAGGTGTTCCACTTCCATCACCGTTTATATCTCCACCTTGTATCATGAATCCATCTATAACTCTATGAAATTTTAATCCATCATAAAATCCATTTTGTGCTAATTTAATAAAATTTGTAACCGCTTCTGGTGCCATATCTGGATATAATTCAAGTTTAATTGTTCCAAAATCTTTAACTTCCATTGTTACTATTGGATTTTTTACTTCCATTGTAATTGCTCTGTAATATCCATAAGATACTGTTCCTAGTAATATAACTATTACTACTAATGCTATTATTGTTATAATATTTGTTCCTTTTTTCATTTTTAATCTTACCTTTCTACATTAATATATTGTCAAATGCAAATTGTTCTTGCATCTTTTTTAGTGATTGTTTTATTGCTTTCGCTCTAACATCACCTATTCCTTCAACTTTGTCTAAATCTGTTATTTCTGCAACTAATATATGTTGAAATGATTTAAACGATTTTACTAAATTGTCAACTATTGTGTTTGGCATTCTTGGTACTTTATTTAATATTCTATACCCTTTTGGATATACTGCCAATTCCTCAAAATTTTCAAAACTTTCATATCCTAAAATTTTAGCAATAGTTGGTAAATTGATTAGTTCTTCATGATTTAATTTTGAAAAATCTTCTAATATTTCTTCTGCATTTGTATCTCTTACCATATAATCTCTTATTAATTGTAACTCTTCTTTTTCAAGTCCTCCAATTAATTCTTCTAATTGCATATTTACCAGTCTTCCATCATCACCAAGTTCATTTATTTTCTTTTGAATTTCATCTACTATTCTCATTACCATTTCAGCTCTTTGTATAACTGTTAATACATTATCAAGTGTTACTATATCATTAAACTCATACTCATTTAATATACTTAATTTATTGTCATATACTTTCCTATATTTTTCAAGTGTTTGTATAGCTTGATTTGCTTTATTTAAAACAATATCTGTATCTTCTAATATATATCTGTCATTGTCTTTAAATACTGTTATTATATTTCTTCTTTGAGATATACTTATTACTAATTCTCCAGTTTGTTTTGCAGTTCTTTCTGCAGTTCTGTGTCTCGTTCCTGTTTCTACTGTCGGTATTTCATGTGATGGAATTAACTGTGCATTTGCAAATAGAATCCTTTTCATATCTCCACTTAATACTATTGCACCATCCATTTTGGCAAGTTCATATAATCTTGATGAAGTATATTCTTCATTTATATAAAATCCTCCATCAACAACTTCATTAATTACTTCTTGCCTATCTGTAATTAGTAATAATGCTCCTGTCCTTGCTTTTAATATATTTTCTAAGCCATCTCGTATTGGGGTTCCTGGTGCAATCTTTTTTAATATTTCTGCAATTGCATCTTCTTTATTTGTCTTCACTACATCCTCCTTAAGCCATTAATTTATTTTATATTTAACTTTTTTAATGCTTCCCCTATATTTTTCACACCTATTATACCTAATTTATATTCATCTTTCAAGCCTTTTTTGTTACTTTCTGGAATAATACATGTCTTAAATCCCAATTTTTCTGCTTCTTTCAATCTTTTCTCTATTAAATTTACTCTTCTTACTTCACCTGTTAATCCTACTTCTCCTATTACTACAGTATTTTTATCTATTGGTATATTTTTATATGCTGATGCTACAGTTGCTATGACAGCTAAATCTATCGCTGGTTCAGATAATTTTATTCCTCCAGCTATGTTTAAATATACATCTTGATTACCTAATGATAATCCTGTTCTCTTTTCTATAACTGCCATTAGTACTGCTAATCTGTTATAGTCAAATCCGTTTGCAGTTCTTTTTGGCAATCCAAATACGGTTTGAGAAGTCAATGCTTGTATTTCTACTAATAATGGTCTTGTTCCCTCTATACTAGCTACTATACATGAGCCTGATGGGTTTTCATCTCTTTCTGATATTAATACATCAGATGGATTTATAACTTCGCACATTCCTTCTTGTTTCATTTCAAACATACCAATTTCATTTGTTGATCCAAACCTATTTTTTACTGCTCTTAAAATTCTATATGTATTATATCTTTCTCCTTCTAAATATAATACTGTATCTACCATATGTTCTAGTACTCGAGGTCCAGCAATATTACCATCTTTTGTTACATGTCCTATTATTACTGTTGTAATTTGTTGAGATTTACATACTCTCATTATTTGTGATGTAATTTCTCTTACCTGACTAACACTTCCCGCTGCTGCAGATATTTCATCAGAATACATTGTTTGTATTGAATCTATTATTACTAATTTAGGTTTTATTTCTGTTATTGCATCTTTTACAATGTCTATATCTGTTTCACCTAAAAATAATAAATCATCATTTTTTACCTCTAACCTATCTGCTCTTAATTTTATTTGTTCTGCTGATTCTTCTCCTGATACATATAATACTTTTCCTTCACCTTTTACTTTTTCACATAATTGTAAAATTAAAGTTGACTTACCTATTCCTGGTTCTCCTCCTAATAGTATTAAAGAACCTTTTACTAATCCTCCTCCTAATACTCTGTCTAATTCAGAGTACCCTGTTGAAGTTCTATTAGTTTCTTGTCCAATATATGTATTTAACGGTTTTGGAGTATTGCTTATTTTTTTCTCAATTTTATTTGTTTCTGTATATTTTTCTATCTTTTGTTCATAAAATGTATTCCAGCTATTACAAGCTGGACATTTACCTAACCACTTTGGTGATTCATTTCCACATTCACTACATACAAATACTGTTTTTGCCTTTGCCATGTTATTCTCCTTTTAATTTATATTGTCAATTATAACAACTTTTCCTTTTGTTTTCAAGTGTTTCAATTGTATTTTTGGTTTTTATTTCCTTTGATTTTGTTTGTTATAAATGTTATTATTAATTAAGAGGTGGATATAATGCAGAAAATTATTTTTGGTTTAAAAAATTTAGATAAAGATACATATAAAATTATGACATATGGTTTACTATTTTCAGTGTTTATCTCTTTAATTGCAGTTGGTATATTACTTACATATATATTTTTAGGAACAAGTTTTTTCTATCATCTTGGTATGTTGATGACTGAAACTAGTTTTTCCATTGCTGTAGAATTTATTGTTTGTGGTATTATAGTAGATTTTATACGAAAACAAAGTATATAAATAAAACTTAGCTAACTAATAGCTAAGTTTTTTATTTTATTTTTTTAATTCTTCAGCAAACATTTTGTTTAACATTTGTGGGTTTGCTTTACCTTTAGTTTCTTTCATTGCTTGTCCAACCAAAAAACCTAATGCTCTATCTTTACCAGCTTTATAATCCATTACTGATTGAGGATTTGACTCTATTATTTTTTGTACTATTTCTTTTATTGCTCCTTCATCTGAAATTTGGATCCATCCTTTTTCTTTTATTATTTCTTCTGGTTCTTTTTGATTTTCAAATAGCTCTTCAACTACCTTTTTTCCAATACTTGAACTTATTGTTCCTTTGTCTATTAATTTTACTAAATGTCCTAAATGTTCTGCTGTAAAAGGTATTTCACTTGCTTCCATTTCTTTTTCGTTTAATATTCTTGAAATATCAGAAATTATCCAATTGTTTACAGCTCTATAATTACCACAAACCTCTGATGCTTTTTCAAATAAATCTGATAGATATTTTGATGATGTTAATATTCCTGCATCTTTTTCTGATAATTTATATTCTTCTAAATATCTTTGTTTTCTACTTTCTGGCATTTCTGGCAAAGATTTTTTTATATTATTTATGTATTCTTCTGATAAATTTATTGTTAATAGGTCTGGCTCTGGAAAATATCTATAGTCTTGTGCATCTTCTTTATCTCTCATAGAAAATGTTTTTCCTGAAACTTCATCCCATCTTAATGTCTCTTGTTCTATAATTCCACCTTTATCAACTACTTCTATTTGTCTTTCTATTTCATAATTTATAGCTCTTATAATACTTCTAAATGAGTTCATATTTTTCATTTCTGTACGAGTTCCAAGTTTTGTTTCTCCTTTTTTTCGTATTGAAACATTTACATCTGCTCTGAATGAACCTTCTTGCATTTTACAATCAGATACCTCTATGTATTCTAGTATAGATTTTAATTTTTTTAAATAAGCATCTACTTCTTCGGTTGTACGTAGGTCTGGTTCTGAAACAATTTCTATTAGTGGAACACCTGCCCTATTTAAATCTACTAAACTTCCTCCACCAAATTCATCATGATTTAATTTTCCAGCATCTTCTTCTATATGTATTCTGGTTATACCTATTTTCTTTTTTCCTTGACTTGTTTCAATTTCTATATAACCTTTCTTACATAATGGTTTGTCATATTGTGATATTTGATATGATTTTGGCAAGTCTGGATAAAAGTAATTTTTTCTATCATTTTTGCTGTTTCTTTCAATTTCACAATTTGTTGCTAATCCTGCTTTTACTGCATATTCTACTACTTTTTCATTTAATACTGGTAATGCTCCTGGCATTGCCATACATATTGGGCATACTTGTGTATTTGGTTCTGCTCCAAATTTAGTTGGGCAACTACAAAATATTTTTGTTTTTGTTGATAATTCTGCATGTACTTCTAACCCCATTACAGTTTCATATTCTTGTCTTGACATCTTGTCCTCCTTATTATTCCATTACTTTTTGAAAGTTGGTTTATATTTCTCGCGGAATTTAGTTTTTTGTTCATATGCATATGCTGCTTTTATGATTGTTTCTTCTCCAAATCTTTTTGAAACTAATTGCATTCCTATTGGCATTCCTTCCTTATCTACACCACAAGGTATTGATATTCCTGGAAGACCTGCTATATTTATAGATACAGTGCATATATCTGATAAATACATTTCCATAGGATTACTAGATTTTTCCCCTATTTTAAATGCAACTGTTGGAGATGTTGGTGTTATTATTATATCGTATTTTTCAAATGCTTCATTAAATTGATTCATTACTAATGTACGAACTTGTTGAGCTCTTTTATAATATGCATCATAATATCCTGATGATAATACATATGTACCTAAAATTATTCTTCTTTTTACTTCTGCACCAAATGCTTCACTTCTTGATTTTTTATATATTTCCTTTAAACTTTTAGCTTCTTTTGATCTATATGTATATCTTATTCCATCATATCGACCTAAATTTGAGCTTGCTTCTGCACAAGCAATTATATAATATGTAGCTAAAGCATATTGTGCTATGTCTAGTGAAAATTCTTCTACTTGTGCTCCCATTTCTTTATATTGTAATATTGCATTATTTAGTGATTCTTTTACTTCTGGATTTATTCCATCTCCATAAAATTCTTTTGGAACACCAATTTTTAATCCTTCTATATTTTTTTGTAATGATTTTGTATAGTCTTTTTTACCAATATCTACAGATGTAGTATCTTTTTCATCATGTCCTGCAATAACATTTAATAACATTGCACAATCTTGCACATCTTTTGTAAATACTCCAACTTGATCTAATGAAGATGCAAATGCTATTACTCCATATCTTGATACTAAACCATATGTTGGCTTTAATCCTACTATTCCACAAAAACTTGCAGGTTGTCTTATACTTCCACCTGTGTCTGTTCCTAAAGCCCATGGCACCATATTTGCTGCTACAGCAGCTGCTGAACCACCTGATGATCCACCTGGTACTCTTGATAAATCCCATGGATTTCTAGTCTTTTTAAAATATGAATATTCTGTAGAACCTCCCATAGCAAATTCATCCATATTTAATTTTCCTAAATTTATCATTTCTTCAGCATTTATTTTTTCCATTACAGTTGCATCATATGGTGCAACAAAATTTTCTAACATTTTTGATGCTGCTGTTGTTTTTATTCCTTTTGTGCATATCATATCTTTTATACCAATTGGTATTCCAGCTAATTCTCCTAATTTTTCGCCATTATCAATTTTATTTTGTATTTTTTGGGCTTGTTCTAATCCCTGTTCTGTTAATTCTGTTATAAATGCTTGTACATCTGGTTCTTTTTCTTTTATTCTTTTTATATATGCTTCATTTATTTCTTTTATTGTTAATTCTTTGTTTTTAATTTTTTCTTGTAATTCATGTACTGTTAATTCTGTAATTTCCATTAATTTTCCTCCTTATTAGTTTATTACTTTAGGTATTTTAAACATATTTTGTTCTTGTGTTGGTGCATTTTGTAATAAACTATTTGTATCCTCAAATTGTTTAACTTCATCTTTTCTAAAAACATTTTTTAGTTCATTTGCTCCTACTGTAATATCTAATCCTTCAACTGGAGCATTTTTTACTATATTTGCAAAATTTAATATATCTTGTAAATGTAACATATATTTTTCTATTTCATCTTCTTTTAATTCTAATTGTGCTAAATTAGCTATATGTAATATTTCTTCTTTACTTACTTGCATGATTTCCTCCTTTATAGAGCATATTATATACTGTTTTAATCAAAAAAACAAGTAGCATCATGCTTTTTTACAAAATGCTACTTGTGTTTTTTATTCTTCTAATATTGATTTAATATGTTCTTTTATATTTGATTTCATAATTTCACAACTATAATTAAATTTTTCTTGGTCTTCTTTATTCAATTTTAGTTCTAAAAGCTCTTTTACACCATTTTTATTTATTATTGCAGGAACTCCTATATAAATTCCATCTTGTTCATATTGATGTTCTAAATATGCTGAAACTGTAAGTATTGCATTTTCATCATTTAATACTGCTTTTACTAGTCTATTTAATGCCATTCCTATTCCGTAATAAGTAGCTTTTTTCTTTTCTATAATTTCATATGCTGCTTGCCAAACACCATCATGTATCTTTTTTAAATCTTCCATTGGATGATTGTTGTCTTTCATAACATCCATTAATTTCTTACATCCCACATAGCAATGTTCCCATGGTACTAATGATGAATCTCCATGTTCCCCTAATATATATGCATGAACGTTTTTACTTGATACTTCTAAATATTCTGCAATTAAATATCGAAGTCTAGCTGTATCTAGTACTGTTCCTGTACCTATTACTTTTGTTCTTGGCATTCCAGATGTTTCAGATACTACATATGTCATTAAATCTACAGGATTACTTGCAACTATAAATATTCCATTGAATCCATTTTCCATTATATTTTTAGTAATATCCTTTACTATTTTTGCATTTGTTTTTTGAAGTTCTAATCGTGACTGTCCCGGTTTTTGAGTCACTCCTGCTGTTATAACTACTATATTTGCATTTTTACAGTCTTTATAATCCCCTGCCTTAATTTCCATTTTATGTGGTGCATATGGTAAACCATGCGATAAGTCCATTTCTTCACCTATAGTCTTTTCTTTATCTATGTCTACTAGAACTAATTCATCAACACCACCTTGATTTAATAATGAATATGCCATACTCATCCCTACAAAACCCGTACCAACTAACACTACTTTTCTTTTGGTATTCACTCAATTTCCTCCTTTATTATATCATATAGTTTATGTGTAGGTAATCCTACAACTGATGTATAGTTTCCTTCTATTTTTTCTACAAATACACAAAATTCATTCTGTATCCCATAAGCTGCTGCTTTGTCCATTGCATTACCAGTATTTATCCATTTTTCTATTTCTCTATCTGTCATATCTTTTAAGTAGATTTTTACCTTATCATATAAATTATATTCTCTTTTTTGAGAATTTTTTTCTATTATTACACTTAAGCCTGTTATTACATAGTGTGTTTTATCACCTTTTAATAATTCTTGAATCATTTCTTTGGCTTGTTCTTCACTATTAGGTTTTCCATATATTTTACCATCTTTTACAACAATTGTATCAGCACCTATTACTATTCTATCTCCTTGTGTAATATCATATATATTTTTGGCTTTTACATAAGCTAATTTCATTACTTGTTCTTCTGGGGTTGACTCCTTTATTATACTTTCATCTGCACCACTTATCATTATTTTAAATTTTGGTACAATTAATTTTAATAATTCTTTTCTTCTTGGTGAACCTGATGCTAATATCACTTCCATTTTATTTATGCCTCCTTACAAATTTCCGGAATTACTGATTATCAATAATTCCGGATTTTAAAGTTATTCTATTACTATTTTTGCATTTTTAGGGCAAATATTTATAAATGTATTTCCATCATTAACAACTATTTCATTTCCTTGTAAATCTTTGTATATTGTTTGAACATTTCTAGCTGCTTTAGTACATTTTATTGGTATTGCCTGTCCATTAGTTATATAATATCCATCAAATGTTCCTATATTATTTAGCCCTTGTCTTCCTTTATTTTCACTATCTTGCAATGTGTAATTATCACATTCCGTTATAATGATATTTTTGGTTGTTATTGGTTCTCCTGTTACATAATCTTTTTGAAGTTTTCCTCTAGCATATCTTGTATATCTATGTGTCTGTTCATCATATTCATATTTTACTGTTTGAAGTGTAGAATGTGGGATAGTTACACTTTTTGCATTTATTACATACCCTGTATTCTCTGTTGATTGTCCTACTTGCTCTGTTGGTTCTGTCTGAGTTGTTGTTTCATCTGTATTGCTACTTGTACTTGATTGCTTATATTTATCTCCTAAATCAAATTCATCTGCTACATAATTTAACACACTCTTTTTGTCTGAAGTATTTTTGTACCCTTTTCTCATTGCTATTTGTAATATCTGCTCTGTACTTGTTAGTAAATTATGTGGAGCTGATTTATCTTTTATTCTCCAAAAACTTTTTGAACTTTCTGTTATTCCATTTATATTATTTATTTTTAACTTAGATATATCGCTTTGTGCCTGTGGACTCCATCCATGATGTACATATATTGCATCATTTTCTAATGCATAGTCTAAGAAATAATGTCTTGAACTTCTAACTGGACCTATTTGCTCAAGATTTTTGTCTTTGAAAACTGCCATTAATCTTGTTTCTCCACCCTCTACAATTATCTCATATACTATATATGCTTGATTTAAGTTTGCTTGTGGCCATGCCCCTGAATGGTTGTCTATCATTACTGCTATTGGTCGACTATTACCTTTAAAGATTTTTACTTCATTTTTTTGAACGACCATTGTTCCTTCTTCTTCTTTTTCTTCTGGCAATACATCAAGAATTTCTCCTTGTGTAGTTGTGTTTCCTCTTTCTACTATTTTATATATAAGAATTCCTCCTGCAACAAGTATAAGAATTGCTAATACTACTATTAAAATCATTAGTTCTTTATTCTTCATTTATTTCATCCCTTCTAATTCCCAGTTTTGCTAAAATATTTTCTTCTTTTGGTCTCATTATGATTTTATCTTCTTCTTTTATATGATCATATCCCATTAAATGATAAAATCCATGTACCAACATATAAGCAAATTCTCTTTCAAAACTATGTCCGTATTCTTTTGCTTGTTCTTTTACTTTTTCTATTGAAATAACTATATCTCCTAATATATCTTCTTGCTTGAAATCTTTGTTTTTAATTTTTTTGTCTATTTCTTCTTTTTCAAACATTGGAAATGATAATACATCTGTTTCTTTATCTATGTTTCTATATTCTTTATTTATTTTTTTTATATTGTTTGGTGTTGTTAATGTTATACTGACATATAATTTAGAATCTTGGAGTTTTTCTTGTTTGAAACATTTTTCTATTACTTTTTTTATTATTTGTTCATATTCTTTATTTTCTTCTATATCTAAATATTCTACTTCGTACATTTTTTCCTCTTATACATTTGCTAATTCTTTTTTCTTTATATATTTATGATTAATAGTTTTATAATCTTTAATTTCCTTCATAACACCATAATCAACTAATTTTCTCTTAAAATATTTTATTAGTTGAGTATAATCTGTTTTTTCTTTTTCTATTTTCTTCATATCATTTTTTATGAATAAAATTTCTTTTTGTTTTACATATTCTATAAAATCTGTCTCTTTAAGTTTTTCTATAGTCTTATATTTCTCATAGAATTCCTTAAATTCTTCTCTTTCTTTTGGATTGTCCCAATATACCTTTGTTGATAACAAACGAATATTGTAATCTTCTATTAGGTTTAATAACATTGTATATGTTTTTTCTCTTTTTGCAGCTATTTTAGTATCTTGTACTAATGTTCTTGCATCTTTTAGTAGTTTCATATAACATTGCTCAGCAACTACTAATGGCAAGCTATGTGTAAATATATTTCTACTTATTCCTAATAAAATCATATTTTTTTCTATGTTGTCTTTAGCATCTAATTTTCCTACTGTAAATTTTTCATATTTTTCATATTCTTTTGCAACTTTTTCAAATTTTGGATTATTAAGTTTTAATGGTATTATATTTTTTATATAATCTTCCAAAGTTTCAAATATTTTTATATAAATCCATTCTTTTGCTGAATCATATACATTTGTATTATCTGCTAATTTTATTGAATAATTTTTTAATATGCCTTTATATAAAGCATCTTGTTTTGATATGTAAAATTCACGGTATTTTTCTATTAATTTTGGTTTTCCTGATGTCATAATTGTTTCTTTATCTAAATCTAGTAAATATTTTTGCTTTCTATACTTGTATTCTACATATTCGCTTTTCTTTAATTGTACTATTCCATAATATTGAGATAATGCATTACTTTCTTCTTTTGTTGCTGTATTATTTTTTACTTTTTTGTAAATTGTATCTAGCACATATTTATCTAATGTTTCTAAATATGCAGTATATGCATCTTCATATTTTTGTTCAGCATCTTTTTCATCATTTTTGGTTAATTCAAATGCTTTCATTAAAGCATTTCTTTTTATTGATATACGCATTCCATTAATTCCAATTTGAGTTGGTATTAATAATTTCGTTAGTGTACTTGTTAATTTATTAAAAAATGTTCTATCTGTTCCTACTACTCTTAGACTTCTCTCTTCCATAATTCCACCCTTTCTAAGTTTTTGGTAGGCAGGTATCTTATTGTATTTCTTCTATTTTTTCCTGCATTCCTATATTTTCAATTACTTCATATATAACGGTTACTTCCACATATTCATCATTTTCTACTACTGTTGCATTTTTTCCGAAGTATGTTTTGCTTTTGCTCAATTTCTTGTTCTATCTCTTTTTCTAATTTTGTTGTTCCTATTTCTGTTGCTTCTTCTAAAGAGTATTCTTTTGAATTATTTTCCATTTCATAATTGGTTATACTAGTTACGGAAATTGGCAAATATAAGTTTGAAAATATCTTAAACTTTTTTTCTTCTTTTATTGTATCATAAATTTTAAATTTTGAAAGAGTTTTATAAAAATTTATTTGAAAATTATTTATTTTTATCTGAAATTTCTTTTCTTTTTTTCCTGTTTTTACATTTTCTTCTTTTTTATAATAAATTTTTTCTGTTTTAGAGTATTTTACTATTGCTTCTACTTCACCTAAACTATGTACATATCTCATACCCGTATATTTTCCTTCCATTGTCCCCTGTATTAGTATTTGTCCGTTCTTTTACATCTTCACCCACTTGTACTAATGCCGTTCCGTTTTGAGCAACTATTTTGGTTATCGTTCCTTCTTTTTTTGCTACTATGTTACAATAGTCTTTTTCATCTATTAATTCTGGTGCTTCTTTTGCTTTTACTATTTTTACAATTGCATTTGTCCCATCTAAATTTATTCCTATCCATGAAATATCATTTCTTTTTAATCTGATTTTATTTACTACTTCTTCTATGTTTATTTTATCTTTCTTTTTTCCTATCTCTAAGCCTGCTTCATTTAAGTCTTTTATTATATTGTCTACTTGTAAGTTTTCTTCTACTTGTACTTCTATATTCCATACATATGTTGAACTTATACATAGCATTATTATAAAAATTATTAATGATACTAAAAATATTTTTCTTTTCCTATATCTATTTAATGCGAATGGTACACCTTTCTTCTTTATAATCTTAACTTTACATTTTAATTTTTTAGCTACTTCTATTACTTTAAAATAATCTTGTATTCCTACATTTAAGTATAACTTAACTCCTTTTTCTCTTTTTAAATTCCATATTAAGATTTTGTTAGTTGTACATATATTTATAAATCTTTCTATATAATATCCTTCTACCGTTATTCTCACATACCCTAATATATATTTTAACAGTATCTTAATTAGCATTTTTCCTCCTTTATTACTTAATCTTCAATTCTATCTAGTTCTATACTTTCTATTTTTCCTGTTATTTTTATATCATCATTTGTCATCTTTTCTAAATTCAAATTAAAACCATTTATATTTACAATTCCTATATGTGTACTTATACTAGCGAAAAATTCCTCATATTCTAGTATTCCTTTATAATTTTCTAGTATAATTTCATTAAATCCTGTTATTGATAATTTGGGGATATTAGAATACACTTCTTCTGGAAGTTCTAATATTTTTTCTATCCTATTTTTTCTCATCTTTTTTCCTTTCTTGGATATTATTACTTAAATTCATCTAAACTTTTAAACTCATATCCCTGATTTCGTGCTTCTTTTATAATAGTTTCTAAAATTTCACTATTTGTTTTAGAGTTTGAATGTAATAATATTATTTCTCCAGGATGAAAATTTTCTATTACCATTTTTTTACCTTCTTCTATTGATGGTTGTTTCTTTTCATCCCAATCACAATATGCAAAACTCCACATTACTGTTTTATATCCTAATTCTAAACATTTTTTTAGTGTTCTTTCATTAAATTCTCCTTTAGGTGGTCTTATATATCTCATTTCATATTCAAATTTTTCATAGACTGCTTGATGTAGTTTCATTACTTCTTTTTCTATTTCTTCATTACTAATACTTGGCATACTTTTATGGTTCACAGTATGTATTTAATATTCCTTAAGTCCAGTATTAGTTAAATTTTAAGCTAATACTGAATTTAAAGTTTTAGCTTTGACTATATTTTTCAAATTTAAATTTTATAAATATATTTTTATCACTATCAAATTCTATTTTTTCTATTAGTTTTTCATACATTTCTTTTGTTACATTTTTTAAACTTAATATTTCTTTTGTCTGTTTTAAGATTTTATTCATATCTACTTTTTCTAACTCTTCTTTTTGTTTTTTTATCTCATATTCAAGACACTTTATTTCATTTAAAATTTTTGTTTTTTCTTCAATTTTTTTAGAATAAAATTTTTCAAAATCTTCTTGTTTAATTATTTTATTTACTTTATCTTGATATATTTCTTCTAGTATATTATTAATTCTTTCTAATTCTAACTTGTTTATTTTTAGCTTTTTTTCTAATCTATTTAATTCTTCTTTTACTTTTATTTTTGAACTTTTAACTATATTTTTTAATTCTTCTTTTGAATATGTAATCTTTTCTATTTCTTTTTTTAGTTCTTTTTTGATTTGTTCCTCAATAAAATCTGCTCGTATCTGCTTATTATTACAATTTCCTCTATTACTATTTTTATTAGAACATATAAAATAATCGATTCTCCATTCTTTACCAGATTTTCTTTGTTCTGTTCTTGTTCTTAATGTTGCTATTCCGCATGCATTCTTTACAAAATATTAACCCCTTAAGTGGATGATTAAATTTTCTTGTTCTTGTAATGTGCTTATTTTTTATTTTTTCTTGTGCTTTATTCCATGTATATTTATCTATAATTGGCTCATGCATATTCTCTACTATAATATATTCTTCTGAATTTGTGTTTCTTACTTTTGCAATTTTATGACTTACCTTTTGAAATTTTCTGCCTACTACATTTCCAATATATACCTCATTTTTTAATATTTTTCCTATTTGCGTTCTATGCCACAAATATTTTCCATTTGAATTACTACTTTTTCTTTTCATAAAAGTTGGTATTTTTAAGTATATAGCTGGTGCTAATATTTCTCTTTTATTTAATTCATCTGCTATTTTTTGTGGTGACATACCTTTATTTACATACATATCAAATATGTCTTTTATAATTTCTGATGCATATGTATCAATAATTAAATGATTTTTTGTATGTTTATCTTTTTTATAACCATATGGTGCTATTCCCCCTTGAAACTCGCCTTTTTCAATTTTTCTTTGTTTAACACTCTTTATTTTATTTGAAATGTCTTGTGCATAATAATCATTAAAACTTAATTTAAATGTTAAAAATTGAAGTCCATCTGGTCTTAAAGTATCTACATTATCTCCAATTGCAATATATCTTATAGCATTTGATGGAAAATATCTTTCTAAATAATAACCTGTATCTATATGATCTCTTCCAAATCTTGATAAATCTTTTGTTATTATGCAATCTATATTTCCTGCACTTATATCTTCTAGCATTTCTTGAAAGCCAGGTCTATTAAAATTCGTTCCTGTAAAACCATCATCTACATATTCTTTTATTTCTTTTAAATCATCTTTTTCATTAATATAATTATCAATAATATCTCTTTGATTTTCTATACTTTCACTTTCTCGGTCATCTCCATCATCTCTAGATAACCTCATATATTTAGCAACTTTATATATTTTATTTTTCATATTATTTTTCTCCTATATATTTTACTAAAATATCTTTTAAAATATCCTTTAATTTTTCTATACCATATTCTACAAAAACTTTATTTTGCAATTTTATTTCCTCCTCATAATATTTTATTTAATACTATGAAAAAAGGAAAAAAATATAACAAAAAAAATAACTATTGGACTATATATTTCCTTTAGTTATTTTTCTTTTTATATATTTAATTAATCTTTATTTATTAAATGTACAGGATATTTTCCTTTTTTTAAAACTGCTTGTATTTTTACTGGCATTAATGGAATTTGATCTATTTGGTTTCTTTCTATCCACTCATATTGTAAATAATCTTTTCCTTCTATGTTTTTTATTGTATCTTGTATTAATTTATCTTTTTCATTTTTAAATTCTGCTAAATATACAAATTCTATTTCATGATATTTCTTTCCCTTCATTACAAAGAAATTTTCTATTGTTGATATATAACCTATTATTTCAATTTCTTTTCCTATTTCTTCCTTTATTTCTCTTTTTATAGTAGTTATTGAATCTTCTCCTAATTCTACCCTTCCACCCATTAAAGCATAATGGTCTGAATTTATATCTTTATGAACTAATATTCTATCATTATGAACTATTACTACTGCTGCTCTAACATTTAATATATAATCTTGTACTTCTATTGATATATCCATATTTTTTTACTCCTTATAACTTATTTTTCTACTTTATCTAAATTTACTATATAGTACTATACAGAAATCTGTATGTCAAATATTTTCATTAATATATTTATAGCTAAAAAAATAACTAAAAAATTATACTCTTTAGCTATTTTGCAAAATGGATTATTTAATCTTATACATAAAAATGCCTAGGTGGCAACGTACTTAACATACGCTTAGCATTTAGCTACCTTACCTAGGTCTTACTATAAATATTTTACCATACAAAAATGTGTATGTCAAATATTTGCATTAATATTTTATGAATAATTTTATTATTTATTCATACTATTTCTTGGAAATAAACTCACTCTAAAATTTTTTTGTCTTAATTGTTTTATTAAATTCTCAACTATACTTATATCTTTATATGAATTATAAAAAGTATTAACTGTTAAATCAGCTAATTGTATTCCATAATTTGTTTTAGAATCATAATAAGTAATTTTAAAATCATCATCATAAATACAAAATTCAGTTTTTAAATATGTTTCCAAATTATTTAATTCACCAACTCTTATATTTCTATTATCTATACTAATAATAAACTCTATCGGTTCATTATTTTGTTGTAAGTTTAATTCTGGTAATATGCAATCTTGAATCAAGATTTTTACTGCATAATTAAAAAATATGTTAGAATCAATTATTTCTTTTTTCATATATTTTTTATCAAATACTTTAACACAACCATGAAAACTTTCAATATCTTGAATTTTATTAAAAATTTTTATTTTTTCATCTTCAGTCATATCATATGATTTTATTTCTGATTCTAATTTCAAATTTTTTTCTTTTTTTAGTTTGAGGTTTTCTCTTTTATATTTAGATTTTATTTTCATCTTATCTTCATCATTACAAAAGTATCCACCTACTGCAAAATATCTTGTTTTACTATTTTTATGAATTGATCCGACTTTCATCTATATATACATATATTTTCATTTTATATCTCCTCGTGTTGTAATTTTAACATATTTCGACTAAAAAATAAACTATTTTCCTGATATTTATTAATTTTAATAATTAAAAAATGAGTAAATTATTTTTATTAACTTACTCATTGCAAAATGGCTATTTATCTATATTTTATTACATTTTCAAATTAGTGTCATCAGTGTCAAGGGAATATGATTTCCTATTATATGTCCATCATTGATCATTTTTTCTACTATATCTGAAGCTGAATTCAAATAATGTGAAGTTATAAAAAAGGTAGCTTTTACATTATTAGATTTTAATGTCTCTAATATTTTTTCTGTATAACCTGCCTCATAACCTGAATCAAATGTTAAATATATTATTTTATCAAAATTATTTCCTAAACATATTCCATCATTTTCTTCTAATATTTTTTTGTTTTCACTTCCCACATCTGGTTGTTGGTGATTTTTGTCTCTTTTTATCCCCCAACCTATTGTTTTATCATTAGATATATTTGTACTAACTTCACTTACTAGATTTGTATTTATTTGTATTACACATATTGAAAATATAATTATGACCATTCCTATCATAATTACATTTTTGATTTTTTCATTCTTATTTAATTTCATTGTTCACCTCTCCTTTTTAATGATATGTACTTGATTTATCATTTATTACTTATATAATTTTTTTAAAATGTACCATAATTTCACCAGTAATGTATTTTTGGAATATTTTGGATATTATTTTTGTCCTTTTTTGACATTTTTTGGGTTTTTTATTGAACAATAGCAGTTTTTAAGAATTCCTCTATTTGCTTGTACTACTATGTTATGTATGTTTCATATAGTCGAATAGCCTATTGACAAGTATATCGTTTTGTTTTATATTTTAAATAATTTATTATATGAAATTATATCTATAATATACAAAGGAGTTTTATATGTTAAATTTTATTATTTGTGATGATGAAATACATATTTTAAATAAACTTTCTCAAATGTTTGAAAAAGCCTTTTTAAAAAATGATTTAGATGGTAAAGTTGTTCTTAAAACTACTAATTATAGAGATATATTTGCTTATATGAATCGTAATATTGTTAATGTTGTAGTTTTAGATATTGAATTTAAAGATTCCAAATTAACAGGATTGGATATTGCTAAAAAGATTAGAGAAATTAATAAGGATTGCTATATTATTTTTACTACTAGCCATTTTGAGTATGTTATGGAAGCATATAAATTTAAAACTTTTGACTATCTGATAAAAAATTCTATTACTATAGATTCTCTATCAAATACTTTGAATAGATTATATGATGATTTTTCTAATACCAAAAGCAGATTTTTAAAGATTGATTCTAAAGGAACTTTTGTAGATTTAAATGATATTCTTTTTATTGAAAAGAATGGTATGAAATTAATTTATCATTGTTTACACAATGACTTTTCGGTTTATGAATCTTTTTCTAAAATTTTACCTCTTTTGCCAGAAAATTTTGTTAGATGTCATAAATCATTCATTGCCAATATTAACAACATTGCTCACATTTCTTCAAATAATAATTCTATTATGTTTAAAGATTCTTCTGTTTGTTATATTGGACCTAAATACAAAAATTGTTTTATGGAGGTGATTAATTATGATACAATTTTTCGATAATATTTGGATTGCACTGAGTACGCCTAATTCTAATTTGCTTAATATTTTACTATTTCCTGCTGGCATTGTTGAAAATTATTTATTTATGAGTTTATTTTTGATTATATTTAACGAAAAGGCTTCAAATAAGCAAAAGTTTGCATATGTCATTTTGATTTCTATTATAAGTATATTAAGTTTAAACTTTTTACCTACTTTATTAAATGTTTTTGTTAATTATGCAAGTATAATCATTTGTATAAAACTTATATTTAAACTAAATCTATTGAAAAGTTTTATGTCATTAATTATTCCTACTGCTGTATTTGGATTACTTAATATATTATTGCAAAATCCATATATGACTTTGTTAAATATAAATTTTGAGCAATTTGGAAATACACCAATATACAGATTATCTTTTCTATTTATAATATACTTAATTGTAACTATTATTTGTTTAATATTAAAAAGATTTAAGAAGTTAAAATTCTCACTAGATTTTATAAACATGTTAGATAAAAAGACTTTAGTAGTACTTATTGTTAACTTAATTATTGGTTTTCTAACTTTATGTATTCAATTAATTATTAATGCTTTCTATATTGATATAGTTCCAATTAGCATAACACTTTTAAGTTTCTTATTCCTTGTATCATTCTTTGTTATAAGTGTTTATAGTTTTACTCGTGTAATAAAATTAGCTAATACAACTAAAGAATTAGAAAATGCAGAAGAATATAATAAGTCTTTAGAAATTTTATATGATAAAGTAAAAGGTTTCAAACATGATTTTGATAATATAATTTCTGTTATTGATGGTTATATAGAAACAAATGATATGAAATCCTTAAAAGATTATTTTGAAGAAGTTAAAAAAGATTGTAAAATTACTAATAATTTATCTATGATAAATCCAAGAATTATCAACAATCCTGGTATTTATAGTTTATTAAATAACAAATATTTTAAAGCAACTAATTCTGAAGTTGTATTTGATATAGATTTCTTTTTAGATTTTAGTACATTAAAAATAAATACTTATGAATTTTCAAGAATGCTTGGTATATTACTTGATAATGCAATTGAAGAAGCAGAAAAATGTGAAGAAAAATTGGTTAGAATAACCTTTAAAAGAGAAAACAAAAATCACAGAGCTGTTATCACTATCGAAAATACATATTCAAATAAAAATGTAGATATTGATAAAATATTTAAGAAAGGTGTTTCTGGCAAACCTGATCATACTGGAATTGGATTATGGGAAGTAAGAAATTATGTTTCTAAAACTAAAAATTTAGATTTATATACAAGTAAAAACAACA
>CANRHQ010000025.1 GCA_947630445.1 uncultured Clostridia bacterium | reverse complement strand
AACCGCCACTTGCGAGAACCGCTTGAGTGGTGGTGTGAGAGGGGAAAAACACATTAAGTGTTATCCTCTACTCGATTTGAAGAGGCTAAAATTGCTAAATTATCTCCTAATGCACTAAAAAATCCAGATAATATACCTAATTCAGTAGAATTGAATTGTTCACCAATAAGTATTGCTAATGAACTTGATAGACCAATTAAATTACAACCAGAACAACTATTAGAATTCATAAAATGCCTCCTCTTGGTATTTTATGCTAATATAAAAAAATTGTTATTTTTAATTTATCCTAGTAGAGTATTACAAATATCTTTAGTAGAATTTCTTTTTGCTAAAATTCTTGCCCTAATTTTCATTTCACGCATTTTAATTGGATTAGAAAATAAATCTTTTAGTACTGCTTCAACATTATCATCTGGTTTTAACCAAATTGCAACTTTATTGTTTTCAAGATAAGCTGCATTTTCTTCTTCTTGACCAGGTATTGGATTTATAACTACAATAGGTAATCCTGAAGCTAAACTTTCGGTAGTAGTTAATCCACCAGGTTTAGTAACAACTAAATCAGATATACTCATAAGTTCAGCAACTTTATCTGTATATTCTAATATTTTAACTATATTTTGTTTATGTAGTTCAGTAACTAAATTTTCAAAATCTTCTTTCATTTTTACGTTTTTGCCTGATATAGCAACAATTTGTATGTTATAATCACTTTCAATGAAAGATTTAAAAATATTAAGAGTTTGTGATTTTCCCAATCCAAATTCTCCACCACCAAAAAAAAGCACTGTTTTTTTCTTTGGAGATAATCCAAAACTTTCTAAAATTTCAGATTTATTATATTTTAATAAAAATTTATTTGAAAGAGGAATACCTGTTGCAAAGATTTTTTTACTAGGAATACCTTTTTCAATTAACTGCTTTTTCATACCATCATGTGAAACAAAATAATAATCGACATATTCATTATAAACAATCCATTGCTCATGTGGTGCATAATCTGTCATTATAGTAGCAATTTTTGCATCTAATTTACCTAATTTTTTTAAATATGCACACATTTGAGAACTAAAAGGATGTGTGGATATAACTAAATCAGGTTCCAATTCTTTCAAAAGTCTATTTAATTTTAATGATAAAACTTTATTAGAAGTTGTACTTATATGTGCAAGAGGACCTTTTTGAGATTTCCAATATACTTTTCCCCATGTTTTTGGTGCTTTTTTTGCCATCTCAGAATAAGCTGTAGTAGTTACTTTATTAATGACTTTATTAACATATTCCATACAATCAATTAATTTTACATCTACATCTGTATAATTTGTTTCAATATATTCTTTAATAGAACGAGCAGCAGATAGATGTCCACCACCATATGCTGCATAAAAAACTACTATTTTTTTCATATGAATACCCCTTATTTTTTTAAAATTATTTTATCATAAAAATAAAATAGTTTGTATATTTTTTGAAAAAAAATCCAAACTAATAAAAATTATAAATGATTTTTATTAGGAGGAAATATGAAAAAAGATAAAATTTGGATGATTATTGCAGGAATATTATTAATTGTAATTATAATCCTTGGATATATTTTATATTCTCAAAGAAGTGTATATGCAGCAACAAAAGAGAATGATTATAATAAAGCATTTTATGAAGTTATTGATGGAGTTCAAAATGTAAAAACATATCTTGCTAAATCAATGATATCTAAATCAGCAGAACATGGAGCAGAGATACTTACACATGTATGGAGAGAATCAAATTTAGCACAAAGTTATTTAGGAATGTTGCCTATAGAAAGCCAAGAATTAGAAAAAACAGAAAAATTTTTAAATCAAGTAAGTGAGTATAGTTATTCTCTATCTAGAAAAAATATAGAAGGAGAAGAACTAACAGATGAAGATATAAATAAAATAAAAGAATTATATAATTATAGTAATGATTTATCTAATACATTAAATGAAATGATAACTGAACTTAATGATGGAACATTAAAATGGAATGATTTAATAAATAATTCTGAAGGATCTGATATAACAGAAGTTAGTACTTTTGATGTAGTAGAAGAAAACTTCCATGAATTTTCAGGTTTGATTTATGATGGTGCTTTTTCAGAACATATTACAAGTATGGAGAAAAAGGGATTAATAGGTGATGATATAGATGAAGAAACTGCTAAACAAAAAGCAGAAGAATTTATAGGAAAAGAAAAAATAAAAAGTACACAGAATAATGGATTTGTAGAAAATGGAGATATACCAGTATATAGATTTGAAATGACAACAAATAGTGGAGAAATAATAGGAATTTCAATATCAAAGAAAGGTGGACATGTAGTATATTTAAACTACAATAGAGAAGTAACAGAAGAAAAAATAGATGAACAAGAAGCAGTACAAAGAGGAAAAGAATATTTATCAAATAAAGGTTTTGGCGATATGAAAGAAACATACTATTTAAAAGGAAATGGTTTTATAACTGTTAATTATGCCTATACACAAAATGATGTAGTAATTTATCCAGATTTAATAAAAGTAAAAATTGCCTTAGACAATGGTGAAATTATAGGATTAGAAACAACAGGATATTTAAATTGTCATACTGAAAGACAAATTCCTACAGATATAATTCCTATAGAAAAAGCAAGAGAAAATTTAAGTGATAAAGTAGAAATTACAAGTGAAGGTTTGGCAATAATCCCAACTGAGTGGAGAACAGAAAAATTTTGCTATGAATTTAAAGGTAAAATTGAGGATACAGATTTCCTAGCATATATTAATGCACAAACAGGTGAGGAAGAAGATATTTTAATAATAACAAATACGCCTAATGGTACATTGACAGAATAATTGTAAAAAATTGAAAAAATAAAAAATAAAAAAGTGTAAATACTAAAATTGAAAAAGTTCAATAACTTTTTCAAAGCGGTCCGTAAACAGATTATATTTGGAAAGGAACGAATAATTATGTCTAGAAATAGCAAATTGATATCTGAAAACTTACGAACAGAAATAGCAAAAGAGTTGGGCGTATATGATCAAGTAAAAAAAGATGGCGGAAGTTGGGAAAATGTATCTTCTAAGACATGTGGAAATATAGTTTCAAAAGCTATAGAGATTGCAAATAGAGCAGTTGAAAATCAATAGTTTTTAGATTGGAGAAAGTAGGGTAAATCATAATTGATTACCCTATTATTATATTTAGAGCGTAATTTAGTTTTTTAAAAATTTTTCAAAAAAGTTGCAAATACAGCAATTTTAGAATATAATAAAAAAAATTATTTGGAGGGAATATGAAAGAGATCATAGTAAAAGATATATTAAAAATTTCACAAGGAGAATTAATTATAGGTAATGAAAATCTAATATGTGAAAATTTTTCTAAAGATACAAGAACAATACAAAAAGGAGATATATACATAGGAATCAAAGGAGAAACCTTTGATGGAAGTAAATTTTGGAAACAAGCATTTGATAATGGGGCAAATGCAGTAATAGTAGAAAATGTTGATATAACTGAAAAAGAAATGATGAATTATTCAGATAAGACAATAATAAAAGTAAAAAACACATTAGAAACATTATATGAGTTAGCAAAATATAAAAGAAGTTTATATGATATTCCAGTAATTGCAATTACTGGTAGTGTAGGAAAAACAAGCACAAAAGATATGATTGCAAGTGTTGTGCAAACACAATATAAAACATTAAAAACAGAAGGAAATAATAATAATAATATAGGTTTGCCATTTACAATCTTAAAATTAAAAGATCATGAAGCACTTGTTGTAGAAATGGGAATGAACCATTTTGGAGAAATAAGTTTATTAACTAATATTGCAAAACCTACACTTGCAATTATTACAAATATAGGAACAGCACATATTGGAATACTTGGTTCAAGAGAAAATATTCTAAAAGCAAAACTAGAAATTTTAGAGGGAATGAAGCAAAAAGAAATAATAATAAACAATGATAATGACTTATTACATAGTTGGTATGAAAAAAATAAAGAAATCATAAAAATACATACATATGGTATAGATAATATTAGTGAATTAAATGCAGATAAAATTCAACTACAAGAAGAAAGCAGTACATTTTTAGCCCAAAGAAATAAAGAACAGTTAGAAATACAAGTACCAGTTGGAGGAAAGCATTTTGTATATAATGCATTATGTGCTGTAGAAGTAGGAAAGATTTTAAATTTATCAAATGAAAAAATAAAAAAGGGAATAGCTGAATTTGAACTAACAAAAAAAAGAATGGATATTAGAAAATTAAAAAATGGTGCGACTTTAATAAATGACAGTTATAATGCAAGCTATGAATCAATGAAAGCAAGTATAGAATATTTATCTAATTATAATGCAGAGAGAAGAATTGCAGTATTAGGAGATATGTTCGAATTAGGTGAATATGCAATTGAATTACATAAAAAAGTAGGAGAAGAAATTGCAAATAGTAAAATAGACATATTAATATGTTCAGGAAAAAATTCAAAGTTCATTATTGAAACTGCGAAAAAAAATAATTCAAAAATAAAAACATATTTATTAGAAAATAATGAAGAAGTATTTCAAAAATTAAATAAAAATTTATGTGATGGTGATGTTGTACTTGTAAAGGCATCTAATGGCATGAAATTTTACGAAATTTGTCAAAAACTATAGATTTTTTTTCCAATAATTGATATAATAAAAACGTACCAATTTACTTTTTGGGAGGATGTTAAATGAAGTTTAAAGATTATTATAAAATATTAGAATTAGAAAGCAGTAAAGTAACAATTGAACAAATAAAAATAGCATATAGAAAACAAGCTAAAAAATATCATCCAGATGTAAATGTTGGTAATAAACTAGCAGAAGAAAAAATAAAAGATATAAATGAAGCCTATAGAACTCTATCAGTTCCATCACTAAAAAGAAAATATGATAGAACATGGAATTACAATATAGGAAACAAACAAAAGAGAGCACAACAAAAAACATCAGGGGAAATGGCTGGAGAATTTTTTAATATGTTTTTTGGTAATAATGATTCTAAAGCAGAAATTGAGCAAAGCAAATTACCACAAATAAAGGGTGAAAATATTGAAACAGAAATATCTATATCTATAGAGGATGGGTTCTATGGTGTAGATAAAAAAATTGCATTAAAGAATATAGAAGGTAAAGCAAAAACAATAACTGTAAAAGTTCCAGAAGGAATTCAAAATGGAGAAAGAATAAGATTAGTTGGACAAGGTAAAGAAGGAAAAAATGGTGGAAAAAATGGAGACTTATATATAAAAATAAATATTGAAGACAGCAAGAAATATAAATTACAAGGTAAAGATTTATATACAGTAATACCAATTACACCATGGGAAGCAGCACTAGGAACAAAAGCAAAAGTAGGCTCAATAGACGATACTAAAACTAAAGTATATATACCAAATGGAATACAAACAGGAGAACTTATAGAAATACCTGACAAAGGTTATAAAAACAATAATGGAGAAAGAGGAAAATTAATAGCAGAAGTAAAAATAGTTGTACCAGATAGACTTACAAAAGAAGAACGAGAAATGTTTAAAAAATTAAAAGAAATATCAAAGTTTAATCCAAGAAGAGTCTAAATGTTTAAAATGAACTAAAGTATTGACAAACAATACGAAATACTGTATAATAAAGAATGGGGTTCGTAAACATAAGATAAAAACTATGGGTTAAAGTCATAGGAATGGGGTGTAAAATTAATGGATATGTTACAAGGAAAACATTTTAGTATAACAGATCCAAAAGGAGTAAACACAGTAATTTATCAAATTAACAAAACAGAAAAGGAATTCTTAAAAGAATATCCAAAATATACAGTTGAAAGGTTAGATTACATTGAAGAAATAAGAGGAGAAGCTAGAAGAAAAACCTTTTATGTTGACGAGCCACAAGAAGAAGGAAATCAATTAGTAATATTATCATTTGGAAAAGAAAATGTAATAATAAATACAGGAATATTAATTGATGATGAAGTAAGAATATCAAAAAAACCAACACCATTTAAGTTTAATACATTATATTCAGAAGAAGAACAGGAATATAAAGAGTTTAATTATACACCAAATTTAAAAAGGGATATTTGTGTTATAGATCCTGAAACTACAGAAGAATTAAAACCAAGACTTTATTATGATGAAAAAGAAAATAAAGTAAAGGGAAAATGCAAATTAAAACCGTATAAATCTTATTTCGCTTTTGAAGTAAGATCGGATAACGATTAATAAGGAGGCAATTTACTATGGTAAATAACACAGTAAATGGAAAGAAAATAGGGAGAGCAGCGGGTTATAGAGATAAAACAGTAGTAAAAGCAACAGCTGTTCAACAAAAAGAAAAAGAATTAGAAACAAATGGAGCATTAAATATTCCAACCGTAGCATTAAAGTTTGATGCATTAATGCAAGCAGGAGAATTTGTATCTATAAAAGCATATAATGGAGGAAACCCTAACAAGATTAAAGAAAAATCTAAAACTGATTCAGAAAGATAATAAATTAACCAAAGAGAAGGTGATTTACAGATGAATTATAAGTTAGAAGGAGCAATAAGAAGAAATAAAAAATATTTCATATTATTTACCATACTATGGTTGTTCACAGCCATAGTATTAATAGTGCCTATAACTTTAGGGTATAATGCTCAAGTAAATAATGGAAATGGCATATCAGTATTTGTAAATGCAATGAAAAATCCATTTGTAGGTTTTGCAGATTTAGCATCTAAAAATTTAATGGGTGCTTATGCAAAAACACTAGGTGGATTTTCTATAGTTTTTGCAATATTTTTTGTAATTGGAGTTGCAAGATCAGCACCTAAAAATGAATATACAGATTTTGAACATGGTTCAAGCGATTGGAGTAGAAATGGGGAACAATACCAAATATTAAGTAATAAAAAAGGAATAATTTTAGCTGAAGATAACTTTTTACCAGTTGATAAAAGAGGAAATGTTAATGTTCTAGTAGTCGGAGGTTCTGGTTCTGGTAAATCAGCATCATATTCAATTCCAAATGCATATCAGTTATTAGGTTCTTATGTTTTTACAGATCCAAAAGGAGAATTATACGATAGAACAGCAGGATATTTAAAAGCGAATGGGTATGAGATAAAAGTTTTAAATTTAGTAAGACCACAATATAGTGATGGTTATAATCCATTAATGCATATAGCATCAGAAATAGATGTAGATGTTATTGCAAATACCATAGTAAAAGGACAAAAGTCTGAAAATGGTTCATCAGAACCATTTTGGGATGATTCTGCAGAAATGTTGTTAAAAGCATTAATATATTATTTAATGGCAACAAGACCAGAAGAAGAACAAAACTTAGCAAGTTGTGCGGAGTTAGTAAGAGCAGCAAATTCAAATGGTGGCAGTAACTTATTATCTGAATTAATGAGTAAACTTCCTTATGATCATCCAGCAAGAATGAATTATAAATCTATAGAGATAGCACCAGAGAAAACATATAGTTCAATATTAAGTACACTACAATCAAAACTAGGAAAATTTGATTCAAAAGAAATAGCAGAATTAACATCAACAGATACAATAAACTTTGATGATATAGGAAATAAAAAAACAGCAGTATATGTAATTTCATCAGATACACATACAGCATATGACTTTTTATTAACAATATTCTTCTCACAAATGATACAACAGTTATATAATTATGCAGATGAAAATGGTGGATCATTAAAAATACCAACATATTTCATATTAGATGAGTTTGCTAATATTGGTCAAATACCAGATTTTGATAAAAAAATATCAACTTCAAGAAGTAGAAAAATTTCATTTAGTGTAATTTTACAAAATTTAGACCAATTAGAAGCAGTATATGAAAAATCATATGAAACAATTATAGGTAACTGTGATACACATGTATTTTTAGGAAGTAACTCATATAAAACAGTAGAATATTTTTCAAAAGCATTGGGTGAAAAAACAATAGAAAGAGATAGTATATCAATAAATAGAGACAGGCAATATTTTAAGACAGGTCAAAGTACATCAGACCAAGTAATGGCAAGGGCATTAATGACTCCAGATGAATTGAGAAGAATGGATAATGACTTATGTATAATTTTTGAAAAAGGAATTAAGCCAGTAAAAGCAAATAAATTTTATTACTTTAAGCATAAAAAGATGTCAAATTCATTAGCTAGACTAGAAATAAGTCATAATGATATAGGAGAAATCCAAAGAGGAAATTGGAGAAAGTTTAATCCATATAATCCTTGGTCAGAAGATAAGACTGAAAAAGAAGCACAGAATTTAAAAGTAGAATCATTGGATGATTTGTTTGAAACTAATATAGAAGATAAGAAAGAAGAAATTAAATTGGAAAAAGAACCAGTAAAAGTAACAGCACCAGTTGAACCTCAGATAGTTAGTGAAGAACAATCAATAGATAATTTATTTGAAGAATCAGAAGAAGTTTTAAACAATGAACCTCAACCAGTTGAAAAAGTAGAAGAGGATGCATATGATTTACAAAAAGAACTTGAAGCTAAATTCGATGAATTATTTGGTCCATTAGATGATGATGAATAAAAGAAAAGATCTTTCACAAAAGTGAAAGATCTTTTTAGTAAAAATTAGAAAATATTAATCCATTTTTTATAAAAAAAGATAAGCAAAAAACGAAAAAATATTCGCAAAAAATATTGAAAAAATAAGATAAATATTATAAAATTGAAACAATAAAGAAAAGGAGGAAAACATGAAATTTGCACATATAGCTGACATACACTTTGATTCATCATTTAGTACTTTATCAGATAAGGGAAATTTAGGAGAAAAAAGAAGATTAGAACAAAGAAATGTATTCAGAGAAGTAATAGAATATATAAAAGAAAATCAAATAGAATGTTTATTTATTTCTGGAGATTTATATGAACATAAATATATAAGAAGAAGTACAATAGAATTTATAAACAATTTATTCAAAGAAATAGAAAATACAAAAGTGTTTATATCACCAGGAAATCATGATCCTTATTTACAAAAATCATATTACAATACTTATGAATGGAATAAAAATGTAAAAATATTTAATTCAAAAATAGAAAAAGTTGAATTACAAGATGTAGATGTATATGGTTATGGATTTGATGATTTTTATTGTTCAGAAACAAATATTGAAGCATTAGAAATAGAAAATAAAAATAAAATAAATATTTTAGTAATACATGGAACTTTAGATGGAGCAGATATAAAAGATAAGCAATATAATTCAATGAATAAGAAAATGCTAGAGGAAAAGGGATTTGATTATATTGCATTAGGTCATATACACAAAAACAATTTTTCACCAAATGGTAGAATAATATATCCAGGTTCAACAATAGCACAAGGATTTGATGAGTTGGGAAAACATGGAATGATTATAGGAGAAATAAAAAATAAAGATATAAATTTAGAATTTGTACCTTTAGAAGGAACTGAATTTGTAGAATATAAAATAGACTGTACAGAAATAGGATCAGAAGAAGAATTAATAGAGAAAATAAATAATTTACAATTACAAGAAAATAAATTGTATAAATTAATATTAAGTGGAAAAAGAAACTTTGAGATAAATATATATGACTTATATAAATATGAATTAAATGAAAAAATAATAAAAATAAAAGATGAAACAAAAACTAATATTAATTTAGAAAAAATATCAAAAGAACAAAATTTAAAAGGGTTATTTGCAAAAGAAATATTAGAAGAAATGAATAAAGGAATATATGATAATGAAACTATAGAAAGGGCATTAGAAATAGGACTAGAAATACTAGAATAATGGAGGGATTTATTTGAGAATAAACAAAATAAAAATAAATTCATATGGTAAATTAAAAAATAAAGAAATAAATTTAAAAAATAATATAAATATAATATATGGAAAAAATGAAAGTGGAAAATCAACATTATTAAAATTTATATTAAATATGTTTTATGGTAGTTCTAAAAAGAAAAATGGAAAAGAAATATCTGATTTTGAGCAATATAAACCATGGGATACAGATGAATTTTCAGGTAAATTATCATATGAATTAGACAATAAAAATAAATATGAAATATTTCGAGAATTTAATAAAAAAAATCCAACAATATTTAATGAAAAAGGAGAAGATATAACAAAAGAATTTAATATTGATAAAAATAAAGGAAGTGAATTCTTTTTTGAGCAAACACAAATTAATGAGGAAATGTTTTTAGCAACATCTATATCAATGCAAAAAGAAGTAAAAATTGAAAGAGATACACAAAATTTATTAATACAAAAAATATCTAATTTATTAGGTACTGGAGAAGATAACATTTCATATAAAAAAGCAATTGAAAAAATAAATAAAAAACAATTAGATGAAATTGGAACAGAAAGAAGTAGAGAAAAACCTATAAATATTTTAGAAAAAAATATAAAAGAAAATGAACAAAAAATATATGAATTAAAAAATTATGAAAATATTCAATATGAAATTGACAAGGAAAAAAATGAAATAAAAGAAAATAATGAAGAAAATAAATTAAAAAATGAATTATTAAATGAAATAAAAAAAATAAAAGAAAAAAATAATTTGGAAAAAGAAAAAATAAAAATCAAAGAAAATATAAATGATGAAAATAAAAATAAAATAAATATTTTGGAAGAAAAAATAAAAGAAATCGAAAATACAGATATTAAATCAAACAAAAATAATATACTAAAAATAATATTTATAATATTAATTTTAATAAATATTTTATGGTTTATATTTATGAAAAAATTAAAATATATTTTTCTTCCTACAATACCAGTATTTCTGATTTTTTATATTATCAAACAAAATAAAATAAAAAAAATAGAAAAAAATAAAAAAAGACAAAAAAGCAATATAGAAAATGAGAAAAAAATATTAGAAAATAATTATAAAGAATTATTAGAAGAAATAAATAAAATAAAAAATGAGAATAATTTTTTAAATAATTTAGAAAGAGAAAAAATAATAAATAAATATAGTGGTAAAATTGAAAAAACAGAAATAAACCAATTATTTAATTTAGAAAATATAAATGAAGAAATACAAAATATAGAAAATGAAATTAAAAATGAATTATTAGAAATAAATAAATTAGAATTAAAAAAGGAAAATATAGAACCACAAATAGAAAATTTATCTAGCATAGAAGAAAAATTGAAATCAGATCAAGAAAAATATAATAATTTACAAAAAATAAATGAAAGTATTGAATTAACAAAAAAATTATTAGAAAAAGCCTATGAAAAAATGAAAAATAGTGTTAGTCCTATATTTACTAAAAAACTATCTCAAAATATAGAAAAAATAACAAAGGGAAAATATAAAAATATATATTTTAATGATGAACAAGGTTTGACAGTAGAATTAGAAAATGGTAATTATGTATCAGCAGAAAGATTAAGTGTTGGAACAATAGATCAATTATATTTATCATTAAGATTAGCAATGCTAGATGAAATATCTGATGAAAAAGTACCAATTATATTAGATGAATCATTTGCATATTACGATATAGAAAGGTTAAAAAATATATTATTATATTTAAAAGAAGAATTTTCAGATAGACAAGTAATAATTTTAACATGTACTCAAAGAGAAAAAGAAATATTAGAAAAACAAGAAATTGAGTTTAATTATATAGAACTGTAAGTAGATATTGAAAAAATTCTAAGTATGTAGTATAATATTAATGTTAAATAAAGGAAAAGGAGAAAATTTATGTTTGATAAATTAGAGGCAGTAGAAGCTAGATATGAAGAATTGACAAAATTAATTAGTGATCCACAAATAATTGCAAATCAGTCAGAGTGGCAAAAATTAATAAAAGAACATAGTTCTATAGAAGAAGTAGTATTAAAATATAAAGAATATAAAAAAGAACAACAAAGGCTAGAAGATGCAAAAGAAATGATGGAAGATAAAGAGTTAAAAGAATTAGCAGAAATAGACTATGAAGAAGCTAAAGAAAGAATTCCTCAAATAGAAGATGAATTAAAAACATTATTGATCCCTAAAGATCCAAATGATGATAAAAATATAATATGTGAGATTCGTGGTGGAGCTGGAGGAGAAGAAGCAGCACTATTTGCAGGAACATTATTTAGAATGTATTCAATGTATGCAGAACGAAAACATTGGAAAATAGAAGTATTAAATGAAAATGAAACAGAATTAGGTGGATATAAAGAAATTTCATTTATGATAACAGGAAAAGGGGCATATAGTAGATTAAAATTTGAAAGTGGAGTACATAGGGTACAAAGAGTACCAGATACAGAAAGTAGTGGAAGAATACACACATCAACAGCTACTGTTGCAGTATTACCTGTAGTTGAAGATGTTGAGATAGAAATAAATCCAGCAGATATAAAAATGGAAGTATTTAGAGCTTCAGGTGCTGGAGGACAACATATAAATAAAACTTCTTCAGCAGTAAGACTTATACACGAACCAACAGGAATTGTAGTAGAATGTCAAACAGAAAGATCACAATTACAAAATAGAGAATATGCTATGAAAATGTTAAGATCAAGATTATATAATATTGAGAAAGAAAAACAAGATTCTGAAATAGCAAATGCTAGAAAAACACAAGTAGGAAGCGGGGACAGAAGCGAAAAAATAAGAACATATAATTATCCTCAAGGTCGTATAACAGATCATAGAATTGGAATGAGTATATTCCAAATGGAAAATTTCTTAAATGGTGATATTGATGAAATGGTAGATAATTTAATAGCAGCAGATAGAGCAGAAAGACTAAAAGGAGAAGAAGAATAAAATAAAAGTTATGCTTATAAAAATTAGGCATAACTTTTTTAAATTCATAAATAATATAATTACATCATAATTTTTATAGAGGTGTAATTTATGCAAGAAATTATGAATACAACCATATTAGGACTATTTTTTGGTACAATAGGAACTACTCTTGGAGGCATAATAGGATGTATTATAAAAAATAATTCTAATAAATTTTTAAGTTTTATATTATCTTTTGCAGCTGGATTAATGATGGCAGTTATATGTTTTGATTTAATACCAGAGGCACTTGAAATAAGTAAAATTTCACAAACAATAATAGGTATTTTTATAGGTATTATTGTAATGATTTTTTGCGATTTAATTGTTGATAGAAAATTTAAAAATAAAACAAAAGATTTAGGAGTAAAAAGAAATTTGTTAAAAACAGGAATTATAGTAAGTATTGGGCTTGCAATACATAATGTCCCAGAAGGTCTAGCTATTGGTTCTGGATTTGATGCATCTTTAAAATTAGGATATTCGCTAGCTCTAGCAATTTGTTTTCATGATATACCAGAAGGAATATCAATGGCAGTGCCCATGAAAAGCGGAGGGATGAAGGTTTATAAAATAATGTTCTATGTAATATTATCAGGTTTAGCTACAGGTTTAGGAGCATTAATAGGAAGCATAGTAGGAAAAGTATCAGAACAAGTAATTGCTATATGCTTAAGTTTTGCAGCAGGAGCAATGTTATATATAGTATCAGGTGAATTAATTCCAGAATCAAATAAATTATATAAAGGTAGAATGTCTGCACTAGGAAACATGTTAGGTTTTGTTATAGGAATTTGTGTAACTATCTTGTGAAAAATATATTTATATATTCTCATTTATTTTGAACATTAATATTGTATAATTAAAATATAAGTGTTATTCTTATATTAAATGATGAAATAAAAGGAGAATACAAATGCTAAAATTAGAAAATGTATCAAAAATTTACTATAATAACGGAATAATAGCGACAGGTTTTTCAAAAATAAACTTAGAATTAAAAATAGGAGAATTTGTAGTCATTACAGGAGAATCTGGAAGTGGAAAAAGTACACTATTAAATGTAATATCAGGTTTAGATAGTTATGAAGAAGGAGAAATGTATGTAAATGGTAAAGAAACAAGCCATTATACAGAAAGAGACTTTGAAGATTACAGAAGAAAATATATAGCCAATATATTTCAAAATTTTAATTTAGTAAATAGTTATACTGTTTATCAAAATATAGAATTAGTATTATTGTTAAATGGATACAAAAAAAGAGAAATAAAGAAAAAAATATTAGATATAATAGAGCAAGTAGGGCTAACCAGGTTTAAGAATACAAAAGTATCAAAATTGTCAGGTGGTCAAAAGCAAAAAGTAGCAATAGCAAGAGCAATGGTAAAAGACACACCAATAATAGTAGCAGATGAACCAACAGGAAATTTAGACACAGAATCAGCAAAAGATGTTATCAATATACTAAAAAATGTAGCACAAAATAAACTTGTAGTAATTGTAACACATAATATAGAGCAAGTTGAACAATATGCAACAAGAATAATAAAAATGAATGATGGAAAAATTATTGAAAATACACAAATAAAAAAACTAGATGATAATATTGAAATACAGGAAAGTGAAAATAAACAAATAAATTTAATAAATAAATGCAAATTAGGAATTAGAAATACATTTAATATAAAAACTAAATTTATTTTATTATTTGCGGTATTTTTCTTTGTAGCATCAGCACTATTATTAGAATATTCTAGTTTTGAATTAACTGAAGCCAGTTATAAAACAGAGTATAGTGGTATCATTTTTAATGATATGTCAGAAAATAGAATTTTAATAAAGAAAGAAGATAAAACACCATTTTCACAAGAAGATTATGACAAAATAAAAGCCATATCAAATGTAGATTATATAATAGAAAATGATTTATTTGTTGATACTAAAATTAACATAGTAAAAAATTCTCAAGAAAGTACATATAGAAATATTAATTTCCTAGGAAGTGCTAGTGATATAAATAACTTTAGAGGGAATTTAGATGTTGGAAGAATGCCAACAGAAGAAAACGAAATAATTATAGAAATTAGTGAAAAAACTTATAATAAAAATACTATTTTAAATGATGTTATAAACAATTATTTTAATATTGGAGATGGATGGAATAGTATTATAGAAAATTTAAAAGTTGTTGGAATTAAGTATTACGAAAATGATAGAAATTATGATACAAAAATATATATGTCTCCTAACCAATTAGAAAAATTAAGAATATTTGTAAACAAAAATTATAGTAATATAAAAACATTTTTTAATAATGCATTTATATCTAATGAGATAATTCCAAGTGAAAAAGTAGAAAAAGGAACAGCAATAATAAATAGTGAATGGGCTTATCAAATGCCAGATAATAAAGTCAAAGGCAAAAAAATGGTTATTAGTATAAGTAACATTTATTATACTGATGAATTAAATTTAACTATTAATAATACATTTACAAAATCAAACATAAATAGATTAACGGGATATAGTAATTATAATAAATATAATCAAAATATATTTATTAATAAAGAAGAATATGAATCATTGTATAATAAGCCACCATATCAATCTAGTGTATATATAAAAAATATAGAAAATATAGATGAAACAATGACAGAATTGAAAAATATGGGGATTAATGTAAAAAAAGTAACAGATTATGCTCGAGATGATTACTATACATCCAGGGAAATAACGAAAATAGTAAAAGTAATAGTAACAATTATATTAATATTTGTCTTATTTTTTGTATCATATTTTATAATAAAAATAATCTTACAATCAAGAAATATTTATTATACAACTTTAAGAATATTAGGAGCTACATATAAAAGTGTAAGAAGTATTCTAAATATAGAAATATTTATAGATGCTAATTTAGCATTTATAACAATAATAGCAATAATAAAATTAATAAAAAATAATATTATAAAAATTAAATATTTAACAAAATTAGTCAAATTTATAGGAATTAAAGAATGTTTGTTAATATATATTATACTCTTATTAATGACAAAACTTATTGCAATGAAAGTATCTAAAAAAATCTTTAAAAATACAGCAATAAGTACATATAATGAGGAGGTGTAGTATATGGTAAAAGTTGAAAAATTAAATAAATATTTTAATAAAGGCAAGAAAAATCAATTACATATAATAAATAATACTACACTAGAATTTAATAAAAATGGACTTGTAGCAATACTAGGAGCATCTGGTAGTGGAAAAACGACACTATTAAATGTAATAGGTGGATTAGATAAATCAAATTCAGGAAAAATATATATAAATGGAATAAAAGTAAGCAATAAGAGTACATATAAATTGGACAAAATAAGAAATTTAAATATAGGATATATATTTCAAGATTATAAATTAATAGATAATTTATCAGTATTTGAAAATGTGGCAATATCACTTAAAATGGTAGGCATAAAAAATAAAGAAGAAATAGAAAAAAGAGTAAGTTATGTACTTAATAGTGTAAATATGTATAGATATAGAAATAGACCAGCAAAAATGTTATCAGGAGGAGAAAGACAAAGAGTATCAATAGCAAGAGCAATAGTAAAAAATCCTAATATAGTTATTGCAGATGAACCAACAGGAAATCTTGATGCGAAAAATTCATTAGAAATAATGAATATAATAAAATCAATTTCAAAGGACAAGCTCGTAATATTGGTTACACATGAAGTTGAACTAGCAAAATTTTATGCTTCTAGGATTATAGAAATTCAAGATGGAAAAATTATAAATGACTATGAAAATGAAATAAATCATAACTTAGAGTATAGGTTAGATAACAAGATATACTTAAAAGATTTAGAAAAAATAGAAGAAATAAAAAAAGAAAAAATAAAACTAGATGTATTTGCAGATAAAGAAGAAAAAATTGATGCTAAAATTATAATTAAAAATGGAAATATATATATTAAGGCAAAAGATAAAAAAGTTGAAGTAATAGATGAAAATTCGATTATAGAATTAGTAAATGAGCATTATAAGAAAATAGATAAAAGTATTTATGAACAAAATAATTATAATATAAATGAAATTATTGATGGTAACAAAAAATTAAAATATAGTTCAATATATGGGATATTTAAATCAATAATTCAAGGATTCAAAAAAATAGGTAATTATTCTGTATTGAAAAAAATATTATTGCTTGGATATTTTGCATCTGCAATGTTTATAGTTTATTCTGTAAGCAATATATTTGGAACTATTAATTTAAAAGAAAGTGATTTTATAACAAAAACTAAAGAATATTTAAAAGTAGATATAGGAAAAATTAAAATAGATGACTATTCAAAATATGAGCAAACAGAAGGAGTTGAATATATAATTCCAGGAGATAGTATGATAACATTTAAAATAAAAATGGAAGATTATTATCAACTAGCAAATACATATTTAGATTTAAAAGGTTCACTTACAAGTATTGACAAAATTAAAGAAGAAGATTTGATATATGGAAGAATGCCGGAAAATCAATATGAAATAGTAATTGATAAAATGACTATAGACAATATAGAAAATTTTGGTTACGATAGAGGTTATTCTGCTGGAAGTTCAACTATTTATAATGCAATGAATTTAATGGGACTAAGAAAAACAGAAGATGTTTTAAATAGGAGAGTAACAATAAATAATATGCCAGATTTTAAAATTGTTGGTATAACAGATAAAGTCAGCCCATCAATATATGTATATAAAGAAAATTTTATAAATATAATCAATAATTTTTCACAAACTAACAGACAGACCTATTTTGGATACACTATGGAAGAAACAAAAACAGAGAACATATTTGATTATAATTTGTATTTAGATGACATTACATTAAAACAAGGTAGGCTTCCAACAGGAGATTATGAAGTAATTGTAAATATAACAAATAAAAATCAAATGAAATTAAATAAAACAATAGAAACCAAAGTTAATGATACGCAATTAAAAGTAGTTGGTTATTATGAAAGCAAAACAAATATGCAAAATTATTTAGTAAATAATAATACAATAAAATATAATATAATCTCTAATAATACAGAATTTACTATATGTCCAAAAGATAAAGAATTAGTTATGAATAAGTTTAAAAATGACTATAACTTGGAACTTACAGATATATATGAAAAAGATAGAAGTACTTATATGGAAAATAAAAAAGATGCTATGATAAGTAGTTTGATTTTTGCGACAGTAATACTTGGAATATCATTAGTAGAGATATTTTTGATGATGAGATCATCATTTTTATCAAGAATTAAAGAAATAGGTACATTGAGAGCAATAGGAGTAAAAAAATCTGATATATATAAAATGTTCATAGGAGAAATTTTAGGAATTACAACAATTACAAGTTTACCAGGAGTAATATTAATGACATACATTATAAAATCTTTATTGAAATTGCCATATATGGAAAGTGTATTTATGATAAATACAGAAATAGTAGGAATTTGTATCTTAATTTTATATGGATTTAATATATTAATAGGTTTATTGCCATTACATAAAGTTATAAAAAATACACCAGCTAGCATTTTAGCTAGACATGATGTAGAATAATATAAAGAGGAACTACTGAATTTAAGTAGTTCCCTTTATTTATTGAGCTGTATATCCAGTTAAATCTGGTTCTGCAACATCCTTATCAGTAACAGAATTGAATTTATAAGTTATTTTTCTTTCAGAATTATTATTAGAAGTAAATACTAATAATCCAGTTTCTTTCTCAATTATTTCTTCTTGATTATGAAATGTTATAGAGTAACAATCTTTGTTGTTGTATTCTTTTGAACTGATATGGATAGTTGGGTTAATTGCAGACATAAATATGCTATTTCCTAACTGAGTAAAAGTGCTTTGTGGTTTTGATAATAAAATATTATCATAAGTTATTGAATATATTTTTGGCATATTATATAAGCAAATTACTTCATTTGTTGAAGGGTCTTTCCAAAAAGTGTTGTTATAAGAACTTCTAGTATCAGTTACATTCATTTTTATAAAATCACCTTTTTGCCAATATTCTGTTATTGTATCATTTGTTACAGAATAATAATATATATTGTTTTTTTGGATATTTGCTTCATTTAATTTATTTATTTTGTTTAAAATAGTGTATCTGCGAAATGCCCAAATAAATACCAAAATAAGAACAATTAAAATGATAATTAATATTATTTTCTTTTTACTCATAATAAATCCTCCTTTTTATTCTATTTAGCTTATTATATAGCTGAGTATTATTTTTTTCAATATAATAATATATTAATTTAAAAAAAATACTTGCTAAAAAGAAAAAAATATAGTAAAATACAAACACATATTTGATTAAGAAAGGATATAGTAATGGAAGAAATATTAAAAGGACTAAACGATAAACAATATGAAGCAGTAGTAAATACAGAAGGACCATGCTTAGTAATAGCAGGGGCAGGAAGTGGAAAAACAAAAGTATTAACACATAAAATAGCATATTTAATGAGTGAAAAAAAAGTATTACCATGGAATATATTAGCAATAACATTTACTAATAAAGCAGCAAACGAAATGAAAGAAAGAGTAGAAAATTTAGTAGGTGATGCTGTAAAAGATATGTGGATAGGAACATTCCACTCAATATGTGTAAGAATTTTAAGAAGATTTATAGATAGAATAGGATTTGATACATCATTTATAATTTTTGATACATCAGATCAAAGAACATTAATAAAACAATGTCTTAAAGATTTACAAATAGATGATAAATTATTTAGTGATAGATCAGTTTTATCAGAAATAAGTAATGCAAAAAATGATATGTTAGAACCAGATACATATGCAGTGAAAGTAAAAGGAGACTTCAGAAAAGAAAAAATATCAGAGGTATATGAACTATATCAAAAAAGGTTAAAAGAAAATAATGCAATAGATTTTGATGACATTATAAACTATACTATAAAAATATTAGAAGAAAATACAGATGTATTAGATTATTTTTCAAACAAGTTTCATTACATTTTAGTAGACGAATATCAAGATACAAATAAATCACAATTCACATTAGTAAAAATGTTAGCATCTAAACATGGGAATATAACAGCAGTAGGTGATAACGACCAACGGAATTTACAGTTTTAGAGGTGCAGATATATCTAATATTTTAAACTTTGAAAAGGACTTTTCAGGAACCAGAATAATAAAATTAGAGCAAAATTATAGATGTACAGGAAACATATTAAATATAGCAAATGCAATCATAAAAAACAATGAAGTAAAATATGATAAAAAACTTTGGACAGAAAATGATGAAGGAGCAATACCAAAAGTATTTACAGCAGATAATGAATATGATGAAGGAAAATATATAGCTGAACAAGTAGAACACTTAAGAAGAGAAGAATATTATAAATATTCAGATTTTGCAGTTTTATATAGAATGAATACACAATCAAGAGCAATAGAAGAAATTTTAAGAAGAGAATCAATTCCATATAAAATTGTAGGTGGTTTAAAATTCTATGAAAGAAAAGAAATAAAAGATATCATTTCATATTTACGACTAATTCAAAATTTATCTGATAATTTAAGTTTAAACAGAATCATTAATGAACCTAAAAGAGGTTTAGGAAAAGCTAGTTTAGAAAATATAGAACAAATTGCAGAGCAAAATAATGTATCAATGTATGAAGTCATAAAAAATGCAGAAAAATATGGATTAAACAGAATATATTTAAAAACTAGGGAATTTGTAAATTGTATAGAAGAATTACATTCTCAAAAAGACAATTTAACAATATCAAAATTAGTAAAAAAAGTTCTAAAAGATACAGGATATATGAAGGCATTAGAAAATGAAAACACAATAGAAGCTGAAAATAGAATAGCAAATTTAGATGAATTTTTAAATGTAGCAGTAGAATTTGAAGAAGAATCAGTAGAAAACAATTTAAGTGAATTCCTAGAAGGAATAACATTATCAAGTGATATAGACAATGTGGAAGACTCTGAAGAATCTGTAACATTAATGACACTACATAGTGCAAAAGGTCTAGAATATCCAGTAGTATTTTTAGTAGGACTAGAAGAAGGAATATTTCCAGGATATAAATCAATAGGAGAACAAAAAGAGCTTGAAGAAGAAAGACGTTTATGTTATGTAGGAGTAACAAGAGCAAAAGAATATTTATTTTTAACTAATAGTAAACAACGTACAACTTTTGGTTCAACAACATATAACTTACCATCAAGATTTTTACAAGAAATTCCTAAAAATTTATTAGATGGATATGAAGATATACCAAAAAAGAAAAACAATGAAGAGAAAAATTATACATGGAGTTATGGAAGTAAAGACAATGGTACTATAAAATCATACAAATTAACAGAGCCACAATACGAGGCTGCTCAAAATGTTAATACAGGATTTAACTATAGAACAGCAGAAAGTTTTTTAAATAGTATAAATAAAAAGGCAGAAACAACAGAAATGGATTTATCTGTTTATAAGTCAGGTATTAGAGTTTATCATAAGAAATTTGGAGAGGGAACAATAAATTATGTTGAAGAAGAAGGAAATGACTTAAAAGTAGATATTAATTTTGATAAAGTTGGACATAAAAGATTAATGGCAAGATTTGCAAATTTAGAAGTAATATGATAAAAGAGTGCATCAATTAATGCACTCTTTTATCATATTCAGAACATTGCATTGCATATATATCGTAACTATTATGAAAACCAGATTCTTCAAGAACAGATTTAAGCATTTCTATATTTTTACTAGACAAAATATCAAATTTGGGATCATAGTATATAGATTCCATTTTTGAAATCATGAAACTTATCTCTTTTCTGGTTGCAATGTTCTCGGCTACCAAGGTTAAGATTTTTCCTTGTTCTTTACAATGGACTACAGGGATACCTTTTCGTTTTATGTGGTACTCCATACCATCCTTTGTAAATCTTCTTTCTAAAATAATATTATTCATATTATTCTCCTTACCTATAAATAGGCAGAATCTTAAAAGATAGTTACATAAATATTTTATCATAAGATTACCCTAAAATCAAATGTTGGATAAATTATAAGAAAATGGTAATAATATAATCAATAAAATTGAGAAAGGGTGATATTATGGCAGATTTAACTCAAGTAGAATTACAGCACTTAAGACACTTAATAGGTGCACATGAAACGGCTTATGAAAAATTGAACACATATGCAAGTCAAGTACAAGATGCACAAATAAAGCAAATGTTTACAAAATCAGCACAAGATGCATTAAATACTAAACAAAAATTAATGAGTTTTTTAAATAATTAATAAAGGAGAGATAAAAATGGATGAAAAAACAATGGTGAACGATATTTTGGCAAATGTAAAATCTGATTTAACTGCATATCAAACAGCAATTTCAGAATCTGAAAATATGCAATTAAGACAAACATTTCAGCAAATAAGAAATAATGATGAAAGTTTTCAATATGAATTATTTAAAGTTGCAAATACTAAAGGATATTATAAACCATCTCAAAAAGCATCTGTAACAGAAATAGAAACAGTGAAAACAGAGTTACAACAAGGTTAATAAATAGAGGATGTAATAAACATCCTCAGACTGTTGACAAAGTATATAAAAATATTTTGCTCAATAGTCTTTTTCTTTTTGTATTTTGAATTTTACCAAAA
>CANRHQ010000024.1 GCA_947630445.1 uncultured Clostridia bacterium | reverse complement strand
TATGAAAGATATTTTAAGGGAACAGGTAAAAATCGTAATATTATTAATCAATTACTTGATGAAAATGATGTTACAGCTGATGAAATGGAACTATTTATTAGAGAGAACAAATCACTTGCATCTGTTATTTTAAGAGAACTTGAGGAACAAAATGAAAAAGAGCCAAAAGAAAAAGAGCCAAGAGAACAAGTTCAAGAAATATCATATGTTGATAATGAGCAAGAACAAGAACAACAAGGCTATGATGAAGAACTTGAAGAAGATGATGAGGAAGAAGAGCTTGAAGAAGATGAAGAAATAAGAGTTAGAAAATCTAAGAAACAACAAAAATTAGAAGCAAAAATTGATAAATTAAAAGATAAAATTTTAAATGAGACAAATATAATTAAAATTATATTCCATAGAGCACGAGTAGAACATTTATTATTATTACTACAAAAAGAAATAGATAGACAAAATATAAATAAATTATATAATAGAAAGAAAAGAGAATTAAGAACTCAGAAAGTTGAAAATGAAGAAAAATCATCTAATAAAATCATAGAATTACAAGCTCAAAAAGACGAGCTAAAAGATATTCTAAAGGGAAATGAAGAATATGATTATGAATCACCAAGATTTATGATTTCAAAAAAACATATAGAGCAGGCTGGTGGAATAGAAAAATTTAAAGAAAAAAATAGACAAAGTGATAAAGAAGTAAACAAGAATGCAGCTGATAAAATTGGACAAGTAGAAGAGACAAGAAGAAAATTAGCTGAAATAGAAAAGGTTTTAAATGATGAAAATGCAAAATTAAATAATTCTGATACTGATTTTAAAAAGCAAACTCAAAATTTAGAAGCTGAACAGAAAAAAATGATAAAATCAACAAAAATGGGAATTATTGCAAGAGCGTTAAATATGTTAAAAAATATACGACTAGAAATTAATAGATATAGAAGTATAAAAAATGAAGAAAAAGAACTTGAAGCAAAACATCATCAAGAAATTGATGAGTTAAATGAAAAATATCAAAAAATGTATGATGAAATACAAAAACAAAGAGATGAAGAAGCTAAAGCAGTTTATGCAAAACAAGATTCAGAAAAATCAGAATTCAAACAAGGAAAAGAAAAAGATAAAGCAACAAAATTTAGAAATACAATCTTTGTAGAAGAAGAAAATAGACTATCAGGAGAAAATTTAGAAGAACAAGGTAATGATGAAAAACAAGAAGCAGAACAATCTACTGATGATGGACAAGAAATAATAGATGATTAAAAATAGCACTTACAAGTGCTATTTTTTATGTTCTAGGAAAATTATCTTCGAACTATTTAATATATAGTACCAGATAAAATTTAATAAAACTATTGCAATTTTAATAAAACAATAATAAAATAGAAACATCTTGAATAATCATAAATAGGAGGAGCAACATGAATATATTACTAGATGCAATGGGTGGAGATAATGCACCAAATGCAAACATAAAAGGAGCAGTAAGAGCAGTAAATAAAATAAAAGCAGAAGTAACATTAATAGGAAAAGAAGAAATAATAAGAAGTAAGATCAAAGAATTTTTTGGAAAAACACCAGAAGAAATTTCACCAAGATTAAAAATAAAAAATGCAACAGAACAAATAGAAATGGAAGAACAACCAACAGTTGCTATCAAGCATAAAAAAGATTCATCAATGGTAGTAGGATTTAGAATGCTTAAAGAAGGAGAAGGAGATGTATTTATATCTGCTGGTAATTCAGGAGCATTGCTTGCAGGAGCAACATTAATAGTAGGAAGAATAAAAGGGATAGATAGGCCTGCATTAGCTGGAATTTTGCCAGCATATAAAAGCCAATTACTATTAATTGATTCAGGTTCAAATACAAATTGTAAACCTATTAATTTGTTACAATTTGCACAAATGTCTACAATATATATTAGAAATACATTTGGAATAGAAAAACCTGCAATAGGTTTATTAAATATAGGTACAGAAGAAACAAAAGGTAATGAATTAGTAAGAGAAAGTTACAAATTACTAAAAGAAAAATCAGAAAAATTGGGAATAAATTTTGTTGGTAATGTAGAAGGAAGAGATGCTTTTTCAGGAGAAATTGATGCAATAGTTACTGATGGATTTACTGGAAATGTGTTTTTAAAAACAACAGAAGGACTTGGAAAATTTGTAAAAAGAACATTAACAGAAAGTTTAATGCATAATATAGTATCAAAAATATGTACTATACCATGTTTGCCTGCAATAAATAGATTTAAAAAAACAATGGATTATAAATCATATGGAGGAGCATTATTTTTGGGAGTAAAAAAACCAGTAGTAAAGGCTCATGGAAGTAGTGATGAAACTCTTTTTGAATTCACAATCAAGCAAGCAGAAAAGTTCGTAGAAAATAGAGCTGTAGATCAAATGATTGAAGAATTTGAAAAACAAAACACTAGAGATATAGGCATTACAGAAGAAAATTAGAATGGTTAGTATAAAAAACAAAAAATATTATAAATATGCTTGACAAAAATGTGAACATATAATATAAATGTTACAGATAGAAATGAATTTTAAATTAAGTATATCATTACACTTGGGAGGAGGTGAACTTGTTATGAGTTCAGAAGAAGTTTTTGAAAAGGTAAAAGGAATAATCATAGAACAATTAGGAGTTGCTGAAACAGCAGTTACAATGGAGGCATCTTTCATAGATGATTTAGGAGCAGACTCTTTAGATATAGTAGAATTAGTTATGGCATTAGAAGAAGAGTTCGAAATAGAAATTCCAGATGCAGATGCAGAAAAAGTTGTTACAGTAGGAGATGTAGTTGATTATATAAAAGAAAATGTATAAAATAAAAAAAGGAAGTTAGGCTTCCTTTTTTATTTCAATCAATTCATCTAAAGAGCAATCTAATAAAGTACAAAAATCTTCTAAATATTTAAAAGAAATAGAAGAAGTCTCGCCATGAATAACACGATTAAGATTTCTTGTAGTTATATTCATATTTTGGCACAACCAGTATTTTGTTTTTTTCTTTTTTTTCAATAACCTTTCAATATTAAAATTTACCATAAAATCACCTCATAATTGAATTTTATTATAAATAGTACATAAAAATAAGATATTTGCAGATACAGTATATTCCAAATAATAAATTTCTATAAAAAACTTGAAAAAAATGCAAAATAGTATATAATGGAAATAGAAAAAAGAAGGTGAAAAAATGGAAAAATTAGAGGAAAATATTGGATATCAATTTAAGAACAAAGAACTACTAAAAAAGGCATTAACACATACATCATATGCTTATGAACATGGGGTAGAAAGTAATGAAAAATTAGAATTTTTAGGAGATAGTATTTTAGAATTTATTTCAAGCATATATTTGTTTAAAAAATATCCAAACTTAAAAGAAGGAGAAATGACTAAAGTTAGAGCAACAGTAGTATGCGAAAAAAGTTTATGTAAGATAGCACAAAAGCATAATTTTAGTGATTTCTTGTATTTAGGAAAATCTGAAATACAGTCAGGAGGCAAAAATAGACCAGCAATATTGGCAGATAGTGTAGAAGCCGTAATTGCAGCAATTTATTTAGATGGTGGATTAGAAGATGCACAACAATTTATTATACAAAACTTAAAAGAAGAGATAGAAATAGCGAGTAAAAATGTTGGACAAAAGGATTATAAAACTGTATTACAAGAAAAACTTCAAGCACATGGAGAAGTAGAAATAAAATATACTATATTAAAAGAAACTGGTCCAGATCATGATAAAACGTTTGAAGCACAAGTAGAATGTAATCATAAAGTATTAGCAGTAGGATTAGGAAAATCAAAAAAACAAGCAGAAATGGAAGCAGCAAGAAAGGCATTAGAAAATATAGAATAAAGAGGTGTAAGCATGAGAAAACAATATGTAATTCCAATATTTGTACCACATTTAGGATGTCCGAATGATTGCATATTTTGCAACCAAAGATCAATAAGCGGACAACAAAAAATGATTACAAAAGAAGATGTAATAAAAACAATAGATTTTTATTTAGAAAATATAAAAGATAAAGAAGCCAAAAAAGAAATAGCCTTTTTTGGAGGAAGTTTTACAGGGATCGATGTAGAAAAACAAGAAGAGTTTTTACAAACAGCATATGAATATATAAAACAGGGAAAAGCAGATAGTATAAGAATCTCAACAAGACCAGATTATATAAATAGAACTATATTAAAAAGACTAAAAAAATATAAGGTAGAAACAATAGAATTAGGAGTTCAATCTGCTAATGACTACATATTAAAAAGATGTAATAGAGGACATACATTCAAAGATGTAAAAAAAGCATCTAAATTAATAAGATTATATGGATTTAAATTAGGTCATCAAATGATGGTTGGTTTACCAGAAAGTACAAGAATAGATGAAATAAATACTGCAAAGGAATTAATAAAATTAAAGCCTAAAATGGTAAGAATATATCCTGTATTAGTAATAAAAAATACTAAATTAGAAAAAGAATTTTTAGAAAAAACATATATACCATTAACAGTTGTACAAGCAGTTGAAACTTGTAAAGAATTAGTAACTATGTTTAATAAAAAGAAAATAGAAATAATTAGACTTGGTCTACAAAATACAGATGAAATAACAGATCCAAATATAAAAGGAAGCGAAGTTGTTGCAGGCCCATATCATCCAGCATTAAGACAATTAGTAGAGTCTGGACTATGGTATGATGCAATACTAGAAAAAATAAAAAAGCTAAATGTAAAAGTAAAAAAAGTAGAAGTTACAGTTAATCCACAAGATGTTAATAATGTAATAGGACATAAGAGAGAAAATATCGAAAAATTAAAAGAAATGTACACAGTAGACTTAATAGTAAAACAAAATAAAAATATAAAACCAGGAAAGCTAGAGTTAAAAGTATTAGAAAAATATCCGGAATTTTTAGAAGATTATAAATAAGGGGAAAATTTATGAAAAAAAATAAAGTTCTTATAAATGTTTTATTAATAATTATAATGATACTAGTTGTAATAGCATGTGTTGTAGGATATTTATATTTTACAGTAGAAAAACCTGTAGAAGAAAGTAGTGCGATATTTACTTTAGAAAATTATCCTAGAATAGATGGATCAACAGCCACATTACCATTAGCAGAGGCATTTAAGGCAAATTTTACAGATACTCCAATAGAAGAAGTTGAAGTAGAGCATACCAAAACACATAGTGCATATGTTAATTTAATAAATAAAGATACAGATTTAATATTAGCAACATATCCATCTGAAGAAGAATTAAAACTAGCAAAAGAAAAAGGAATAGAGTTAGAAATAGTTCCAATAGTAAAAGAGGCATTTGTATTTTTTGTAAATAAAGACAATAGTGTAGAAGATTTAACATTACAACAAATACAACAAATATATTCTGGAAAAATAAAAAATTGGAAAGAAGTTGGAGGAGCAGATAGTCAAATACTTGCATTTCAAAGACCAGAAAATTCAGGTAGTCAATCAGGAATGTTAAAACTTGTAATGCAAGGAATAAAAATGATGGATCCAACAACAGAAACAGTTGCAGAAAGCATGGTAGATATAATAGATGTAATATCAGATTACAACAATAAAGAAACTGCTATAGGCTATTCATATTATTATTATGCTACAACAATGTACACAAGCGATACAATAAAATTTTTATCAATAAATGGTGTAAAACCTACATATTATAATATTCAAAATGGATTATATGATTTACAAACAGCTTATTATGCAGTTATAAGAAAAGATGAACCAGAAAATAGTGATGCTAGAAAATTATTAAATGCAATGAAATCAGAAAGAGGACAAAATGTAGCTAAGGAGGCAGGATATGTTCAAAACTACTAAATCAAAAGTAGTTGCTGTAATCATATTTTCTGTTATATGCATAGCCGTAACAGCACTATTAATATTATATAAAAATATTGATATAAATGATGAAAACCAAGACATAGAACAACAAGAAGAAATAGAAACAATAGATGATGGTATTTCAGGAATAAAAGAAAAAGGTACATATAATCAAAATGATTTAAAAATAGAACAAAAGAGAATAACACAGGATAAAGTAGAAATAACATATGATCAAATAAGTGGGTTAGTAAACAAAGAAATAGAAGAAAAAATTAATAAAGACTTGGAACATGAAGCACGTACTTGTTATAAAAAGCAAATAACAAATTTAGATGAAGTAGTAAATGTAACAGTAGGAATTCAATGTGTGTCAAGTTTTGAAAATACATTGTCTTCAGTAGGAATGTATTATGGAAAGATTGATGATGACAGTGAAGAATCTTATCAAGAATATTTTGGACTTAATTATGATTTAACAACAGGAAATAAAATTGAATTTAAAGATTTATTTACAACAAATGCTCCAATGGAAGATATATTAAGACATTCTGCATATTATTCTTTTGTACAAGAACTTTCAGAAGAAGGATTAGATGCCTTTGTAGTTAATGATTATAAAGATATAGAAGATGACATTTTAAGTATTATAAATGATTATAAAAAAGGAAGAATAACTTCATTTAGTTTTACTCCGAAAGTTATATCAATATATTATAATGGATCACAATATATTGATATAAATATGGAAGATTATCCAGAATATATTGCTATATACAATAGGTATAAAACAGCTGATAGTATATTTGAAACAGATAATATCGGATTAAAAAATTTATATAATCTAACTGAAAGATATGCTAGTGGTGCAAATTATATAAATTATCAAAAAAGTGATAATTATTTAATAGATATAGCAATAGATTATAGCAAAGATGATAAATTTGCAAAACAGTTAGTAGAACAAAAAATAAAAGATATTGAAACAGAAATAGAAAGATTAAAAAAAGATTCATCTAATCAACCAAATAATTTTTATATATTAAATTATGATATACGTGTATATTCTTACAATGATGAACAATTTGGACAATTAACTCAATATAATGAAATGGGAAACTCTTATGAAATGACAGTACATGATTTTGAAGAAAATATAGAACCTAAAATAATAGAAAACAATAAAAATAGTATAGAATATTATTATGTATATGATTTATCTAATGAATTGAAAATTGAACCACAAGAAACTATAGAATATTATAAACCTGAAACAGGAGAAAAAATAGTAATTTAAAAAGAATAAAAACACCTAAATTTACAAATAATTGTAATATAGGTGTTTTTTTATGGAAATACAAAAAAATAAAAGCAGGTGGATAAAGTGAATAAAAAGAAGTTAAATATAGTAATTTTAGAAATTATAGGTACAATAGTAGGTTCAGCAATAATGGCGTTTGGAGTATCATCTTTTTTACTACCAAATCAATTATCATCAGGAGGTTTTTCTGGAATTGCTACAATAACATATTATTTATTAAAAATTCCAATGGGTACAATGATTTTAATTCTAAATATACCATTTTTTATATTTGCTGGATATAAAATAGGAAAAGGATTTTTTATAAAATCAATAATAGGAACTGTAAGTTTGTCTGCATTTATAGATTTAATTGACAAATATCCTCCTATCACAACAGATAGATTTTTAGCTTGTATATATGGTGGTGTAATTATTGGAATAGGAACAGCGATTATTTTAAAATCAAATTCTTCAACAGGAGGAACAGAGCTTATAACAAATATAATAAAATCATATAAGCCACATATATCAATGAGTAAATATATAACAATTATAGATGTAATAATAGTAAGTTTAAACGTCTTATGTTTTGGAGAAATTGAAATAGGATTATATTCTGCAATTGCAATTTATTTGTATGGAAAATTAGTAGATATAATATTTGAAGGAGTTTATTATACAAAATTATTATTTATAATATCTGATAAAAATGAAGAAATATCTCAAGCAATTGAAAAAAAGGCAAAAAGAGGGGTAACTGGATTATATGGCAGGGGAATGTATCAAAAAAAAGATAGATTAGTTTTAATATGTGCAGCATCAAGAGGAGATATTGCTGTAATAAAAAAATTAGCAAAAGATATAGACAAAAGTTGTTTTATAGTAGTAGCTAATGCTAGAGAAGTATTAGGACAAGGATTTAAAGAATAAGGAATTCCATTTAAGGAATTCCTTATTTTAAGTTTTTGTAAGTAGTAAAGTAGAAATTACATTAACATTTATATTAACATCATATTCAGTATCTTTATATTTTTCTCTTAGATTAAATTCTTCTAAATCAGAAATCGTTGCAAATAATGAAAATACTCTTGCACAAATACTATCTATATCAGCTTCATATTCTTTTGTAACTTTTTTTAAATAAGCATCCATTTCTTTTTTTAAATATTCTTCTGCAGAAATGGATATCTTATCAAGGTTTTCAGACTTGCTATAATCTATATCATCCTCTAATGTCATAACATCTGCATCAATATTAAGATCTATAGAAACATGTAATCTATTATCTTTAATACTAGCAATTACTTTGGCTTTTCTTTTAGGAAATAATTGCAATTCCATTTTTTTGCCTTCAACTAATGGATTATCTACAGAAATTATACAAGAATCCAATTTATCTATTATAAGCAAATGACAAATTGTTTCAACTGCAGTCAATTCTCCACAATATTTATCACCATTAAAAACAGCGATACCAATATTTTCATTACCACGTTTACCAATAACAGAACTATTTTCCGCAGTTAAAGTTTCAGGTTCAGTAGAAACATTTTCTTGTTGCTCTGAAGTATTATTACTAGAATTGCTATTACTAGAATTACTATTATTAGAATTACTGTCATTAGAATTATTACTATTAGAATCACTACCACTAGAACTTTCTGAAGAACTTTCTTGCTTACTAGAACTATTTTCATCAGACTTTTCTGATTCTTTACTTCTTGCAGTATAATTTAAACCACCTAAAATAGCAGTCGGATCACATGATTTAGAACAAAAATCATTATAAAAATATCCTATAGAAATATTTGAAATATAACCTGTAAATTTACTTGTAATTGCAAAAGTATCAAAATATTTAGTTGTTAATTTTTCAAGATTAGGTTGAACATTATTTAAGTATTCATAAGCTGAACATTTACTTACAACTAAATTAGTAGATGGTCTAATTTCTTCACTATTAACTAAACTATAGATTTCAGTAGAAATTCCGTTTCTTGCAAATTCTTCGGAAAAAATAATTACACTACAATGAGAAAGATTGACTTCTTTTCCAATATAAGTGTTTAGTAAATTAATTCCACTAAAAATAGAATCAGCTTCACAGGAAACCAGAACAATATTTTCAGAATCATCAGATGAAGAACCACTGCTAGAAGAAAATGCAGCAGTCTTTGTAAATTGTGCAGAAATCTTCATTTTTGCATTTTCACCTACATCAATTCCAAGAGCAAGTACATAAGCAAGATTTGAAATATTGTGAGATGAATATGATTTTGAAAAAGCACCTATAAAAATGCAAAGCAATAAAACAAATACAATAATACTTACAAAATTTTTACTCATTTAAACCACTTCCTTATTTTCCTTTTTATTGTTGCGAAAAGTAAAACTAAAAAACTTATTCCTATAACCAAAATCATGAATGAATACTTATACACAGTGTCTGCAAGATATATGGAAATTGCATAGTTTTTTTGCCAAATACTTGCTATAAAAATACCAACAGCAGTTAAAAAAGTAAAAAATATGCCAGTATTAGCATTAGTAAGTTTTTTAAATATAATATCGCAAAATTTTAATGTAATGCTCAAAAAACTTATAAATGATATAATCCAAATTAATACAAATATTGAATCAAGTTTTTGAAAAAAAGAACCATATTCAATATATTTTACAGCGGAATAAAGTGGCATCAATTCATCTGTATCTACAAAACCATTAAACATAAATAAAATAATAGCAACAGCGATTAATAAAAAAATGCAAGATAGAACAATTGAAGTTATTGCGATTTTTTTAACTTTGTTAGGTTCTCGTAAAATAGGAGGCATGAAATATATATATGCTAATGCTTGAAATGCAAACATATTACATATTCCAGCAACAAAAGTTGGAAATAATCCATATCCAAAAATAGGATACATTTTTTCTGGTTGGAAAAATATCATATCTGAAAACAATAAAAATAAAGTACTAACTATTAAAAAAGGAAAGATAATTAAAGTACTTCTGTATATAGCATTATATTTCATTGAAGATGCTACAGTAGCAGCGATTATAAATAAAAGTGCTATATATATTGTTTTAGTATAAGAAAAATATATAATTTGTAAGCATGATGAAAACAGATGTAATAATACACCAGAAAAAAATATGAAATATCCTAGAAATAGTAATCCTATAATCCATTTTAATACATTTCCACCTAGAAATTTAGAAATATCAATTATATCAAAAGTAGGGAATTTATTTAAAAAATAACAAATAATACTTGTAAAAATAATTGTTATTAAACCAATATATAAAATGTTAAGTAAAGAACCTGAAGCGGTGGTATCTATAATTGTTTTTGTTATGTTTAAGATAATATGATTAAAAGTTATTGTAACTAATAAAGCTATAGCTTCTTTGTTACCAATTTTTGTATTATCCATAAAAAATCCTTTCTAATAAAAATATTCTTACATATTATTTACAAAAATGTAGAAAATATACATTAGGTTAGACAAACATAAGTTTTAAGATGATTGACTTTTATCAAGGGATAATGTATAATTTGTAAAAAATTCTGATAAAAATAGGTGATAAGATGAGTGTAAAAATTATCTATGGTAGAGCAGGTACAGGTAAAAGTGAATATTGTTATAAAGAAATTGCTCAAAAGATTAAAGAAAGAAATAAAATACTAATAATTACACCAGAGCAATTTTCTTTTACAGCTGAAAAAAAACTAATGCAAAGTATAGATACACAAGTAGCATTAAATGCAGAAGTTGTAACATTAAGCAGAATGGCATATAGAGTAATTAATGAAATAGGTGGATATACACAGACCAATTTGACTAAATGTGGAAAAGCAATGTTAATATATTCTATATTAAATAATAACAAGAAAAATTTAAAATTTTTAGGAAAAACTGATGAAAATGTCGAAATGGCACAAACAGCTATAGTAGAACTAAAAAAACATGGAATACAATTAGAACAATTAAAACAAGAAATAGATAAACAACAAGATATATATTTAAAAAATAAATTACAAGACTTATACAATATATATGAAAACTTTGAAAACCAGATAAAAGGCAAGTATATAGATGAAACAGACTTATTAACAATATTGGCTGAAAATATAGACAAAACAGAGTTATTTAAAAATAGTTTGGTTTATATAGATGAATTTTCAGGATTTACAAGTCAAGAATATGCCATAATAAAAAAATTAATGCAAATCTCAAAACAAGTAACAATAACAGTTTGTACAGATAGTTTGCATGATATTAAAAACCCAGATACAGATATATTTTATTCAAATCAGGTTACAATAGATAAAATGTTACAAATGGCAGATGAATGTAATTTAAAAGTAGAAGAAGTTAAACTTACAGAAACATATAGATTTAAAACTAAAGAACTAAAACATTTAGAAGAAAATTTATATGAAAATAGATATAAGAAATTTGAGGAGAAAGTCGAAAATATAGAACTATTTTTAGCTAAAAATCAATATTCAGAAATAGAAGAAGTGGCTAAAAATATATTAAAATTAGTACGAGATAGAGGATATAGATATAGAGATATATCAATAATAACTAAAGATTTAGAAACATATTCAAATTTAGCGAGAGCAATATTCAATGAATATGAAATACCAATATTTATAGATGAAAATAGAGATTTAAACCAAAATATAATTATTCAATATATATTATCAATATTAGAAATATATACTAAAAACTGGTCTTATGATTCAGTATTTAACTACATAAAAACAGGTTTTACAGATATTGAAGAAGATGATATTTTTAAATTAGAAAAATATTGCCTAAAATGGGGAATAAAACAAAATAAATGGAAAAATGAATTTATATATGGCAAATATGAAGAAAAAGAAAAAGCACAAATAGAAAGATTAGAAGAAATTAGAAAACAATTAGTAAAGCCATTAATAGAACTAAAAAAGGAAATAGATGAAAATAAAACAGTAGAAGGTATTACAAAAGTTTTATATAAATTTTTAGTAGATCAAAAAATACCAGAGAAGGTAGTAGAAAAAATAGAAAATTTGAAACAAGCTGGAAAAATTGATTTAGCAAATGAATATAAAAGTAGTTTACAAGTAATAATAGACTTAATGGATGAAATGGTTTTAGTATTTAAAGATGATCCTATTACAATAGATAAATATTTACAAATATTAAAAACAGGTTTTAAAAACAGTAGTTTAACTAAAATACCAGGGACTCAAGATCAAGTAATGATGGGAGATGTAGATAGATCAAGAAGCCATAAGGTAAAAATCATATTTATAATTGGACTAAATGATGGAATATTTCCAAGTGTGCGTAAGGATGAAGGATTTTTAAATGATGAAGATAGAAATATATTAAAACAGAATGGTATTGAACTTGCAAAAGGAACAATAGAAAGTTTATATGAAGATAATTTTAATATATATAAAGCATTTGCTACAGCAGAAGAAAGACTATATTTATCTTATTCATCAGCAGATATGCAAGGAAAAGCAATGAGACCATCTATGTTAATAACTAAAATAAAAAAGATATATCCACAAATCAAAGAAAATAGTGATATTTTAGATAGTAAAACAGAGATACTAAATAAAAAAATGACATATGAAGAATTAATAAAAAATATCAGTAAATTAAAAGACAATATACAATTAGATGATATTTGGTATTATGTATATGAATACTATAAGAAAGATGAAACATGGAAAGAAAAATTAGATCAAAATTTAAGAGGACTAAATTATACTAATGAACCAGATACAATTAAGCAGGTTAATATAGATAAATTATATGGAAATACATTATCAACAAGTATATCAAAACTAGAAAAATATAAAAGTTGTCCATTTTCATATTTTTTACAATATGGATTAAAAATAAAACCTCAAGAAGAACTAAAAATACAAACATTAAATACAGGAACATTTATACATGAAGTAATTGATGAATTTTTTGATGTTATTAAAGAGCAACAAAAACAATTAGAAGAAATTACAGATGAAGACCTAGAAGAAATAATAAATAAAATTGTTGATGAAAAATTATTACAAAATAAAAACTATATTTTTACATCAACAGCCAAATATAGAACATTAGTAATTAGATTAAAAAGAATAATAAGAAAAGCATTAAAATATATAATTGAAACTATAGTACAAAGTAGGTTTAAGGTATTAGGAACAGAGTTAGAGTTTGGGGACAAGCAAAAATATAAACCAATAAGATTAACACTTGAAAATGGAAAAAATGTAGAAATAACAGGAAAAATAGACAGAATAGATACAGCACAAAGTGAAGATGGAAACTACTTGAGAATAATAGACTATAAATCTTCAATAAAAAATATAGATTTAAATGAAGTATATGCAGGGTTACAAATACAATTACTTACATATTTAGATGCAGTATGTAAAGAAGAAGATTTAATGCCAGCTGGAATTTTATATTTTAATATGTTAGAACAAGTAATAAAAGCTGATAAGAGAATGGAAAAAGAAGAAATAGAACAAAAAATTAAGGCAAACTTTAAAATGAAAGGATTAATATTAGCTGATGTAAAAGTAGTAAGATTGCATGACAAAAATTTAGAAAAAGGTTCTTCAACACTTGTGCCAGCATATATTGACAAAGATGGAAACTTAAGCGAAAAAAAGACAAGTAGTGTAAGTAAAGAACAATTTGAAGATTTACAAAAATACATGTATAAAATAATAAAACAAATTTCAAATGAAATTTTAAGTGGTAAAATAGAATTAAAACCATATTATAAGAATAAGAAAACACCATGTAAATATTGTGAATATAAAAGCATATGTAGATTTAACATGGGAGGATGTGAAAATAAATATAATTATATAGATAATAAAAGTAAAGAAGAAATCCTTGAAAAAATAAAAAAAGGGAGATAATAATGGAAAACTTATCAAATGAGAATGTTATTCATATAAAAAAAGATGGAATAGAATATTTACAATTCAGAAAATTACTAAAATATAGTGATATTATAAATCATGCATATAGTATAGGAATTGATAAAAATTTTAGAACAGCAAGAGCAAAAGATAAAACGCCTCTTTCTGAAAATGAATATAATAAAGCAATAAAAGATTATGAACAATTATGTTCTTTAATAGGTTCTAATTATATTAATGTTGCAAAACCTAATCAAGCACATACAAAAAACATATTAAAAATATCAAAAAAAATTAATATAAATCAACCAGATTTTAATTTAAAAGAATATGATGATATAGATGGACTTGTAACAAATAGTAAAAATATAGTATTAGCAACAACAAATGCAGATTGTATATTATTATTGTTTTTTGATCCTATAAAAAAAGTAATTGCAAATGTACATTCTGGTTGGAAAGGTACTTTACAAAAAATTTCAGTAGAAGCAGTTGAAAAGATGAAATATGAATATAATTGCGATCCTAAAGACATTATTTGTTGTATTTGTCCAAGTATAAGAAAGTGTCATTTTACAGTCCATAATGATGTAAAAGAACCATATTATAATGAATTTAAAAACATAGGAGATATTGATAAAATAATTGTCAAAATTTCTGAAGACACATGGTCAATTGATACAGTACTGATAAATAAAATATTATTAAAAAATGCAGGAATTTTAGAAGAAAATATTGTAGATAGTGGTATATGCAGTGTATGCAATTCAGATTTAATTCACTCTTACAGAGTAGAAAAAGAGGGATATGGACTATCAACAGCAATAATTGAATTAAAAACGGAAGGAGTATAAAATGATTATACCAAATAAGCTAAAAAAAGGAGATACTATAGGAGTAATAGCACCTTCAGGACCTATAATAGGAGAAAAAGTTGAAGAAATTGCACAAGCAAAGAAAATAATAGAAAATTTAGGATTTAAAGTAAAATATTCAAAAAATTTATTTTCTAATACTAATAAATATAGTGCTACAGCAACAGAAAAAGCAGAAGATATTAACGAGATGTTTGCTAATAAAGAAATAAAAATGATATGGTGTGCAAAAGGTGGAGAAAATAGTAATTCAACATTTGAATATATAAATTATGACTTGATAAAACAAAATCCCAAAATACTATGTGGTTATAGTGATATTACATCAATAACTAATATGATAACAGAGAGGACAGGCTTAGTAACATATAGCGGAACGAACTTTAAAACAATAGCAACAGATGAAACAGATTATAGTTTGAAAGAAATAATAAAAAGATTTGTAGAAGGAAGTTTAGAAATAGGTCAAAAAGAAGATTATACTACAATAAAAAGTGGAAAGGCAGAAGGAAAACTTGTAGGAGGCAATTTATCTTTAATAAGAGGAATGGTATCAGGAAAATATAGTATAGAATTTACAGATAAAATTTTATTTTTAGAGGAATTAGGATTAGAAACATCTCCACAACTTGCAAGTAACTTTTTGTATTATATGAAACAAAATGAGGTTTTTAATAAAATAAAAGGACTTTGGATAGGAAATTATACACATGAGAGTGGAATTAAATTAGAAGATATTTTATTAGATGTAATAAAAGATGAATATAAAATTCCAATAATAAAATCTAACAATTTTGGACATATAGAAACCAAAACAGTTATACCTATAGGAACAATGGCAAAAATAGACACAAGTGAAGATAAAAAAATACAATTAATAGAAAAATGCGTAAAATAGCCCAAAATTTCCAAAAAACTATTGATTTTTGAAAAAATTGTGATATAATATTATGCGTAAAAAACACATAAAGAGGAGTTTATAAGGTAGTGCCTAAAAAGGTCCATATAAATGTAGATACTTTATGGAAGTTATAACAAAAAGGGAGGAATTAGAATGGCAGTAGTTGCAATGAAACAATTACTAGAAGCAGGTGTTCATTTTGGACATCAAACAAGAAGATGGGATCCAAGAATGGCTGAATACATATTTCAAGCTAGAAATGGAATTCATATCATCGACTTACAAAAGGCTTCAAAAAAAATTGATGAAGCATATGAATTCATCAAAGAACAAGTAGAAGAAGGAAAAACAGTTCTATTTGTAGGAACAAAAAAACAAGCTCAAGAATGCATGAAAGAAGCAGCAATCAAGAGTGGAATGTTCTATGTAGATCAAAGATGGTTAGGAGGAATGCTAACAAACTTTGATACAATTCAAAAAAGAATACAAAGATTAAAAGATCTAGAAACAATGGAACAAGACGGAACATTTGATGTATTACCAAAAAAAGAAGTAATACTATTGAAAAAGGAAATGGAAAAACTAGAAAAAAATCTTGGTGGAATTAAAGGAATGGATAAATTACCAGGAGTAATATTCTTAGTAGATCCTAAAAAAGAAAGAATAGCAATATTAGAGGCTAAAAAATTAAACATACCAGTAGTAGGAATAGTAGATACAAATTGTAATCCAGAAGATTTAGACTATCCAATTCCAGGAAATGATGATGCTATAAGAGCAGTTAAATTAATAGCAGATGTTATGGCAAATGCTATCATTGAAGGAAAACAAGGTGAGAGCTTCGAGCCAGCAATAGAACAAGAAAGTGATGAAGAACCAACAACAATGGAAGAAGTAATTGCTGAATCTGAAGAAGAAAAAGCTGAAGAATAAAATAAAAAGTGTGGAGCTTTAAGCTCTACTCTTTTTAATAAAAAAGAGGAGGAATAAAAATGATTACAGCTGCATTAGTTAAAGAATTAAGAGAGAAAACAGGAGCAGGAATGATGGACTGCAAAAAGGTTTTGACAGAAACAGATGGAGACTTAGAAAAAGCATCAGAACTTTTAAGAGAAAGAGGAATTGCAAAAGCTGCAAAAAAATCAGGTAGAATTGCAGCAGAAGGATTAGTAGAAGCATATATTTCAGAAGATGGAAAAATAGGAGCAGTAGTAGAAGTTAATTCAGAAACAGACTTTGTTGCTAAAAATGAAGAATTCAAAAAATTTGTAATGGAAGTAGCAAAACAAGTAGTAGAAAACAATCCAGCAACAGTAGAAGAATTATTAGCACAACCTTCAATTGCAGTACCAGGAAAAACAGTTAATGAAGTATTAATTGAAAAAATTGCAACAATTGGTGAAAATATGTCAATAAGAAGATTTGCAAGATTTGAGTCAAAAGGATTAATTGAAAAATATATCCATGGAGATGGAAAAATAGCTGTATTAGTAAATATGGAAAATGGAAATAAAGAATTAGCAAAAGATGTATGTATGCAAATAGCAGCAGCAAGACCTGAATATGTAAGTAGAGAACAAGTACCAGCAGAAAGACTTGAAAAAGAAAAAGAAATTTTAAAAGCACAAACAATGAATGAAGGAAAACCAGAAGCAATTGCTGAAAAAATTGTAATGGGAAGAATTAGCAAATTCTATGAAGAAATATGTTTAGTAGATCAAGAATTTGTTAAAGATCCAAGTGTAAAAGTATCTCAAATTCTTAAAGATGCAAAAGTAGTAGAATTTGCAAGATTTGAAAAAGGTGAAGGAATTGAGAAAAAAGAAGAAAACTTCGCAGATGAAGTAATGAAACAATTAAACAATTAAATAGCCAAATAATAAAAAATAAATATAACTATCTCAGTGTCAAAAATATATCTAGGGTCTTCCTATAGGTCTTTGACTTACTACGATAGTTATATTTATTTTTAATATTTTATTTTAAAATTGCATTTTACAAGTATCTATGCTATAATGCGTGCAAGGAGAAAATAAAAATGAAATTAATATCATGGAATGTTAATGGAATAAGGGCATGTTTAAATAAAGGATTTTCAGACTTTTTTAAACAAATAGATGCAGATATATTTTGCATACAAGAAACCAAATGTCAACCAGATCAAATAGAATTAAAATTTGATGGATATAAAAGTTACTGGAACAGTGCAGAAAGAAAAGGGTATTCTGGAACAGCAATATTTACAAAAAAAGAACCATTAAATGTAACATACGGAATAGGAATAGAAGAACATGATAAAGAAGGACGAGTTATCACATTAGAATTTGATAAATTTTTTATAGTAACAATTTATACACCAAATGCTAAAAGAGGGTTGGAAAGACTAGATTATAGAATGATTTGGGAAGATGAAATAAGAAAATATTTATTAAATTTAAACAAAACAAAACCAGTTATAATTTGTGGGGATTTAAATGTAGCACATGAAGAAATAGATTTGAAAAATCCTAAGAGCAATAGAGGTAATGCAGGTTTTACAGACGAAGAAAGAGGTAAAATGACAGAATTAATAAAAGCAGGATTTACAGATACATTTAGATATTTATATCCTAATAAAACTGAAAGTTATAGTTGGTGGTCATATATGGGACGAGCAAGAGAAAAAAATATAGGGTGGAGAATTGATTATTTTATAACTTCAAAAGATATAGAAAAAAATATAAAAGATGCAACAATTTATCCAGAAATTTTGGGAAGCGACCATTGCCCTGTAGGTTTAGAAATAAAAATTTAATAAGAGAAAGGAATAAAAAAATGAACGGAATAAAGAAAAATTTATCAAAGTGGATGTATTGGTTTATATTAGCAGTAGCAATAATTCTTGTTTACAAATTTTTAGATAATTTTGCAGAAATAAGTACAGCAATAAATAATTTCCTTGGTATTATAACGCCATTTTTAATAGGAACATTACTTGCATATTTATTATATATACCTGCATTGAGAATAGAAAGAAAAATAGAAAAATCAAAAAATAAATTTATAAGAAAAAGGGCAAGAGGATTAAGTGTATTAATAACTTATATATTAGCAATATTAGTAATAATAGTATTAATAAATGTAATTTTACCTGTTATTACAGAAAGCATAGTAGAATTATTAAATAATTTACAAGGATATTGGAATGAAACTGTGACTAGATTAAATGAATTACCAGAAGATTCATTTTTAAAAAGTCCACAAGTAAGTAATATAGTAAAACTAGTAGGTGAAAGTTTACAAAACATAGATCTTCAACAATATTTGAACCCTGAAAAAATAACTGAATATGTAAAAAGTGTTGTAGGTGTTGCAAGCGGAATATTTGATGTATTTGTAACAATAATAGTATCAGTATATATGTTATTGCAAAGAAGACAAGTTGTTAGATTTTTTGAAAGATTAGGCGGAGCAATTTTTGACAAGAAAGTTTGCAATAAAATTGGAGATTATTTTGAAAATGCAAATAATATATTTTTTAAATTTATAAGTAGCCAATTGATTGATGCAGTTGTAGTTGGTGTTTTAGTTACAATTATTTTATCTTTATTAAAAGTAAAATATGCTGTTTTACTAGGATTTATGATAGGATTATTCAACATGATACCATATTTTGGTGCAATCATTGCAGTTACAATAAGTATTTTAATAACTATCATAACTGGTGGATTATCTCAAGCAATAATAATGGGAATAGTAGTTATAATTTTACAACAAATAGATGCAAATGTAATTAATCCTAAAATCATAGGAAACTCATTAGAATTAAGTCCATTACTTATAATTTTTGCAGTAACTGTTGGAGGAGCATATTTTGGAGTATTAGGAATGTTTCTAGCAGTGCCTGTAGTTGCAGTTTTAAAGATAGTTGTAAATGATTATATTGAATATAAAATAAAAACAGCTAGATAATAAAATCTAGCTGTTTATATGTAGAAAAATATATGAAAAAATAATAAATAAATTTATTTATTAAATAATTATTCCATTCAATAAAGGCACAATATTTATCAATAAATGATATAACAAAACTTTCTGGATATTTTGGAATAGAAAGAGTAATTGGCCACATATGTTTTAGTATTATATCACATTCTTTATTATTTAAATCGAAGAATTTTTTTGCATTCTGTAAAGCGATTTTTGGATGTTTCCAAATATGAAATTTAGGTCTAGTTTTTTTATTTTCACAATCATATAAAAACAGATCATGAAGTAAACCTGCACGAGCTATAGATATATAATCTAAGTGTAAAAATTTACAAACTAAATATGAATAATAAGAAACAGAAATACTATGTTGTAATCTGTTAGAACCATAATGATGTTTGAAATTTTTTAATTTTGTTATAATTTCATTGTTAATAATATCATCTACAATGTATAAATAGTTTTTATCATAGAATTTCATAAAACACCTCTAAAAACATTATAACATAAAAATTGTTAAATATAATTGGTAAATGATAGAAACAAAATACATATAATAAAATGGGTGAATAATATGAAAAGTATATTAAAAGAACTATATGAAGATGCAAAAAATATTTATGAAAAAGATCCAGCTGCAAAGAATATATGGTATGTTATATTATTATATCAGGGGTTTCACATACTTATATTTTATAGAATAGGACATTTTTTGTATAAAAATAAATTATATTTTTTAGCTAGATTAATTTCGCAAATAGCTAGATTTATAACTGGAATAGAAATACATCCAGGTGCTAAAATAGGAAGAAGATTATTTATAGATCATGGGATAGGAATAGTTATAGGAGAAACTGCAACTATAGGTAATGATTGTACAATTTATCATGGAGTAACCCTTGGAGGAACAGGAAAAGATAAAAATAAGCGACATCCAGATTTAGGAAATAATGTTATGGTAGGAGCTGGAGCAAAAGTTCTAGGACCAATAAAAATAGGAGACAATGTCAAAATTGGAGCAAATGCAGTTGTAACAAAAGATGTTGCAAATGATACCACAGTTATAGGCGTACCAGCAGAAAAAATAAAAAGCACTAATGTGAAAAACATTTAGTGTTTTTTTATTATTTGGTATATAAAAATATTCTTAAGTCATTAACTTAAAGATATTCTATAATTTAATTATACCATAAAAACTAAAGTATTACAAGCAATTGAAAAATAAAAAAATATATAAAAATTATAAAAACAGAAAAAACAAAATGCAGTAAATTAAAGTAGTTTGGAGAAAAAAATATTTCCTCAATTTAATGACTTAATGAAAAAAAAGGAGGAGATAGAAATGAAGAAAAACAAAGGAATAACACTAATAGCACTAGTAGTAACAGTAATTGTATTATTGATAATAGCAGGAATAAGTATATCGACACTAAAAGGAGACAGAGGACTAATAAAATTAACAAAACAAGCAAAAGTAGACACAGAAAATGCGAATAATGCTGAAAAACTGGAGATAGAGAAAATATTTAATGAATTAGAATATGGAGAGGACTTAACAGATGAAGAATTAAAAGAAAAGAAAGATGAGATAATAGACTCTCTAAATGAACAAGTAAAAGGATTAGAAAATCAAGTAAAAGAGCTAGAACAAAAAAATGGAGAATTAGAGGATAACAATTCAGACTTAAGTAAGCAAGTAGAGTCATTAGGAGTAGACATAGAAAATTTAAGAAAACAAATAGAGGGGTTAAATGGACAAGTAGCAGACTTGAAGGCAGAAGTAGCAAACTTAAAAGATCAAATAACCCAAAAAGACAAGGAAATAGAAGGTCTAAATGGACAGATAGCAGGAAAAGACAAAGAGATAGAAGCAAAGAATAAAGAAATAGCAGACTTAAAGAAACAAGTACAAGAAAAACAAAATAAAATAGATGATTTACAAGGACAAATAAATGATATAAATTCAATATTAGGAGGAACAACAGCAGAAGAAGGACAAATATTAGCAGGATATAAAGCATATAGTAAAGGAAGATTGCTAACAGGAACAATGAAAAACAATGGAGCATTAAATAAAACATTAAGTGCAGGAAGTAGTTTTAACATACCAGCAGGATATACAACAGGAGGAACAGTAACAGCAAAGGACTTAAAAAGTCAAACAACAGGAACAGCAACTGCAGCAGATATAGCAAAAGACAAAACAGCATGGGTAAATGGATTACAATTAACAGGAAGTGCTGTTATGCGGTAATAAAACGTCACTTGTTTCTTGCTCATATTATACTAATTTTTATGGTTATGATAAAGAAGGTTATATAAATCTTGTTTTTGAATGCTCTAATTGCAAAACAATTAAATTTTCAACAATATCAAACAATAGATTTGTTTTACAATTTGGAAAATCTACTACAACTACAATCTCATATGCAAATGTGTCAGCAAATGCATCATATTCTTTAGAAGGCTGTAAATATTTTGGATTACGTCTTAATTTCCCTCGTTACAATCATGATGGAGGAGCTTCTGGAGGATTTGGGGCTATAACAATTGAGTAAAAATCATAAATTTTCAAATATTTAAAAAGATGAATTGTAAAAAATAATAACAAATTCATCTTTTTTTATTTTATAATGAAAATTAAAATTGAGAGGATATTAAAAATTATGGAGAAAAAAGAATTAAAAGAATAAGCTGAAGAAATTGTATATAATGAAATTATTTACAAATAATAAATTTATAAAATTACGAAAAGTATTCAAAAATAGTAAAATTTATGCTATACTATAAATAGTATAGAAAAAGAGAGGTGTATTTATATTCAACAAATAAATTTAAAAGAAATAGAAACAGCAGTAGATCAATATGGAGAAGTTGTATTAAGTAAGAACAACAAAAATAATTTTGTAGTAATGAGTCTGAAAGAATATAATAAAAATATATTAAGAGAAGAAATAATTAAAGCATTAAAGAAATCAGAACAAGAGATTGAAAATGGA
>CANRHQ010000023.1 GCA_947630445.1 uncultured Clostridia bacterium | reverse complement strand
ATATTAAAAGGTGGTTTATTATTATCTGCACTATTTGGAATTGACAATAGAACTACAAAGGATATGGATACAACAATCAAGGGATTAAATATTTCTAAAGAGCAAATGGTAAATGTTTTGAATGAAATATTAAGTATTGATTTAAAAGATGGTGTAAAATTTGAATTAGTGGATGTAACTGATATAAGAGAAGATGATGAATATGGAGGAAACAAATATCACTTAATTGCAAAATTAGAAAATCTAAAAATTAATTTAGATATTGATATTTCTACAGGAGATGAAGTTGTACCGAGAGAGTTAGAATATAGTTATCCATCATTATTTGAAGATAAAAAGATATTAATTTATACATATAATATTGAAACAATAATATCAGAAAAGATTGAAACTATTTTAAGAAGAGGACAATACAATAGTAGAATGAAAGATTATTATGATATACATATGTTTTTAAGTAAATTTAAAGATAACATTGATAGTGATATTTTAAAGTTATCAATAAAACATACATTTAATAAAAGAGAATCATTTGACTATTTAAAAGATTATGCACAAATTTTAGATGGGATAGTTTCATATGATAGAATTATAAATTTATGGAATACATATGCTAAAAAGAATAAATATGCAAATGATATTAAGTTTGAAGAAATAATAAATGAATTAAGAGAATTTATTTCAAATTTAGATATAGAAGTTGTAACTGTATGAAGAATAAAAAATAAAAATCCGTAAAAAGGCTACACAAAAATAAAAAAATATGTTATTATATAAAAAGCCAGAAAGTAGCTTAAATATTAGAAAAAATAAAAGGAGGAATATCAATGTCAGGACATAGCAAGTGGCATAACATACAAGCAAAGAAAGGAAAAGCAGATGCAGCAAGAGGAAAAATATTTACAAAATTAGGAAGAGAATTATTAATAGCAGTAAAACAAGGAGGACCAGATCCATCAGGAAACTCAAAATTAAAAGATGTAATTGCAAAATGTAAAGCAGCAAATATGCCAAACGACACAATAAATAATGCAATAAAAAAGGCTTCAGGAGAAGGAAGTACAGCAGTATATGAAGAAATAGTATATGAAGGATATGGACCAAACGGAGTTGCAGTTATAGTAAACGCAAATACAGACAACAGAAATAGAACCGCTTCAGATGTAAGACATGTGTTTGATAAAGCAGGAGGAAATTTAGGAACAACAGGATGTGTTTCATATATGTTTAATAAAAAAGGTGTAATAGTAATAGAAAAAGAATCAACAACAATGAATGAAGAAGAATTAATGATGTTAGCATTAGATGCAGGAGCAGAGGACTTTAATTCATTAGAAGAAGTATATGAAATAATTACAGAACCATCAGAATTTACATCAGTTAGAGAAAAATTAGAAGAAGCAGGTCTAACATTTTTAGAAGCAGATGTACAAATGGTTCCAACTACTACAGTAGTATTAGATGAAGCAGGTAGAGAAAAAATGGAAAGACTAATAGAAAGACTAGAAGAACTAGATGATGTAATGGATGTATATCATAATTGGGAAGAATAATTAATAAAATTAAAAGGAGATGTAAAAATGAAAAAGAAAATATTATTAGCTATAATATTGGTAGTACTTCTATTAGGTTTTGGTGCAGCATATGCATATTTTGGAACAGATATATTTAAAACAGATAAACAAATATTTTTATCATATATATTTAAAGAAAACACAAATAATATATTATCAAAATATATAGGAAAACAACAAAATACACCTTATACGAACAATGGAAACATTACAGTAGATGTATCTGGTGTAAATGATGAAAGTATAGATGTGTTAAATAACTTAAAAATAGCATTAAATGGAAAAACTAATAAAAATCAAAAACAAGTAGAACAAGATATAACATTAGATTTTGGTCAAGGATTTAATGTACCAATACATTTTAGAACTTCAAATAATACATATGGAATACAATCAGATTTACTAAACAGTAAATATATAGCAATAAGAAATGAAAATTTAAAACAATTAGCAGAAAAATTTAATTTAGATACAGAATCAATACCAGACAAATTAGAAATTTCAGGAGAACAATTTACAGAAGAAGATTTAAAAACATTAAAAACTACATATAGTAAAATATTAATAGATAATTTAGAAGATGAATTATTTTCTAAAGAAAAAGTTGAAAAACAAACAATAGTAAAACTAAAAATGTCAGAAAAGAAATTTGTTGATATATTATCAAAAATATTAGAAACAGCAAGTAATGATGAAATATTACTAAAATTATATACATCAGAGCAAAAAGAAACCTTACAAAAACAAATTGAAGAATTAAAATCAGAATTATCAGAAATTGAACTAGAAGAAACAAATACATTAGAAATTAGTTTATATATAGAATCAAGAAAAGTAAATAAATGTGAACTTAAATTTATAGAAGATTCAAAAACTATTGCAGAAATTATTCTATCAGAAACAGCAACTGAAAGTGAAATAGCTTATAACATAATAGCAAAAATAGAGAGTGATGAAGAACAAATAAAAACAGATTCTACTATAACATATAGAAATTTAGACAAATTAGATGATGTAAAAGAAATTTTTGATATAAATTTAGAAATAAATACATCAAAAGATGATATGGATTTAGATCCAGAAGATGTTGTTAATACCAACATAAAAATGAACATTAACTTTGAAAATACAAAATCATTTAATGAAAACTTACAAATAGAAGAATTAAATGCTGATAATGCAATAGTATTAAATGATGCTACAGATGAAGAATTACAAAATTTAGTATTAGGAATTTATAAACAATTAGGATTAATTTAAAAAATAGTTCTAAATAAAATATAAAGAGCATATATTATAATATATGTTCTTTTTTTGTTTTTAGGAGGAAAGATGAGTGAACTACAAACAGTATTAGAATATATTCCAATTTCTATAAAAGAAAATTTAAAGAGTTATACGAAATATAATATAGAAGAAATAAGATTAAGAACAAATAAACCGTTATTACTAAAAATAGGACAAGAAACAATAATTATAGATTATATAGTAAAACAAGAAGATATATTACAAGCATTTGAAAAAATTTGTGAAAATTCTGTATATTCATACACAAAACAAATATGTGAAGGATATATAACTATTAAAGGAGGAAACAGAGTTGGAATAGTAGGAAGTGCAGTAGTAAATAATGGACAAATTATTAATATAAATTATATATCAAGTCTAAATTTTAGAATAGCAAATCAAAAAATAGGTTGTAGTAATAATATAATTAAAAATATATTAAACTTTGAAAACAATTCTGTATATAATACATTAATTATATCACCACCTGGTTGTGGAAAAACAACAATGTTAAGAGATATCATTAGAAATATTAGTAATGGGATAACTGGTTTTAAAGGTAAAACTATTGGAGTAGTTGATGAAAGAGGAGAAATAGCAGCAATGTATAAAGGAGTTGCCCAAAATGACATAGGAATAAGAACTGATGTAATAGATAATATACCAAAACCAGAAGGAATAAGAATGTTAGTGCGTTCTATGGCACCAGATATAATTGCCTGTGATGAAATAGGAAGTTTAGAAGATGTAAAAGCAATAGATTATGCAATGTGTTCAGGAGTTAAGGGAATATTCACAGCACATGGAAAAGACTTAGAAGAAATAAATAAAAATCCTGAAATTTCAAGACTGTTAAATAAACATACATTTGAAAGAATAATTTTACTAAATCCTTTAAAAAGAGGAGACACACAATGTATATATTTATAGCACAAAGGAGAAAAATTATGCAAATACTAAAATACATATTATTATTATTTATATTTTCATTATCAACAGCCATTGGGTTATTAATAGCAAAAATGTATGAAAATAGAGTAAAAGAACTTAAGGAATTTAAAAATATTTTAAATATAATGAAAACAAAAATCAAATTCACTTATGAACCACTAGCTGAAATATTTAAACAGATTGCAAAAGAAAACTCAAGCAATATAGAAAAAATCTTTGGAAAAATGATTAATAAAATAAATTATGAAACTACAGAAGAGGTATGGACAAGTTGCATACAAGAATCAGATATAAGTATAAATCAAGAAGATAAAGACATATTAAAAAGATTAGGCAAACTATTAGGACAAACTGATGTAGAAGGGCAAATAAGTGAAATAGAAGTTACTCAAAATTTTTTAGATATGCAAATAGAAAAAGCGGAGGAAGATAAAAAGAAAAACCAAAAAATGTATAAAACTTTAGGAATAATAGCAGGACTTGTATTTGTAATAATACTAATGTGAAAGGAGATTACCTATGGATATAAATTTATTATTTAAAATAGCTGCAATAGGAATTTTAGTTGCAGTTCTTCATCAAGTATTAGTAAGAGCTGGAAGAGAAGATCAAGCTATGATGACTACATTGGCAGGTCTTGTAATAGTTTTATCAATGGTAATTCAAGAAATAAGTTCTTTATTTGAGTCAGTTAGAACCTTATTTAACTTGTGAGGTAAGTATGGAAGAAATAGTAAAAATAATAGGAATAGGATTATTAGCACTTGTTATTATAATTATTTTGAAACAATATAGACCAGAATATGCTATTTATGTATCAATTATTGCAGGAATATTAATATTAATAATGGCATTAGAAAAAATAACAGGAATAATTAATTTACTTCAATCCATTTCCACTCAAACATACATAAATCAAAAATTTTTAGGTATTTTACTAAAAATTACTGGAATAGCTTTTTTAACAGAATTTGCTGTAAGTGTTTGTTCTGATGCAGGAGAAAAAGCTATAGCTAGTAAAATTGAAATAGGCAGTAAAGTAATTATAATAACAATGTCAATGCCTATAATAACAAGTTTGTTAGAATTAATTATAGAAATTTTATAGGAAAGGAATGTATATGAAAAAAATAATTATAATATTTTTTATAATTATGCTATTACCTTGTCCTGTATATGCAGAAACAGAAGAAATCATGGAAAGTACACAAGAAAAATTTAATATTTCTAATTTTATAAAAGAAGCAGAAGAATATACTGGAGAATTTTTAAAAGATATGAATTTATCAGAAATATTAAATGAAGCAATACAAGGAAAAATAGATAACAAAACAATTTATAAAAAAATATTAAATTTACTAGGAACAGAAGTAAGTTCTAGCTTAAAAATTTTAATAAGTGTTTTAGTTATAATTGTAATACATGGAATATTAAAATCAATAACAGATAGTTTAGAAAATAATAATATATCGCAAATCATTTACTTTGTTCAATATATATTAATTGTTACACTAATAATGTCTAATTTTACAGAAATAATAAAATTGGTAAAAGAAACAGCTAGCAATTTAGTTGGTTTTATAAATGTATTATTGCCACTGCTTTTAACATTAATGGTATATACAGGAAGTATTACAACAAGTACTATGTTAGAACCAATAATTCTATTTTCAATTAATTTTATTGGAAATATTATAGAAGATATTTTAATACCAGTAATGTTAGTAATAGTAGTATTTGCAATAATATCAAAAATTTCTGAAAAAATTCAAATTGAAAAATTATCAAAATTTTTAAAATCAAGTGTAACATGGTTTTTAGGAGTAATTTTAACAGTATTTGTAGGAGTTGTAACTTTAGAAGGAACATTAAGTAGTAGTGTTGATGGAGTAACAGCTAAAACAGCAAAAGCGGCAGTGTCGAGTGTAATCCCAGTTGTTGGAAAAGTTTTAGGAGATGTAGTTGATAGTGTATTAGGATGTGCAGTTATTCTAAAAAATGCAGTAGGATTAGTAGGAGTACTTGTTATTATTGGAATATGTATAATGCCAATTATAAAAATTGCAACTTTAAGTATAATGTATAGTCTAGCATCTGCAGTTGTACAACCTGTAGCAGATGAAAAAATAGTAAAACTTTTAGAAGAAATGGGAGGGATATTTAAAGTATTATTAGGAATAATATGCTCTCTTTCAGTTATGTTAATAGTAGGAATAACTCTAGTAATTAAAATTTCAAATAGTGGGATGATGTATAGATGATAGATTTTATTAATTCATGGGCTGAACAGATAGTCCTAGCAGTGATAGTAGCTACAATAATAGAATTAATTTTACCTAATAATAAAAATAAAAAATATGTAAAAATGGTAATAGGAGTATATATATTATTTAATATAATATCTCCAATAATAAACAATAAAGATGTTTTATCTGTAGATCAATATATCACACAAAATAATATTGTAAATGATATTGCAATAGATGAAACAACAGTAGATAAAAGGTTAGAAAAGATATATTTAGAAGAATTAGAAAAAAATATTACAGGTAAATTTGAAGAAAACGGATATATTGTAAACAAATGTAAGATTGATGCAGTATTAAATTCAAATCAGAAAAATGCGGGAATTCATTCAATTACTGTAAAAATAGAAAAAACAGATGAAACTAGTAAATTAGATGAAATAAAAAAAGCTATATCACAAGAATATGAAATTTCCGAAAATAAAGTTAATATAATAATTAGGTAAATTAAGAAGGAGGAAAATATGTTAAAAAACTTTTTTAAAAAAGGAGAAGATGAAAATAGTAAAAAAAGACAAATTGAGAATATAGTTGTATTTATAGTAATATTAATAGTAACAGTACTAATAATAAATAATATGTGGTCTTCAGAAGAACAAAATAAAAAAGAAGAAAATAATTCCTCATCAAAAGTATTAGCAGAATCTAATGACATAAGTACACAAGAAAATTTAGAAAAAAACTTAGAAGATATATTAGAAAGTATAAATGGAGTAGGAAAAGTAAAAGTATTAATAAAATATTCAGAAAGTAGCAAAATTGTAGCAATGTATAATGAAACCAATTCAGAAAGTAATACAGAAGAAACTGATGGAAATGGAGGAAATAAGAGTACAAAAGAAACCGAAAACAAAAGAGAGATAGTATATACAGATGAAAATGGAAAAAGTGAACCTATTACAGAAAAAATTATTATGCCAAAAATAGAAGGTGCAATAGTAACTGCAGAAGGAGCTGAAAATGCTAATGTAAAAACATCTATAGTAAATGCAGTAGAAGCTGTAACAGGTTTGGCTGTACATAAAATACAAGTATTTGAAATGGGAAAAAAGTGATAGGAGGTGTAGGTTTTGAAGACTAAGTTAAATATAAAAAAGAGTTCAATTGTAGTATATGTACTAGCATTAATGCTAGTAACAGTAGGATATTGGAATTATATATCAAAAGAATCACAGACAATAGAAACTGTAAGTATGACACAAGAGGAACAAAATAAAGTTGATGAACATTTAGGAGATGCAACACTTGTAAGTAATAATGAATTAATAAAAGAAGAAAATGAAAATATTAATAAAGATGAAAATGTAAATGATACTACAAAAGACAATGGCTATTTTGAAGCATCAAAATTATCAAGAGATACAATGTATTCACAGACATTAGAAACATATAAAGAAATGTTAAATAATTCTAATGTTTCAGAAGAACAAAAAACAATTGTAACACAAGAAATAACCAAATTAAATCAAGAAAAAAATGCAATTATGATATGTGAAAATTTATTGTCTACAAAAGGATTTAAAAATAGCGTTATATTTGTTAATGTAGATAGTATAAGTGTAATAATAGAAGCAGAAGAACTAAAAACAGATGAAATTGCACAAATTCAAAATATTATTTCAAGAGAAATGAATGCTAAAGTAGAAAATATACATATAATGACAAGGTAAATTATTTAAATGACTTGATTTTTTAATGTAAATATGATATTTTTTAAAAAGAAATAATTTTTGGAGGTAATAAATATGGAATTAAAAGGATCAAAAACAGAACAAAATCTTATGGCAGCATTTGCTGGGGAATCACAAGCAAGAAATAAATATACATATTTTGCAAGTAAAGCAAAAAAAGAAGGATATGAGCAAATTGCAGCAATATTTCAAGAAACAGCAGATAATGAAAAAGAACATGCTAAAATTTGGTTTAAATTATTAAATGGTGGAGATGTTCCAACAACAACAGATAATTTAAAAGCTGCAGCTGATGGAGAAAATTATGAATGGACAGATATGTATGCTGAATTTGCAAGAGTAGCCAAAGAAGAAGGATTTAATAATATAGCATTTCTATTTGAAGAAGTAGGAAAAATAGAAAAAGAGCATGAAGCAAGATATTTAAAACTATTAGAAAATGTAAAATCAGGAAAAGTATTTGAAGCAGGAGAAGTAAAAATATGGAAATGTAGAAACTGTGGACATATTGTAGTAGGAACAAAAGCACCAGAAGTTTGCCCAGTTTGTGCACATCCAAAAGCATATTTTGAAATAAAAGCAGAAAATTATTAAACTATATAAGGAGGATTTAATTATGAAATATAGATGTATGGCTTGTGGATATGTTTATGATGATTCACAAGAAGAAGTAAAATTTGAAGATTTACCAGAAGATTGGGTTTGTCCACTTTGCGGAGTTGGAAAAGATATGTTTGAAAAAGTAGAAGAATAAATAATAATAAAAGGAAGTAATTTACTTCCTTTTATTGTTTCCATTTCATACTTATTTTTGATTGTGCTTTCTCCTTTTTTGGAGAAATAAAACTAGCACGATATTCTTGTTTCCAAATAGGTGGAATAAAATATCCATTACCTTTAGAATTAAAAGCAGGAGCAAGAGGCACAGTATAAGGAACTCCGAAAGATTTTATACTACATAGTAGTGTAATATAAATAAATAGACCTGCACCTATTCCTAAAAAACCTGCAGTTACTCCTAATGCTACAAACCAAAATCGAAATACTCTAATATGAAAACCAAAAGAAAAATCAGGAATGGCAAAAGAAGCTATACCAGTAATTGCAACAATAATTATAAGAATAGGACTTACAATACCTGCATTAACAGCAGCATCACCTAAAATTAAAGCACCAACTATTCCTATTGTAGAGCCTATAGGTGATGGTACACGAAGACCTGCTTCTCTTATGAGTTCAAAAGAAAATTCCATCAGAATAAGCTCAAATATTATAGGAAAAGGTACATTTTCTCTTGCAGCCAAAATAGAAAATAGTAATTCTGTAGGTAAAATTTCTTGATGAAAACTTGTAATAGCAATATATATTCCAGGGAGTAACAAAGTAAAAATTGCAGCCATTACTCTTATTCCTCTTAAAAAATTAGCAAATAAAGGTCTTAAATTTGTGTCTTCTGGAGAAAAAAGAAAATCCTCTATTGTTGCAGGCATAATCAATGCATATGGGTTACCATTAACAAGAACAACAACACGACCTTGAAATAAATACTTAGTACATTTATCAGGTCTTTCTGTTGATATTATTTGAGGAATTCCAAAACCATCATCTTCTTCTATAAGTTGTTCTAATTGTCCAGTAGACAGTAATGAATCTATATTTAAGTTATGGAGTCTATATTTTACTTCTGAAACTAAATCACCATTTGCTATATTTTGAATATAACATACTCCACATTTAGTTTTGCTCATTTTTCCAACAGCAATAGTTTCTATTACTAGATTTTCATTATTAATACTACGTCTTAAAATTGATGTATTAGTTCTAAGATTTTCAACAAAACCCTCTTGAGGTCCTTTAATTACAGCTTCATTTTCAGGCTTATCAATACTACGCTGTTTATAACTTTTAACATCAATATCAAAAGCAATATTCAAAGTATCAATAAATAATAAGCAGTTTCCCATATTAATTCCAGCAAAAACATCTTCAAATTTTTCTACTTTTTGCACACTATTTTGTGGTAATAAACAAAAATCAATATATTCAGATAAATTCCCATTAAAAGGCTTATTATAATGATGTTTTCCTAGCATTAAAGGCTCTAAAATAAAATCATTAATAGATATAGCATCAACAAGCCCATCAATGTAAATAATGAAACATTTATAATTTTTGCTATATGCAAATAAATTAAATTCACGCACAATAATATCATTACTTATTAAAACATTATATTTACTTTTAAGTAAGTCCAAATTTTCTTGTATATTAGTAAAAATACTAGAATCTTTATTATCAGGCTGTGGAGTAGTATTATTACTATCATTTATAATTGAAAAATCGTATTCATGTTTATTATATTTAAATAAATTATTAAAAATATTCTTGAAATTCATATTTGTAATATTTACAGAAAAAAGAAAATTATACATATATATAAAAAAAACTTAAAATGACTATCTTTTAAAATAAAATAATGTTATAATAAAGATATATTAACATAGGAGGAGATTTAATGGAGAAAAATAATAAATTTATAAGTTTTTTATTAGGAATTATAACAATAATACTTTTTTTAGTGATATTGTTTTTTGGATACATAATGTATAATGAGATAACAGGTAATAAATCTATAAATATAAGTTTTGCTGAAGATTTTGGATTTCCAAAAATAGAATTTGGCTCAGAAAATGAAGAAGAAATAGAGACTACTCCTGTAGATAAAAGTATGTATGAAGGAATAAATGATGGAAATACAGTAAGTGAAAAAATATTAAATAGACATTTATATGAGCAATTAGATAATGAGTCAAAAATAATTTATGATAAATTATATAATAATAAAGAAAAGTTAAAGACAGGTAGATATACTATAGAGTTTGGTAATACATTTTCAGATCTTTTATCTAAAGATGGAGGAGAAGAAAAATTAAAAAAGGATTATCAATCAGCTATAGAAGCATTTATATATGAAAATCCAGAAATGTTTTATATTGATGCAACAAATATGTATATAAATATAGAAAAAATAACTAGAATTATAGGTGTTAAATATAATGTTTTCATAAATACAGGAAAAGAAGATTCATATTTAGCTGAAGGTTTTTATTCTGCTGATGATATTAATAAATGTGAAAATGAAATAAAACAAGTAGCTGATAAAATTTTGGCTCAAACAGAAGGAAAATCAGATTATCAAAAAATAAAAATAATACATGATTATCTTGTAGATAATATAGAATATGATGAAACAGTATCAAAAGATAATATATATAATATTTATGGAGCTTTAGTCTTAAACAAGTGCGTATGTGAAGGATATGCAAAAGCATTTCAATATTTAGCCAATATGGCAGAAATAGAGAATACCATTGTAATAGGAACGGGAAAAAATAGTGAAGGTAGAACGGAAAACCACGCTTGGAATTATGTTAAATTATATAATAACTGGTATGCTATTGATACTACATGGGATGATCCAATAATTAGGAATAATGGAGTGTTGTCAGGAATGTTATTAAAACAAGCAAAACAACAATACTTTTTAAAAGGATCTGATACAATGAATGAAAGTCATTTCATCTCAGGAAAATTTACAGAAGAGGGTCAAGTTTTTGAGTTTCCAGAATTAAGTGTAGAAGATTATAATGAGGGAGTGATAAAATGATAGAACTAGAAGAAAATTCACGAAAAGTTAATGAATTAAAACAAAAACTATTAGATTTAGGTGAGTCTCTTTGACATAGAAACAGTAAAAAAACAATTATCATCATTAGAAAAGCAAACTACAGAAGAAAGTTTTTGGCAAAAACCTTCAAATGAAACTAGTAAAGTTTTATCACAAATAAAACAACAAAAAGAAAAAATAGATAAATATGAAAGAATTTTTAATGAAATAACAAATATAGAAGAATTAACAGAACTTGCAATATTAGAAAATGATGAATCAGTAGAAAAAGATATTTTAAAAGCAACTAATAATTTAGAAGTAGAAATTGAAAAACTCCAGTTAGAAACATTATTATCTGGAAAATATGACAAATGTAATAGTATATTAACTTTACATCCAGGTGCAGGAGGAACAGAATCACAGGATTGGGTAGAAATGTTGTATAGAATGTATACAAGATGGGCAACTAAAAATGGATATGAAGTTAAAGAACTTGATTATTTAGAAGGTGAAGAAGCTGGAATAAAAAGTGTTACATTTGAGATTATTGGAGAAAATGCTTATGGATATATGAAAGGTGAAATGGGAGTACATAGATTAGTGAGAATTTCACCATTTGATAGTGGCGGAAGAAGACATACTTCTTTTGCATCATTAGAAGTTTTACCAGAAATAACAGATGAAATACAAATAGACATTAATCCAGATGACTTAAGAATAGATACATATAGAGCTTCTGGAGCAGGTGGACAACATATAAACAAAACTTCATCTGCAATAAGAATTACACATATACCAACTAATATAGTAGTTTCTTGTCAATCAGAGCGTTCACAATTGCAAAATAGAGAAACTGCTATGAAAATGTTAAAATCAAAATTATTTGATTTAAAAGAAAAAGAACAAAAAGAAAGAATAGAAGATTTAAAAGGAGATCAAAAAGATATTGCCTGGGGAAATCAAATTAGGTCATATGTATTTTGTCCATATACTCTAGTAAAAGATCACAGGACAAATTATGAAGTAGGAAATGTAGAATCTGTTATGGATGGGAATATAGATGGTTTTATAGAAAGTTATTTAAAACTTAAATTAACATAATGATATATAATGAATATAATATTAGTAACCATGTTTAAAATTAAATATGGTTACTAATTTTGTATAAGGAATGATATATATGAGTACAATAGTATTAAAATTTGGAGGTAGTTCAGTTGCTGATAATCAAAAATTAAATATGGTAGCTAACAAGATAATAAAATTATATACAGAAGAAAATAACATAGTAGTTGTAGTTTCTGCACAAGGAAAGACAACTGATAATCTAATTAAAGAAGCTGAAGAATTATCTATAAAACCAGATAAAAGAGAAATTGATTCTTTATTAAGTGTAGGAGAACAAATAACAGCATCAAAACTTTCAATATTATTAAATTATCTAGGATATGAAGCAATTTCACTTACAGGATGGCAGTCTGGAATTTATACAAATTCGGACCATCAAAATGCTATAATTGAAAAAATAGATTTATCAAGAATAAAAAAGGAAATTGAAAAGGGAAAAATAGTAATAGTTACAGGTTTTCAAGGAGTAGATAAAAATAATGATATAACAACTTTAGGGAGAGGTGGCTCAGATACCACAGCAGTAGCATTAGCAGCAGAACTAAAAGCAGATAAATGTTATATTTATTCTGATGTAGATGGAATATATACAGCAGACCCTAATAAAGTTAAAAATACAAAAAAATTAGAAAACATATCATATGAAGAAATGAAAACATTATCTACTGAAGGTGCAAAAGTACTTCATGATAGATGTGTAGAAATAGGAGAAAAGTATAAAGTACCTATTATAACAGAATCTACTTTTAATGATAAACCAGGAACTATTATAACAGATAAGTTAGAGTCTACAGGAGTAAAAAGCATCATCAAAAAAGATTTGTCGAAAGTTTCTATAATAGGGTATGGTATGACTTCAAAAGGAGATATACTTGAAACTATTTTAGATATAGCGAGTAAAAATAATATAGAAATATTGAATATAGATATTAGTAGAGTTAAAATCTCAATATATTTTAAAGATATAATTAAAGATTATGTATTAGAAGAATTACATGATAGATTGACATAAAAAAGTCATTAATCTTCATAATTAAAGATTATTCTATGAAATAATTTTAACAATAAAATATACTAATTGCAATACTTTATGGAAAAAATTTTTTTACAAATATTTTTATAAAATTATGAAAATTAAAAATCAAGAAAAGATGTAAATATACATATTTTAAGTTATTTACATCTTTTTATTTTTCTTTAATTATGAAGATTAAGAAAAAAACAAATAAAGGAGGAACCAATGAAAGAGAAAGAAACAAGAGAAGAACAAAAAGGTATAACACTAATAGCATTAGTAGTAACAATTGTAGTATTATTAATATTAGCAGGAACATCAATTGCAATGTTATCAGGAGATAATGGAATAATAACAAATACAGAGGATGCAAGAAACAAAAATATAGAGGGACAAGAAAAAGAACAAATACAACTAGCTTATGATGCAGTAATAATAGATAATTATGAAAGTGGAGATTATACATCAGGAGTAACAGCAAGCAAACTAGAAGAACAATTAAACAAGCAAAAGGCAGGAGCAACAGTAACAGGGGATAGTACAACAATCACAGTGACATTTGAAAGTGGAAATTCATATACGGTAGATGGAAAAACAGGAGAAATAACAGGACCAACAGCAGGCGATCCAGTAAAAACAGGGGCAATAACAATAAACGAATTTTCAATAAATGGAACAGATGTAACAACACCACCAATTCCAAAGGGATTTTATCATGTAGGAGGAACAATAAATGATGGATATGTAATATCTGATAGTGAAGAGGACAATGGAAAAGGAGTAAATGCAAATTTAGTTGGAAATCAGTTTGTATGGGTACCAGTAAAACAGAATCAAAAAATAACATTAAAGGTAACAAGTGAGGAAGATATAACAAGTATAGTAGTAACAGACCCATATGGAGATGATATAGTAACAATTGCGGATGAAAATGTAGAAAAGAGTTACAGTAATGAAGAAATAAAACCAACAATAAATGGACCATATAGAGTAATTATATCAACGAACAGTGGATTGGAAGTTAAATACTTAAATGTCCATAGTTTATATGCAGTGAGTACATTTTTAGATTTAGCATATCCAGAAATATTAAAGCAATTAGAAGGAAATTATAATTCGATTGAAGATTTTAATGAAAAATATCAAGAAAATTTTTTAAAAATATATATAGAAAAAAGATTGGAAATGACAGTAGAAGAAGTTGAACAAATTCTTGAAAGTCAAGGAATGGATAAAGAACAATTTATAGAAATGATATTGCAAGATTTGGGTGGAATGTCTCCGGAACTATATACTGTATTGGATATGGGAGGATGTGTAAAGGATTTTTATGAAGAACCAGAAGATTACACAGAAGAAGTGAATATAAAAGGAGGATATTATGTAGGAAGATATGAAGTAGGAAAAACAGAAGAAACAGAAATATTTGTAGCACAGAAAGACAAGGATGTATATGATTGGATAACGCAAACAGATGCATTAAGTAAAGCAAAAGAGTATGCTGAAAGTCTGGAAACAAATGTAACAAGTTCATTATTAACGGGAGCAGCATGGGATAGGTTATTGGAATGGTTATATGAAACAAAAAATAAAACAGGAGAACAAATAGCATTAGATAGTACAAGTTGGGGAAATTATAGCAATAATGAATTTTCAGGAACAGACACCTTTACAAAGACAGGTCAGTGTAAAGAAACAGAAGCAAATCATATATATGATATAGCGGGAAATCATGAAGAATGGACAAGTGAATCTGCCTTATCTAATGGTCGTGCTATGTTCGTTCGTAGAGGAGGCAATTGGGGTAGCTTGGCCCCAGCAATTGATCGTGTTCCTTCGACTTCGGCTGGTAAAGATGGCATGTCTCGGTTTCCGAGTAGCTTTATATTTCTAAGGCTAATATCGAGAGATAGTACTAAACTAGTTCATGCAAACGAAATAGATTAACACAATAAAAATCAGAAATTGGTAATTAGAAATTGAAAAATTTAGATAATTACCAATTTTTGTATCATTATGGATATAAATTAGTATAAAGTTAAAAAATATTAGATTGATCAAATAACGAAAAAACCGTATATGATATCGTGAAATAGCCGAGAATTGTCATCATGAATTATCTTTTTTTGGGGATGGAAAGCTATCCTCTAAAATTATCTTTTTAAATTTTATATTACCTCTTATTCATTAATAAAAAATATTAATTCCGTTTTTTTATAAAAATACTTGTAAAATAATAAAATATTGGTATAATAAAAAAAGTAATAGTACAAAAGTATAAGGGAGGAATTCAGATGATAAGAAAAGTAGCAATATTAGCAAATGGAGGAGATGTATCAGGATTTAATGCAGTAATTAGAGCAATAGTAAAAACAGCAGAAAACAATGGAGTAGAATGTTATGGATATTTAGATGGATATAACGGCTTATTAAAAAATGAATATGTCAAATTAAGTACTTCAGAAGGAGAAATGGCATCTGGAATATTGCAATTAGGTGGTTCTGTAATAGGATCTTCAACAAATGCAAATGTTTTTAATTATAAAGTTGAAGAAAATGGAGAAGTAACATATAAAGATTTATCAGATGTATGTATAGAAAATATAAAAAAAGAAAAATTTGATTGTATATTTACACTTGGAGGAGATGGAACACAAAAATCTGCAAGGGATTTTTCAACAAAAGGTGTAAATGTTATAGGAGTACCAAAAACTATAGATAATGATGTAGCTTGTACAGAAATTACTTTTGGATATAATACAGCAGTATCAGTTGCAGCAGAAGCATTAGATAGATTACACACAACAGGAGAAACACATCATAGAATAATGGTATTAGAAGTTATGGGAAGATATGCAGGTTGGATAGCACTAGAATCAGCAATTGCAGGAGGTGCTGATATTGCATTAATACCAGAAATACCATATGATATAAATAAAGCAGTAGAAAAAATAAATGAAAGAAAAGAACAAGGTAAAAACTTTAGTGTAGTAGTAGTAGCAGAAGGAGCAGCACCAAAAGGAGGTACAATATCTATACTAGGAACTAGAAATAATGGAGAAGGTGTAGACAACACAAAACTTGGTGGAATAGGGCAAATTGTAGCAAATCAATTACAAGAATTAACAGGAATAGAATCAAGAAGTACAACATTAGGATATATGCAAAGAGGAGGAACACCAACAGCATATGACAGAGTGCTTTCTACTAAATATGGAGCAAAAGCTATGGAATTAGCATTAAACGGTCAATTTGGAGTATTAACAGTAATAAAAAATGGAAAACTAGATGCTGTTTCATTAGAAGAAGTTGTAGGAAGAAATACAAAAATAGGTGCAGTTTCTGGAAATACAGCAGAAAGTAATCTTAGAAAAGTTACAATGGATAACGATTTAGTAAAAACAGCTAGAAACATTGGTATTTGCTTAGGAGATTAAAAAATTTACACAAAATTCACATAAATAATATTGACAAATGGCATTGTGTCTCATAAAATGACATAGTGCCATTTAATATTGACTAAAGGGGAGGAAAAGATGTTAAAAGTATTAAAAAATTTAAAACAATCATGGATCTCTGTAATAGTAATAATAGTATTACTATGTATTCAGGCAACTGTAGACTTAGAGTTACCTAATTATACATCAAAAATTGTAAATGTCGGAATACAGTCAGGAGGAATTGAAAGTGATGTACCTAATATAATAAGCAAAACTGATATGAACGCAATATTACAATTTACAGAAAAAAAAGAAGAGATTTTAAAAAATTATTCTATTGCAAGTGATAACGATTTAGAAAAAAATCAAAAAAAGTTATTAAAGCAATATTTGGGAAAAGAATATGATGAAAATATATATGTTATAAAAAATCTAACAGAAGAAGAAAAAGAAACACTATCAAATATATTTATAGAACCAATGATTATAGCTGGAATGTTAAAAAGTGGAGCACAATTATCTGCTAATATAGACAATTTACCAGACAGTTTAAAAGCACAATCTGCAATTGTAATTGTTAAAAACTTGTATCAACGAGCAGGTGTTAATGTAGATAAAATACAAATGAACTACATAATATTAACAGGATTAAAAATGTTACTTTTAGCAGCAATAAGTATGGCATCTGGTATAACAATTATGCTATTATCATCAAGAGTTGGTGCAAGATTAGCACGAACATTAAGAGAAAAAGTATTTAATAAAGTATTACAATTTTCAAATAAAGAATTAAGAGAATTTTCAACAGCATCTTTAATCACTCGTAGTACAAACGATATTCAACAAATTCAACAATTAATGGCAATGTTATTTAGAACAGTTGTATATGCACCAATAATAGGAATAGGAGGAATTATAAAAGTATTAACTGAAAGTGATTCTTCAATGGCATGGATAATAGGTTTGGCTGTTATAACAGTACTATTTGTAGTAGCTGTACTATTTGCAGTAACAATGCCAAGATTTAAAAAATTACAAGACTTAATAGACAGATTAAATCAAGTATCTAGGGAAATATTAACAGGAAAAGCTGTTATAAGAGCATTTAATACAGAAAAGAAAGAGGAAAAAAGGTTTGATAATGCAAATACTGATTTAACAAAAGCCTCAATATTTGTAAATAGAACAATGTCATTAATGTTTCCTATACTTATGCTTATAATGAATGGAGTATCAATATTAATAATATGGGTTGGAGGACATAATGTAGATCAAGGTATTATGCAAGTTGGAGATATGTTGGCATTTATTCAATATGCAATGCAAATAGTAATGAGTTTCTTAATGATTTCAATGATATCAATAATGTTACCAAGAGCATCTGTATCAGCAAATCGTATTGTAAAAGTACTTGAAACAGACCCAAGTATAAAAGATAAGGAAAAAACTAAAAAACTTGATAGTAGTAAAAAAGGTTTAGTCGAATTTAAAAATGTATCATTTAGGTATCCTGATGCAGATACAGAAATACTGGAAGATATTAATTTTACAGCAGAACCAGGAAAAACAACTGCAATAATAGGAAGTACTGGAAGTGGAAAATCAACAATAATAAATTTAATACCAAGATTTTATGATGTAACAGGTGGAGAGCTTTTAGTAGATGGTGTAAATGTTAAAGATTTATCGCAAAAAGAATTAAGGAATATAATTGGTTTTGTACCACAAAGAGGAATATTATTTTTTGGTACAATAGAATCAAATTTAAAATATTCAAATCCAAACATGTCAGATAAAAAAATGATAGAAGCTGCAGAAATTGCACAAGCAACAGAATTTATTGAAGAAAAAGATCAAAAATATAAATCAGAAATAGCACAAGGTGGAAGTAATGTATCAGGTGGACAAAAACAAAGATTATCAATAGCAAGAGCAATTGCGAAAGACCCAGAAATATTTATATTTGATGATAGTTTTTCTGCCTTAGATTTTAAAACAGATGCAGCATTAAGAGAAGCACTTTCAAAAAGAACTAAAAATAAAACATCAATAATAGTTGCACAAAGAATTAGTACAATTTTAAATGCAGATAAAATAATAGTTTTAGATGAAGGAAAAATAGTAGGTCAAGGAACACATGAAGAATTAATAGAAAACAATGAAACTTATAGGCAAATAGCTTTATCTCAATTGTCAGAGGAAGAATTAAATAAAGGGAAAGGAGGAGAATAATATATGCCAGGACCAATGGGTAGACCAGGTAGAGGACCAACTTTAGAAAGAGCAAAAGATTTTAAAGGAACAACCAAAAAATTAATTAATAATTATTTATCAAAATATAAAGTTGGATTAATAATAGTATTTATTTTTGCAATAGGTAGCACGATTTTTGCTATAATAGGACCTAAAATTTTAGGAAATGCAACAACGGAAATATTTAATGGTTTAGTAAATAAAATTTCTGGAAATGGTGGTATTGATTTTGGAAAAATCGGAACAATCTTATTAACTCTATTAGGGCTATATTTATTAAGTGCACTATTCTCCTTTATTCAAGGATTTACAATGACAGGAATTTCTCAAAAACTTACATATAATTTAAGAAAGAGCTTGTCAGAAAAAATAAATAAACTTCCTATGAATTATTTTGATAAAAAAACAAATGGAGAGGTATTATCAATAATAACAAATGATATTGATACTTTAGGAATGAATCTAAATCAAAGTATCACACAAATAATAACTTCTATATGTACATTAATAGGTATATTAATAATGATGTTATCAATAAGTGTTCAAATGACTGTAATATCATTATTAGTAATGCCAATAGGAGTAATATTAGTAAAATTAATAGTAGGAAAATCACAAAAATATTTTAAAAGGCAACAAGATTATTTAGGACATGTAAACGGTCAAGTTGAGGAAATATATTCTGGATTAACAATTGTAAAAGCATTTAATGGAGAAAAAAAGGCACAAGAAGAATTTAAAAAGGCTAATGCAGAATTATACAGATCTTCATGGAGAGCGCAATTTTTATCAGGACTAATGCATCCAATAATGAATTTTGTTTCAAATATTGGATATGTTGGTGTTGCAATTGCAGGTGGATTTTTAGCAATAAAAGGTACAATTACAGTTGGTAATATACAAAGTTTTATTCAATATAATAAACAATTTACACAACCTATAAATCAAATAGCACAAGTTGCAAGTATGTTACAGGCAATGGTAGCCGCTGCTGAAAGAATTTTTGATTTTATAGAAGAAGATGAAGAAATAGAAACAGCCAAAAGAGGAGCATCTACAAAAGGACTAAAAGGAAATATTACATTTGAACATGTTAAATTTGGATATAATAAAGATGATATTGTTATAAAAGATTTTAATGCAACTGTTTATGAAGGTCAAAAAATTGCTATTGTTGGACCAACTGGTGCTGGAAAAACTACAATGGTAAAACTTCTTATGAGATTTTATGATGTTTTAGATGGAAAGATATTAATAGATGGTCATAATATAAAAGATTTCAAAAGAGGAAATCTTCGTCAAATGTTTGGAATGGTATTGCAAGATACATGGTTATTTGATGGAACAGTTAAGGAAAATATAAAATATAGCAAAGAAGATGCAACAGATACAGAAGTAATTCAAGCTGCTAAAGCTGCACACGTACATCATTTTATAAGAACGCTTCCTAATGGATATAATTCAGTTTTAAGTGATGAGACAAGTGGAGTTTCAGCAGGTCAAAAACAATTATTAACAATTGCAAGAGTCATATTAGCAGATCCTAAAATATTAATTTTAGATGAAGCAACAAGTTCAATTGATACAAGAACAGAAATTGAAATACAGAAAGCAATGGATAATTTAATGAAAGGTAGAACATCATTTATTATTGCACATAGGTTATCTACAATAAAAAATGCAGACTTGATTTTGGTTATGGATCATGGAGATATTGTTGAGCAGGGAACTCATGAAGAACTTCTATCTAAAGGAGGATTTTATAGTCAATTGTATAATAGCCAATTTGAAAATTATATTGATGAAATGTAATAATATTAAAATTAAGAACAACAATTATTTTGATTGTTGTTCTTTAATCTTTAAATTCTTTAGATAATTTATTAATGGCTTTTGTTTCAATTCTTGAAACATATGAACGAGAAATACCCATTTGTTCAGCAATTTCTATTTGAGTTTTTGGTTTATGACCATCTAATCCGAATCTAAGTTCTAAAATAGTTCTTTCTCTATCTTTTAGGGCTGTTTTCATCTTTTCATACAGAATTTTAATTTTCATTTTTAAATCAACAGAATCTTCAACACTTTTATCTTCATTCTCTAGTATTTCTTGCAAAGTTACAACATTATCATCCTTGTCTTTACCAATGGGGTCATTTAAATAAACTTCAGCTACAAGTTTTTTTGTTGCTCTAAAGTACATCAATATTTCATTATCTATACATCTTGAAACATAAGTAGAAAGCCTAGCACCTTTTTCAACTTTAAAACTATTAATTCCTTTAATAAGACCTATTGTACCAATTGAAATTAAATCATCTTGGTCTACATTAGAATTACTATATTTTTTACAAACGTGAGCTACTAATCTTAAATTTCTTTCTATAAGAATATTACGAGCTTCTTCATCACCGTTTTTTAAATTTTCAAGATATTTTCGTTCTTCTTCAGAACTTAATGGTTCAGGAAATAGTTGTGTTCCAGAAATATATCCAACAGTAAAAATTGCAGTTTGTAAAAATTGTATAAAGCTACCTATTAAAAGTGTAGAAAACATAAAATATCCTCCATCTTTCTCATAACAAAATATATGCAATTAAAAAATCAAATGTGCATGACCAAATGAATAAATTAACTGTAATTGGTAAAAATAGATAAAGGAGGAATGATATATGGAAGATATTAATGTAAAAGTTTTAGATGAGGTTAATAAAGGAACAACAATGGGAATGGAAGCAATTCATTTTGTATCAGATAAAGTTGGAGATGAGAGATTTAAAAAAGTGTTAGATGGTGAATATGGAAAATATAAAGAAATTGCAAATAGAGTAGATGACATATATTCACAATATACTTCAAAACAACCTCAAGAAACAACTTTAATGAATAAAATGATGACATGGTATGGTGTTAATATGAAAACAATGAATGACCAAAGTAATTCAAAGATATCAGAACTACTTATGCAAGGAACTAATATGGGAATAATTGAGGGGAGAAGATTACTAAATAATAATCCTAGTATAGATGCTGAAGTAAAACAAATATTGAATGATTTTGTTGTAATGCAAGAAGATAGTGTAGAAACTTTAAAAAAATACTTATAATTATTTTTCATCTTCAATGATGACTTTTCTAGAATATTAAAAAATTTAAAAATAGTACTTGAAAAGTACTATTTTTTGTTATAGAATAAAATTGCCTAAAAAGGTAAATAATAGAAATAGAGGTTAGAATAATAATATCTAACATCTTAAAAGGAGGAAGTTTTATGTCAGTAAAAATAGGAATTAATGGATTTGGAAGAATAGGAAAATTAGCATTCCAAGCAGCATTAGGAAAAGAGGAGGTTGAAGTCGTTGCAGTAAATGACCCATTTTTAGCAGCAGACTATATGGCATATATGACAAGATATGATACTGTACATGGAAAATTTGAAGGAACAGTTGAAGAAAAAGATGGAAATTTAGTAGTAAATGGAAAAACTATAAAAGTATATAATGAAATGGATCCAAAGAACATACCATGGGGAGAACTTGGAGTAGAATATGTATTAGAATGTTCAGGAGTATTTACAACAATGGAAAAAGCACAAGCACACATAGATGGTGGAGCAAAAAAAGTTTTAATAAGTGCACCATCAAAAGATGCACCTATGTTTGTAATGGGTGTAAATAATGAAACATACACATCAGATATGAATATTGTATCAAATGCTTCTTGTACAACTAACTGTTTAGCACCATTAGCAAAAGTAATAAATGATAATTTTGGAATAAAAGATGGACTTATGACAACAGTACATTCAACAACAGCAACTCAAAAAACAGTAGATGGAGCATCTAAAAAAGATTGGAGAGGTGGACGTGCAGCAGCTGCAAATATAATACCATCATCAACAGGAGCAGCAAAAGCTGTAGGAAAAGTTATACCTTCTTTAAACGGAAAATTAACAGGAATGGCTTTTAGAGTACCTACTGTAGATGTATCAGTTGTAGATTTAACATGTAATTTGGAAAGACCTACAACATATGAAGAAATATGTGCAACAGTAAAAAGAGCTTCAGAAAATGAGTTAAAAGGAATACTTTCATACACAGATGAAGCAGTTGTATCATCTGACTTTATAGGAGATGCTCATACTTCAATATTTGATGCAACAGCAGGAATAATGTTAACAGATACATTCGTAAAATTAGTAGCTTGGTATGATAATGAATGGGGATATTCAAATAAATTAGTAGATTTAGCATGTTATATGGCTTCTGTAGACCATAAATAATAAAAATTCTAGGGCAGTTCTTATAAAAACAGTTAACAGAACTGTCCTAATTTAGGTTTTAATTTTATGAAAGGAAATGATATAAATGAGTAAAAAAACAATAAAAGATATTGATTTGGCAGGAAAGAAAGTATTTGTAAGATGTGATTTTAATGTTCCAATGGATTCAGAACAAAATATCACAGATAATAGAAGAATAGTATCAGCATTGCCAACAATTAAATATTTGATAGAGCAAAACTGTAAAATAATATTAAGTTCACATTTAGGTAGACCAAAAGGAGAAGTAAAACCAGAATTTTCATTAGCACC